>CAZPAH010000084.1:0-4177 GCA_964584495.1 uncultured bacterium | reverse complement strand
ATTCTCTCCCGGGTGTTCCTACCCCTCTCGTGCCCCGTTATCATGACACGCTTCTCTTCGATCCTGGCTATCCCGCTGATTATCGCCGGGTCATCGCCGTAATACCTGTCGCCGTGGAGCTCCTCGAACTCGTCGCAGATCAACCTTATATAATCCTTGGTCGTCGGCCGCATCGGGTGGCGGGCAAGCTGGACCTTCTCCCACGGCGATAGGGAGCTGTAGAGGCGGTTCTCCATTGCCGACAGTCTCTCCATAAGCCTCGCTATCTCCCCGGCATTGGTCGACCCCTCCTGCTTCAACGTGTCTATCCTCTCCTGAAGCTCGTAGACAGGTTTTTCGAAATCGAGAACCTTTTGCTCGTAACCCGGCATCTTGACCGCCCCTTAAAAATAACCGATGTAAAATATCTCCAGCGTCCGCGCAACCCCTCTTTTAGGGGTATAGTTTCCCAGGAGATCCTTGAACAACAACCTTATCCTCAGGTTTTCCCTGTAGGTGAACTGCACTCCCGAATCGAGATACCCCCTACCTTTCGTACGGCAGGAGGGAAGCTCGGTATCATCGTCATCGAGCGCGGCGTTATAGTCGAGCAGCAGCGTCATGCCGGTCAGCGCTTCCAGTGTGATGCCGCCGAAGAAATTGATCCCGTTCTCGTACTTTCTCTCGAAGGAATGGTTGATGCCCCCGTGAAGGGCGAAGTTTCTCAGCATGAAGTAGTTCTTGCTCAACACCGCGTAGATCCCCTTCGATTTCCTCTCGTACCTTTCATCGTTCTCGATGAACATATCCTCGCCCTGCGTGTCGACACCGAGCGCGAAAGCCGGCCCGGCGAATCCCTCTTCTATAAGGCGGAATCTGGCCTGGAATCCCGGCCTGTCGTTGGCCTCGATGTCGCCCCTTCCGATGAACTCCTGGACACCGTATGAAACTCCCAGCATCAACCGGTCGTGAAATCCTATCTCCACGCCGAACAGCAGCCCGTTGCCCGGACCTACCGATCCCTCGAACATATATGCTCCGTGCGGGAGAATGCCGGCGGTCGGGCTGTCGACAATCTTGAGATCCTCGAGACCCTGCCCGCACAGGCACGGACAGCCTGCCGCCAGAATTACTATCGTGACCGCCGTACTAAGTCGAGATCTCCACATTTTCCACCCCCGATATCTTCTTCATATCTTTGATCATTTCGACACTGGGCGTGATCCCCGCACTCCTGGAACGGATACGGAATTTCTCGCTACCGTTCTTCCTCCAGTGAAATACGATCTCCCTTTCACCCGGATAGCGCTCGACCGCTTTTTTCAATTCGCCCAGCTCGTTCTCCCCGAAAAGCCCGTCACGCAGAACGAGGTGAACGCTTCTGGAAAGATACCGCAACGCCTCGTCTATCGAGTATACCTTATCGGCTATTATCTTCACGTCCCCCCCCTTCTTGAGCGAAACCTTCCCCTGTATCACGACGAGATCGTCCTCGCTGATCCTCTCCTTCCGGGACTTGAACGTGGATGAGAATATTATCGCCTCGCACGACCCCTGAAAATCCTCCAGCGTTACGAAAGCCATCGGATTGCCCTTGCGGTCCGAGATTACCTTAACGTCCGTGACTAGGCCGGCTAGAACGACCGGTTTCCTGTCGCTCATCTCCGGCAGACTCGTGCTGTTTGCCGATACTATGCCCGACAGCAGGTCTCGGAACCGGTCGAGAGGATGCCCGGAAAAGTAGAATCCGAGAGATTCTTTTTCCCTGTGCAGCATGACGCTTTCCTCCCAGGCCTCCACATCCTCAAGGGGCATCGTATTGCCGGCTTGCGACCGGTCGAGAAAACCCAGAAATGTCTGTCCCTTGTCCCTCGCGCTCTGCCTCTTCTGCGCTTCCGCCAGTATCCTGTCAAGCGTTGCGATCTTCTGCGCTCTCGTGCCGGGCAGCGGATCCATCGCGCCGCTCTGAATCAGATTCTCAATCACCCTCCTGTTGACCTGCCTGAGATCGACACGATCGCAGAAATCGTCTAGATCGGTGAACGGACCATCTTTTCTTGCCTCGATTACGGCCCTTATCGCCTTTTCGCCGACATTCTTGATCGCTGCTAGCCCGTATGTGATCTCTCCGTTGGCGAGGCCGAAACCGATCCCCCCCACGTTTATATCCGGAGGGTGAACGATGAGAGAGAGATTCCTGCATTCCTCCAGCAGCACTATCAACCTGTTCGTATCGCCCATGTCGTTCGTCATAGCGGCCGCCATGAACGCTGAGGGATGGTGCGCTTTCAGGTAGGCGGTTCTCATCGAAAGCACCGCATAGGCGGCCGAATGGGACTTATTGAAACCGTAGCCTGAAAAGAAAGCCATCAGGTCGAAGATCTTTCTGGCCTTCTTCTCGGGAATCCCCCGCTCGACGGCCCCGCTGATGAATTCCTTCCCCTGCTTCTCCATCACCTTCTTTTTCTTCTTGCCCATGGCGCGCCTCAGTATATCGGCCTGTCCGAGCGAGAAACCGGCCAGATCGCTGGCGATTCTCATCACCTGCTCCTGGTATAATATTACGCCGTAGGTCTCCTTGAGGATCGGCTCGAGCAGAGGATGCACGTACCGGATCTTCTTCCGCCCGTGCTTGCATTCGATGAAATCGGTCACCATGTCGCTGCCGAGCGGCCCGGGCCTGTAAAGGGCGTTGACGGCCGTGATATCTCCGAACGTCGAAGGCTCGATCTCTCTGAGAAGCTTGCGCATCCCGGAACTCTCCAGCTGGAAGACGGAGATCGTTTGTCCCCTCTGGAGAAGGTCGAACGTCTCGGCATCGTCCACCGGTATACCGTCCATGCTCAGCTCGATCCCTTCGTGCTCCCTTATGAGCTCGATCGTATTCTCGATATGGGACAGGGTCTTGAGCCCGAGAATATCTATCTTGAGAAGTCCGATCTCCTCCAGGATCTTCATCTCGTACTGCGTAGTTATCTCCCCCTTGTTCGAGCGGAAAAGGGGAACATGATCTATGAGTTTCGTGGGTGTAATCACTAGGCCTGCGGCATGGGTGGATGCATGCCTGGCGAGCCCCTCCAGCTTGAGGGAAAGATCGATCAGCTTCCTGATCCCGCCATCGCCCGTGTAGCGTTCCTTCAGTTCGGGAACGCTTTCGAGCGCCTTGGAGAGCGTCGTTCCCGGAACCGCCGGAATCATTTTCGCCAGCTTGTCGACTTCGCCGTAAGGAACCTTGAGCACCCTGCCTACATCCCTGACGACGGCCCTAGCCGCCATCCGGCCGAACGTTATAATCTGGCATACGTTCTCTTTCCCGTACTTCTCGACGACATGATTGATGACCTGCTGCCTCTTCTCATCGCAGAAATCTATATCGATATCCGGCATCGATATCCTCTCCGGATTCAGGAACCGCTCGAAGAGAAGACCGTTCTCGATCGGATCGATATCGGTGATGCCGAGGATGTAACAGACCAGGCTGCCCGCGGCCGAACCCCTGCCGGGACCTACCGGTATCTTCATCTCTCTGGCCGTGTCCACAATATCCCAAACGATGAGAAAGTACCCGGCGAAGTTCATTTTCTTTATGACGCCCAACTCGTAGTTGATTCTCTCGAATATATTCTCCCCCGCTTCGGGATAACGGCCGCGGACCTTCTCCATCACCAGGTGCTCGAGATATTCCTCCGCATCCTTGAAGGGCAAAGGGATCGGAAATACCGGCAGCTGGTTTCCTGTATCTTTCAGACTGAATTCGCATTTATCCGCGATCTCGACCGTTGCCACCAAAGCCTCGGGATGATCGGGAAAGAGGGCCGACATCTCTTCGAGGGGCTTGAACCAGGTCTCCTTGTGGGAACGGAGGACCCTGCCCGGATCGTCGAGATCCTTGCCCGTCTGGAGGCAGAGAAGGATGTCATGGGCCTCGTGATCCTCCTTTTCGATGAAGTGGCAGTCGTTGGTGGCGACGAGGGGCAATCCGAGCTCCTTCGAGAGATCGGCCAGGAGGGGTATCAGCTTGATCTCCTCCGGAATTCCGTGGTTCTGTATCTCGAGGTAAAAATCGCCAGGCCCGAAGATGGAGGCCAGCCTGGCGGCCAGCTTCACCGCATCATCCCGGTTACCCTCCCTGAGAAGCCTTGCGATCGATCCCTGAAGGCAGCCGCTCATGCCGATCAACCCGTTCGAATACTGCTCG
>CAZPAH010000083.1:6216-12811 GCA_964584495.1 uncultured bacterium | reverse complement strand
TAGGACAATCTTCTCTCCCGGCATGCCGGCCTTTATCCGTAGAAGCTCTATTCCGGCCTCCTCGTCCGAAGCGGCGATAACCCCTTCACCGACTTCCGGCAGATAGAACCCCCTTATCCCGCCTCGCCCCTCGCCGCGGACCACCCACCCTCCACCGGGGAAAAGCCTCATCAAATGCCCCCGGTCCTCGCCTGAAACATTCCTGTCCAGCCTCAGAACGGCCCCTTCATCCTCCGCCTCGATCCGGCTCACCAGGCCTCCGGCGCAAGGGATCCCGGTGGTCCCTCCCTTGAAGAAAAGGTAAAGGGAAGTGGTTTCAAATCCGAATTTCCTATAGACCTTCTCCCCGTCATCGGTGGCTACAAGCAGAATCTTCCCGCAGCCGGCCCGTTCAAGGCTCGAGATCGCTTCCGCCGTCAAGGCGTATCCTATTCCGCGGCAACGGAATTCCCTCGATACGATTATATGGCTGAGCCATCCCGTAGGACCGTTTGAGATGCTGTTTCCTACGCCCACTATCTCGCCGTCGACCCGGGCGATCAGCGGACGGCAGAACTTGGAACGGACGAAGAGGTTGAAAAAAAAAGCGATATCCCCCCAGCCCTCGGGCTGGAGATGGCCTATCGATTGAAGGTCGGAGGGCGAAAAAGCTCTCAGTTGAAAGTTAGCCATCGTCACATCAGGTCTATCCTATCCAACCTGGGCCGGTGCTCCTTCTTGTCCCAGGAGAACCACCTTAAAAATATCTCTCCTTCGACGTTTTCGAGCGGCAGCAACCCCCAAAACCTGCTGTCGTAGCTGTTATCCCTGTTGTCACCGGCCACGAACAGTTTTCCCTCGGGAATCACGACCCTCCTCATGTCGTCGCCGACCATGAGGTATGGCGCGTACTGCACCCTGTATTTCTTTCCGAACAGGTCTTCCTCGAACCTGTCGTACTCCGACGATCTTCCCGTATACTTCCTTTCAATACGTTCGCCATTTATATACAGGCTCTTTTCCCTGAACTCGATAATGTCTCCGGGAACTCCGAGCACCCTTTTCGTGAAGAGCTTTTCCTTTTCGCCGGGGAACTTGAAAACGATGATATCTCCCCTTTCCGGCTCGGCCCATTTAAAAATCGTTACTTTCGTATAGGGGATCTTGAGACGGTAAGCCAACTTATTGGTAAAGAAAAAATCCCCCTCGAGGATCGTGGGATTCATCGAGCCGGTAGGTACGACATAGCTGGCGAAGACCGAAGATCTTAGGCAAAGGAGGAAAGCGACGAACACTCCGTAAAAAACAAACTGTTTTATCAAATTCAATCCCTTGGTCTTTCTCATCCTCAGCTCCTTTTTTCAGCGATCATGCCCTCGTCGCACGCGACGTAACCGGCCCTTTGTACATTCTTACGGCATACACGGCGGGAAGTTTCATGGGAACGCCCCCTTCCTCGCCGGGGTATCCGACATACGGCCCGTCACCGCCGACCCACGGACATCTATTCAAGTCTGTTCCTCCCCGGCCGAAACGGCGCGCCTTCCGCCGCCGCCTGCCGCGAACTCATCCCTCAATATTCCGAATACACTTATATCCTCGAATGAATCCCACTTTCTCACATGCTGCCTTAGACGCCCTTCGTAGACCATCCCGATCCTCTCCATCACCTTCGCCGAGGGTTCGTTCCTCGAAAAGCAATGAGCGTGAATCCTGTTGAGATCAAGCACGTCGAATCCGTACTCGAGCATCGCCCGGGCCGCTTCGGTGGCATATCCGTTTCTCCAGTAAGGTTTACCGATCCAGTAGCCGAGCTCCGCGCTATCGTTGAATTGATCGAGATCCAACCCGACCGAGCCGACCAGCGTTCCATCCTCTTCGAGTGTAACCGCCATAAACAGGGAAATACCCAGCTTGAACTGGTCGTTGTGGGTCTCTATCCACTTTTCGGCCATCTCTTCATCATAAGGATAGGGTATCCGGATGGTCATATCGGCTATCTCCCTGTCACCGGCCAGCTCGCTCACGACCGGGGCATCGCCTATTTCGAACGGCCTCAGGACCAACCTGCGCGTATACAGGACGGGTATCTCAACCATCTTTTCCCTCGCGTATTTTTTAAGAAAAGGAACCCTTACAAGACCGGACAAGTAAAATTAAGCGTTACAGGGCCGTCGCACAACTTTAAAAGCTTTCCCGCCGAAAGAAATATACACGGTCCCGATTATATTATACTATAGCGGTTGCCAACGGTAAGGGTGGTGATAATGAATCCGGCGAAACAGCAGCACAGATCGCTATGGATAACCGAGAAGGAAGCCGGGGTCGTCAAGGTGATCGACCAGCGGTTTCTTCCGCACAAACTCGTCGTCGAGGATCTCGCTTCCGTTGATGACGTCGTCCGCGCGATCTCCGAGATGCACGTCAGGGGGGCCGGACTCATAGGGGTCGCGGCCGGGTTCGGCATCTATCTCGCAGCCCTCCACGGCCCACGGGACGATTCGTTCGACAGACATCTCGATTCCGCCTCGAAGAAGCTGAAAGAGACCAGGCCGACCGCCGCGAATCTCGCATGGGCGGTCGACAGGACGCTAAAGGAGATACGGACTGGAGGCTCGCCCGCCGAAAAGATTCGTATCGCTTTCGATGCGGCGGAGAAGATTATGCTGGAAGAGCTTGAGAACTGCAGGATGATCGGCGTTCACGGGCTGGAATTGATAAGGGAGATCTCCGAGCGTAAGAACGGCGAAACCGTAAATATCCTCACCCACTGCAACGCCGGTTTCCTCGCATTCGTCGATCACGGCTCGGCTACCGCTCCGATATATGCCGCCCTCGAGGAAGGGATCGATCTCCACGTCTGGATAGACGAGACCAGGCCCTGGAACCAGGGTTCGAGGCTTACCGCTTGGGAGATGTCGGAGAGGGGCGTCCCGCACACCATTATCACCGACAACATGGGCGGTCACCTGATGCAGCACGGTATGGTTGACATCGTGATCGTCGGGTCCGACAGAACGACCTTCACCGGGGATGTAGCCAACAAAGCCGGAACATATCTCAAGGCTCTGGCGGCCCGCGACAACGGCGTCCCTTTTTACGTAGCCCTCACAGTATCCTCTTTCGACTGGAAGATCGAGGACGGAGTTTCGCGGATACCGATAGAGATGCGGAGCGGCGACGAGGTCAGGTATGCAAGAGGCCTGTACGGGGACGATATCGTGGATGTGCTCATCGCCCCGCAGGGCTCGAAAGCGCTGAATTACTCTTTCGACATCACCCCCGCGAGGCTCGTTACCGGACTAATCACAGAAAGGGGAGTCTGCGCGGCCGAGAGGGAAGGAATTCTGGGCCTCTACCCCGAGAAACGGCCACCTGTGGGAGGGCGCCAGCCCGGTTTACCGGCGCCGGATTGACAGGATGACTACAAACGAAGGCTATATTAAATTCTCCTTCACCTGCACCGGGAGGGCGCCGCTTCCACGGGCTCTCCTCGAGGAGATGATCGAATGGAGGAGCCGGTTCTACCGCCTCGGTCTTGTCGGCGCATATCCCGGCGGCCCTGGATTCGGGAATCTGAGCGTGAGGCTCGATGGAACCGCCTTCATTATCACCGGTTCCGCCACGGGAAAATTCGAAAAGCTCGACGAGAACCATTTCGCCAGGGTAACCGGGTTCGATCTCGACAAAAACCACGTCACCTTCGACGGGCCGGTCGAGCCGTCATCGGAGTCACTGACCCATGCTGCGGCCTACTCGGCCCGGAGCGGTATAGGGGGAGTCATTCATATCCATAGCGGAACCATGTGGGAGAAGCTTTTACATATATTCCCCTCCACACCCCCCGAGTTCGAGTACGGAACGCCCCAGATGGCGAGGAAGATACAAGAGATGATCAAAAGCGGTCCTTCGGGAGAAAGCGGAATAATAGTAATGGAGGGGCACGAGGAGGGGATTATCTTCTACGGCTGCGGGCTCGAGGAAGCAGGCGTACTTCTAATGAAGCATCTTCCGCGCTGAACGCCTTGCGGCGCGGTCAATCCCGAAGATCCCGCGTATCAAAATCCCCGGGCCGCCGACAGGCCTCTTTACCGGCGGATCGCTATATCCTGCTGCTGACTTTCCTTGTCGATCGGTTTACCTTTGATCGCATCGATTCTCCGCCAGATCTCGTTTATACTGTACCTCATCCCACCCACTTCAAAGCTGCCGAAATGGTACCATTTATCCCCCTCGAGCCTGTAATGAAACACCAGCGAACGGCCGACCAGGATAGGGTTGGAATGATACCGTATCGTTTCGATATATGTGCTGTCGTTCAGAGAATAGCGACCGCCGCCGGCGAAGGCGCTGCCGTCAGGCATCATCATACCGAACGCGAAATGTGTGTCATTGAGAATCTTGACCGATGTCGCGGCGCCTCCGGGATAAAGGCTTGCTTCAGGCTCCGGATAGATCATTTCCCACGTCCCTGCGACCGACACCGGCCTGTGAGCGCAACCGGAAAGAACCGGCAGTACGGCAAGGAGGATGAGAAAAGGAATATACCTGGGCTTCATGAGAACCTCCGTTCACAAACGTTCCTTTTCCCCACGAACCGGCTCTCTTCCGTAAAATCACGGGGTCTCCTCTGCGGGCCGGTTCCCCGCTCCACTCCACATACCTATATAAACTTGTACGTCAGACCAAGGGCGAGGGTCTGCTTGAAACGCCCGCCCAGATCGATCTCCTTATCGTAAAGGAGCTGGATGTATAGATTGACCATGAGGTATTTCGTTATGTTTGCCGTGAAAATATGTTCCCAATTGAGATCCGGAGCCTTCCAGTAATCCTCCCGGGGCGTCCCGGCAAACTCGTCCTTCTTCGAGTAGTAGAATGCCTTGAAAAGGGTCAGCTTACTCGAGTACGTAATCCTGTCTTCGGATAAGGTTGTATTGAAATCGGTATCGAAGATGATTCCTCCTTCATTGTTCGATACCGTCTTTCTCGTATCGGTCACCGGGTCCAGAAGGTCCCTATCCACATGCTGCCTGAGGGCACCGCCGAGACGCGCAGTCAATTGGCGCTTCTCCTCATTGATGAACACTCTCGCAGCGCCGGCGCTTTCCGTGATTTGAAGAGGATTGATATACCTTTTCTTCGCAGCGTCGCTGGCATCGAGAAACTGCGACTCGAGCCGGCCGCCGACGAAAGGATCGACAAAACCGCCCAGGGAAAACCTGAAAATAGTCTCAAAATCGATGAGGTCGGTCGACTTGACCGGCTTCTCCCAGTGCTTGGTGTCGTTATCCTGGTTGTGCGTCTGACCGAACATCAGCTTGAGCGTGTTTCTGTTGTTAAGAATCTCGCTGATCTGCTTCTCCGCGAGCGAATTCGAGGTGAACGCCCACGACATGGCTCCGACCTCCCCCCCGACCCAGTTGTCGCTGTAGGTATTCTGCGTAAAGGTCAGATTGGCATCGAGCGAAAGTTTCCATTCCTCCGCACCGGCGTGGGAAAAGGACAGTAACGTCAAAATAAGCGCGACAACTAAAGCACGGAACATTGCAACCCCTTCCTTTAACGATACGAATCAATCCTTGTCTCCGAACTTCTCGGCGGCCGTCTCCCCACCGATCCCCCAGTGCGATTTCGGCACTTCGTTCACGATCACCTCGACGGCGCTTTTCGGAACGTCGAGTTGATCTTCGAAGATCTTCGTAATATGATGTATTACTATCTTCGCCCGTTCCGGACCGAATCCTTTCCAGACATCCACGTGAACAACAGGCATATTAACCTCCTTGGATAATTGGAACCCTCGACGGAGAGCATGCACCAAAACCGGAATAAATGCAATACCATCGTCAATCAATAGGAGCATTACACGAAAATGCCCCGGTAGACGTACGACCGTTATTCCGGATCGGGATGCGTACAACTATACACATCCATCGAGATTGGAAGTGGATTGTCGGGAAAATGCCGGGAATCCCCGAATTATTCCGTCAGGTTCTTTATCGCGCCCCAGGTCGATCCATGCGTCGGGATAGACGAATCGTGGGAAAAGGCGGTGAAACACTCTCCGCCATCCCTGGTTCCGTTGTAGTTCTCATCCGAGAATGCCCAGATGTGAACACCGTAACAGCCATGCCAGTCGATCTCGAGAAGTATCGAATCGGAGTAGTGCTCGCCCTCCTCGGTCGGCGTCGATACGAGCAGGTCGCCGATCGGGTAGACAAGCCCGGTAATCATCTCCCCGTCGATCGATATCTCGGGTTCGCATCCTCCCGGCATAATACCGTCGAAGATAACCAGAATATTGGGATATGTAGTCACCTTGTTCGAGAATCCGTCGACGTACAGGGCGAACTGCGTCGCCGTGAAGACATACCCCTCGTTACCATCCGTCGATTCCTCGAACCCCACAATATTCGGGGCCTGGTAAATGCTCAGGTCGATCTCGCCGCCCCCTATCTCGAGCAGTACCTCCCCACCCCTGTCGTACTCGGGATCGTAGAAAGGATGCCCCGGTCCCACCGTATAGTATTCATCGGGATCGTACCTGTAGACACAGGGCGCCTCAGGATAGACCACAAGACACGGATCGGCCTCTACCGGAGCCGTCAGGGCAACG
>CAZPAH010000083.1:0-6206 GCA_964584495.1 uncultured bacterium | reverse complement strand
ATGGCAGGTAGAAGTAGTTTGAAATTCATATCTCCCCCCCAGCTTAGGTGCCCGCATTGTACTACGGCCGATTATTTCCGTCAACAAGAATTAAGGGGCCCTAATTCAAGATCCCGGCGGGTCCCATAACCCGATTACATGTAATCGACCGGTCGTTCAGGGGAAGGATCAGAATTCCACGCCTGCAAGGATGCTGAATGTCGTGTTCTTGACATCGAGCGACTCCAGCTTGTCCGAGTCTGTGAAATTGTAGCTGAAGCGCGATTCGACAAGGAAGCGCATGAACGAAAATCCCGCCGCCACATCCGCCCCTAAATCCCAGGACCTGAATTCATCGTAAATCGGCCCGTTGTAGTCGGTCTCGTGCCCCAGTTTGATATCGAGCCTCGGACCTGCCGCGAGATAGAACGATGTGCCGGCGGTTCCGAAAGGTAGATCGAGCTTGGGGAGAACGCAGAAGGTGAGATAATCGACCCTACTGCTGAATTCCTCCTTGGTGCCCGAGGGATCCTCGATGGTTAAAACAAGGAACTCTTCCTTCATCCCTTTCTGAACATAATGGAGCTCCGTAAGGAGACCGACGAAGGGTAACCCCGTCCACTCTCTGAAAATGCCCAGGTCGAGGCCGGCCCTGTAGTTGGCGTCGCGTTTTATAGGAACATTATAATCGTATTCCTGCGTGCTGAAATTAATCCCCGCTTTCACACCGAAACCTGCCAGAGATGCCGCATCGGCCGACCCCGCAAGCACGACCGCCAGCATCACTGCGATAAGCTTTCTTCTCATGCTGTCTCCTTTCATCTCGATCCCAGAGAGACCAAGGCACAGACCTAAGGACCCGTATCAGATGAAATGCTTCATCGCATCCTCAACCGACCGGAATATCTTCATGATGGATTTAAGGTTCGTAATTTTCAGTATATAGTCGACCCTGTCCGAGCCGATAACGGCTACCAGCTCGGCCTCTCCGTCCAGTGCGTTCTTCCAGGCCGATATCAATATGCCAAGCCCCGAGCTGTCTATCAAAGTCACCCTGGGAAAGTTTACGATTAGCTTCTTGATCCCGTTACTTATCGCCCCGTCGGTTTCTTCCCTGAGCCGCTCATTCTCCTTGCAGCCGTGAAATTTCTCGCCGCTCCACGTGACGATGAAAATATCATCAAGGACCTTGGTCGCGAAATCACTCATCGTTCAGCTCCGGTAACCTCTCTCTGCATACCGCCGAGAACCGTCAAATCGACCGTCAACGGATAGGATTGTAATCCATGGCCTCCTCTGCTGTCAAAGGAGTAATCCCTCAAGCGGCATCCCTATAGAGGCCTTTTTCTGTCATCCGCCCCAAGACCCGTACCGGCGGCGTGGCCCCTTACAAAAAGTAGAAGTATCAGCGATAAAAGCGCCATTACCGCCCCGTAAACGAATGTCGTCTCCGGGCTGATCCTGTCCCACAAAACCCCCGCGGCGAAACCTCCCGGCAGCGCCGCTATCCCCACCGCGGTATGAAAAACGCCCAGGGCCGTCGCTTTCATCCCGCCGGGAGCCAAGTCGACCACAAAGGCTCTCTGGACGCCGTCGATCATCGAGAAGAATATCCCATACAGCGCGAAAAGAAGCAGGATCCCCGCCGGTCCCTCGACGAATATCAATCCGACTGAGGTCGCCGCGAACAGGAGATACCCTGCGGCAAGAACGGGCTTCCTGCCGATCCTGTCGGACACCACGCCGGAGGGTATGATACATACCGTGTACACAACGTAGAAAAGGAGATAGAACAGGATAGCTTTTTCATCTGCCAGGCCGATATTCTTCGCCCTTAAAAGAATGAATGCATATCCGAAATGGCCCAGCGCGAATATCGACGAAGCCGCTATGAAGAGCCGCAGATTGCGCGGAATCGCACCGGCCATCTTGGTGAAGGAAGGCTTTACGGGAGAGGTAGTTACGGGATTCCTTCTTTCCCGCACGAGGAGCAGCACGAGGACCGCGATCAATCCCGGGACGAAGGAGAATAGGAAGATCTTTCTGTATCCCAGCGAAGGGAACAGGATGAACGCGACGGCCGCTCCGGCTATCGAACCGACGCCGTCCATCGCCCTCTGATATCCGTATGCCTTTCCCCGCGAACCTTCGTCGCAGGATTCGGCCACGAGGGCGTCTCTGGGAGCCGTCCGCAATCCCTTTCCGATCCTCTCCACTACCCTTGCGGCAAGGACGAACGGCCATGTGCGGGCGAATGCGAACAGGGGCTTCGTGACGGATGAAAGCGAGTATCCGAAGACGAGAAAAGGTTTTCTACTGCTTATCCTGTCGGACCAATATCCTGAAAAGACTTTTAGAAGCGACGCCGTAGTCTCCGCCGCTCCCTCGACGATTCCCACCAGCGATGCGCCCGTCCCGAGCACCGATGTCATGAAGAGAGGGATCAGGGGGAACAGCATCTGGCTGCTTAGATCCGTGAAAAGGCTGACCAGACCCAGCAGGAATATATTTCTAGTCAACCCGGCGATCAGCCTGGAACGGCGCACTCCCGTTATCTCCCCGCTTCTTATCCAGTTACGATTCAGCCTTGGACTCGAAAAACGACTTCCAGATCTCTATATGCCTGTACTCGTCGGCCTGATTGGATTGAACTATCTCCTTAGTCTCCTCATCCCAGGGAACGCTTTCGAGCAACTCGTCGTAGTGACGAACCGCTTTCGTCTCGACCCAGATCCCGGTCCTCAAGACCGCTTCCTCCCCCATGATTCTTGAGATATATCCGAAGATGAATCCGACTATCCAGTACGCCCACCTGAGCCTGCGGGGCTTCCATCCATACTCGAACAGTTTAACCTGGAAATCCTGCAGATGTTTCATCTCGTTCGACATCGCGGCGATCAGCCGAGCGTTCAACTCGCTGTTTGCGGCTGGAAGCTGGTATCTGTAGATATTGATCGCCATCAGCTCAAGCGTATGAAGCGTCAGAAGCCCTTTTTTCAGGCTTTTCGCGCTCCGGCGATCCGATGGCTTTGTCCTCATCCGAATATTGTCATCCATAATTCCAGATACCCCCTTGCAACAGCCATTGAGGGAATGCCCCCGCGCCGGGTCTCGCCTCGGATCATACCAGTTCTGGCGAATCAAGTAACGCAATAATCAGGGTGCGGCGGAAGTATTGCAGCGTGCGACGCGTTCGCCGGAAGGCTTCCGGTCAATACCAATCCATCATCTCGATATATCTTCGCAGCTGGCCTGCAGTGCGGTACTTCTCGATGATCAGCGATTTTTTAAGGCCGCAGCAGATGCTCTTTATCTCGTGAGGCAGTTTCGAATATCTTTTGGCGCCTCCCATCGAATCGTAGAAGATCCTGATGAGGTCGATTACATCTTCGCGGATATTCTCCGAGCTGGGAGCCCCCCAGTTATACATGTCCACTACCTTCACATTGAAAGAAAGTCCCTGTCTTCGGATCATGATGTTGTCGTCGTGAAGATCGCCGTGGTACTCCCGCGTGCTGTGGATTATCTCCACGCCGGAGGCAAGCTCGTACAGCAGATGGAGCGCCTCGAACGGCGTAAGCCTCTGGCCCGGCTGCCTTTTGATAAAGGTGGTCAGCATTTCACCCTCTACATACTCGGAGACCAGGACAGAGACCAAGGTGTCCCTGTAACGGATCTTCTCCTGCGTATGGTACTGTATCAGTATCGGACAATGCCGCAGCTTGTGAAGCTTCCTCGCGTAGAACCTGGCCGAACGGTTCCTGTTGCCTATCAGCGGGAAGAAGAGCTTGGCGGTCCTGTCGACACCTATCATCTTCTCCCTGACGCGGTAGACCTCGCCTTCCCAGCCACTCCCAAGCTTCTCTATAACCTCGTATTTACCCGCTATGAGATAACCCGGAGGCAGATCGAAACTGTCAATATCCGAAACATATTTCCTCACCGTTACACCTCACGCTGTCGTAAAAGCTGTGCCGCCATCGTTCCCCTTCTCGATATCGCCAGCTATCGATTACACCAATTCCACATGTAATTTCAAGGAAATTCATCTTTTCCCCGGAAAATAGAGTCAAGGCTGATTGGGCTCGAACACCGAATCAAACTCTCTTTCGATACCTACGACTATCCACACGCCGTCTTTCCGCTTTAGGAAAGCGATGTTCCGTTTAGCCGGAGATATACGCTTTCCACTGCATCTGTAGGCATTATTGTAGTAGATCAGCGCCTGAGCCCCTTTAGAATCGAACCCTACCCTGGAAAGGGTCAAAAATCCCTGGGAATCTGGATAGATTTTATCGAGATTGTCCCAATCGGGGTCGAGGCTGTCGGTCAGCGCTTCGATATATTTCGATCGGGGCAATAGGATGTAATCCGTACCAAGCGTGAAGTTCCCTTCGAGCCTGGTGCAAATCCAGTTGCGGGCGATAAGCGAATCGAGTGTCTCACATTTGAGCTCTTTCCATTTATCCGTCAGCTTTTTGGGGTGTATCCTTATATTCCAAGTCTCCGTCCTGTCGTTTATCAGGATCAACCCGAAATCTTTCCCGTAGTAAGCATTGATGAATGCGGAGAGCGCCGCGTACTCGGAAGAAGTTACCGGCCGTCCCTCCGCCGGCGCCGGCGACCGGGCCGATACCGGCGGGTTCACCAATAAGGCAGCCGCCAGCAGGCAAATGATGAAACTCTTCATGACTTTTCCTCTTTCATTCTCAAAGAAAGCCCGCTGTATCGACAATGATGATGGAGTCTTATCGGTTAATACAATAATCCTATTCGATTATCAGGACAATATTTTTAATCTCGACAGGCTCTCTATCTTCACGTAAAAAACGCCAAAGATACAACGTGCCGCTGGTGGTTCCTTCCTTTCTCGTCACGTACGTCCACTTCTGCTCGTATGGCGAGCCTATGAGCGTATCCGTCGGGCTTACCTTGTATCCCAAAAGATAGATATATTCCTTCTCGAGATCCTCGACGAATTCCCAGCCGTAGCCGCCGCACGGATACCAGCACGACTCTAATGAAATTTCGAAGGTCATATTCCTGACGGTCCTGATAGTATCGGGCTCTGCGAGGGCCGTCATCGGCTCGGTGGCAAGCTCGTCGCAGGAACAGGCGAAAATGATAAGGATAACCATGAACGGGAAAACATATCCGGTTCTTTTGCTCATGTCAGAGTCCCCCCTACTCGAAGCGGAAGCTTAAAGCCGTTTTTTCGAACCTCTCGAGGTAATCGTCGAACTTCGACCTTTCAGCCACACCGCTGATCAAGAAACCGTTTCTACCCTTTATGACTAAAAAGCTCTTCACTCTATTGTAGCCCTCTTCCATCCCAATGTCGAAAACAAGGTATTTCGCCTTCTTTCCCCCTATCTCCGTGTCTCCCCTTTCCAACTCCTCGAAATAGTCGAATTCCTTAGCCTGGTTGCCGACCATCTCTTCGAAAAATTCCCCCAGGTCCGTTTTCTCCGCAAATCGCTCCACGTCCACCGAGACATAGTCGGAGAATACATCCTCGGCGCTCTCCCAGGGGCTTACGATTTCGATCAGGGAGGAGCTTATTCCATCACCTTTCTTTAGAGTCCAGCCTTCCGGCTTTTTTATCGAGTACCCGAGCTCCGGATCGTAGTATCGTCCCGTCTCGTGGGGAGCCTTTTGGGAGCACATGATGCTCATAAGGGATATACCTGCCAGAATAATACAGGTGGAAATCCTCCTTGCCGGCTCACTTATCATCGAATACTCCTTGCAGTTTACCGTCCAGTCAAACGATTATCGTATTGTAAAGTGCACCCCATTCTCGATCCCCTATTCGCCGGCCCCTACCCCTCGGTTCGGCACCGGCCGTTTTCAACCGCTTCGAATATGCTCGATGGCCCTATCGATCATCTCGGGTAGATTCTCGGGATACCAGTGACCTATATTGGGAGTAAGAATAAACTGGTATTGGAAACCGACTTTTTTAAAGAGATCCGCCATTCCCCTCTGGTCGGGGACCCTGAGATCGAGCTCGGTTGTGATTACAGTCCCTCGAATTTCCTTTTCCTTCCCCTTCATAACCTCGGCTTCGGTTATATCGTCCGGTATCGGCGGACAAAGAACGATAAAGCCATCCACGGGAAGCTCGCTTAAAAATGTGACGACAAGAGAAGCATACCCTCCCGACGAGAACCCGCCTATTATCACCTCGTCGAGATTCACCGGGTAATCCTCGCAGATCTTATTAA
>CAZPAH010000082.1:0-12900 GCA_964584495.1 uncultured bacterium | reverse complement strand
AATGGGGATAGACAGGATAGCTATGTTGAAATACAGGGTAGACGATATCAGAAGGTTCCTGGCGAACGATCTGAGGTTCCTCAGGCAGTTCTGGACGGTGTCGTGGTCGGGGGTGCAGGAATGAAAGTCAGTTTGAACTGGCTGAAGAGGTATATCGATATCGGGGAGACTCCCGAGGTGCTGGCCAGGGATCTCACGATGTTCGGTCTGAACGTCGAGGGGATCGAGAGAAGCGGTCCCGATTTCACCGGGGTCGTTTTCGGGAAGGTTCTCGAATGCGTAAAGCATCCCGAGGCGGACAGGCTGAGCGTATGCACGGTGGATGCCGGAGGGGAGAAGCCTCTCAATGTCGTCTGCGGTGCGCCGAATGTGAGAAAGGGACTAAGCGTGGCGGTCGCCCTGAACGGCGCGGTACTGCCCGGAGGCTTCAAGATAAAGAAAACCAAGCTGCGTGGGGTAGTGTCCGAGGGTATGATATGCTCGGAGACCGAGCTTGGCATAGGCGACGATTCGTCCGGGATTATAGAGCTCGATTCCGATCTGACTCCGGGCGAATCGCTGGAGAGCTCGTTCGGTAAGAGCGACACCGTGCTAGATATCGAGGTTACGCCGAACAGGCCCGATCAACTTTCGCATATCGGAGTGGCAAGGGAGCTGGCGGCCCTCTACAAGCGCGAACTGAAAATGCCCAGCATAACAGAGCTGAAACCCGAAGGCGATTTTCACCTGGAGATAGAGGATCCGTCCGATTGCCCGCGCTACTCGGCGGCCCTCGTCGATGACGTGGTGGTAGAGCCCTCCCCCGCCTGGATGCAGGAGTTGCTCGTATCCGCCGGTGTAAAACCGATAAACAACATCGTCGATGTCACCAACTTCGTGCTGATGGAGCTGGGGCAGCCCCTTCATGCATTCGACAGGGACAGGCTGAAGAAAGATTCCATCCTCGTCAGAAGGGCCTTCAAGGGAGAGACGCTCTATACGCTCGACGGCATCGAGCGGGAGCTGGATCAAAATGTCCTGGTCATAACGGACGGCGAGAATCCCATCGGCGTAGCCGGCGTCATGGGCGGCCTCGATTCGGAGGTCGGGCCGGGGACGAAACGACTGCTGATAGAGAGTGCCCACTTCGGGTCGACAGCAATCAGGATGTCTTCTCATGCCCTGAAGCTGGACACGGAAGCATCGTACAGGTATGAGAGGGAGAGCGACCCGGGAATAACGGTAAAGGCCCTCGGCAGGGCGTGCCGGCTTATAGAGGAGATCGGCGCCGGCAGGGTGCAGAAGGTCTATTCGGAGCTTCAGGCCGATCCGGAAGTGCTCAAGAAGAAATCGATCGAGTTGAGGGTCAAACAGGCCAACAGGGTTATGGGCACGAGGCTGGGCGTGGATGACCTGGCCGAGCTGCTCTCGCGCCTGGATCTCGATTCGGTCAAATCGGGAAAGGACCTGGTGGTTTCGATCCCCACCTACAGGCGGGACCTCAGGGAAGAGATAGATCTCGTCGAGGAGGTCGCCCGCGTATACGGGTACGAGAATATAGGCAGGGAAGAGGAGAGAAAAGGCGGGATCTTCTCGAAGATTCTACCGGCCGACAGGAGAAATGAGGAGATAGCGGTATATCTCGCGTCCAGGGGCTATGCGGAGGTAATCGGCAGCTCCTTTATGGACCCCGCCGATATCGAGAGGTTCGAGTGGCTGTCGCGCGACCGTCTGGCGAACCCCGTAAAAATAGCCAATCCGCTCACCCAGGCTCAATCGGTGCTGAGAACGTCGTTGCTGCCCGGTATGCTGAGAATAGTGGGGCGCAATGCCCCGGTCGAACAGGAAGGGATAAAGATATTCGAGCTATCAAGGATATTCTTGCAGTCCGGATCGGGAGAGGGGCTTCCGGATGAGGAGCTCCATCTTTGCATCTTGATGACCAGGAAGGCCGCTCCCGTAAGCTGGGCGGGCGAGCAGCGCTCTTTCGATTTCTTCGATATCAAGGGAGAGGCCGAGGCGCTCTTTGAAAGGCTCGGGATGCCGGCGGAGATAAAGTTCGAGAGGAAGAAGGAAGCGCACCCCCACTATACATATAACTGGCTGTTAAATAATAAGATAATTGCCGAGTGCGGCAAGATTCCGGACCGGGTCGCCGGCAGGTACGATATCGATACACCCCTTTTCTATTTCGATCTCTCGATGGACCTCGTCCCACCCGGAGGGTACGGACCGGACACCTACAGCGCGATAAGCCCATACCCCCTCGTAAAGAGGGATCTCTGCGTCGTTTCCAGCGACCGTGTGACATTCGCTGACATTAGAAATATTATTAAGAAACGGGCTAAAAATCTTGAATATATTAGGCTTTTCGATTACTATCGTGGCGGGCAGCTGGGTGAGGGGAAGAGGAGCTATACGTTCAGACTGGGTTTCAGATCATTCGAAGGAACGCTGGAAGACAAGGTTATCGATAGAGTTATTGACAAAGTCCTCGAAGCGCTCAAAAAGGAACTGCAGGTCACGCTGAGGGCGGAATAGGAGCGGAAATGGCCGATCCGGGTCTTGTAGGGCTGGAACTTCTTGAAGAGAAAATAGTTAAAGCGGCCCAGCTGATAGAGAGACTCAGGGAAGAAAAAAAGGCAGCGGAAGAAAGCAATAAAGTATTGAAAGAAAAAATAGATTTGTTATATATTAATAATGAGGAATTGAGTAAGGAACTTGAAATCTTTAACAGGAATAAAGAAAACAAAAAAGATTTCGATAAAACTAGAGAGGAGATTAACAACAAGATCGAGGAGATGCTTGTCAAGCTCGACAGTCTTGAAATATAGAATTGCGGGCTTTACAGGGTGGTATCCGGGCTGACGGGGATGAAGATAGGGTTCTGCATTGATCTTGAGAGGTAATCAAATGACCGGGAAGAACACGGAAAAAGTGGAGATTTTTGGTCAGGAGTATAAAATAAAGGGAGCTGGTGACCCTCAGTACATTCATAAGATCGCCGGTTACGTTGACAAGAAGATGAGGGAGATAGCCCACTCGAGCGGGATAATGTCTCAGTCGCGCATAGCCATACTGGCCGCTCTTAATATTTCCGACGAGTTGCATCAGGAGAAGGAGAAGAGGAAAAAATCACAGAGTGCACTCGGAGAGAAGGCTGCGAAGCTGGGAGATCTCATTGAGGACAAGATTAGTGTAGGGCTTTAAGCTATTACCCCGGACGCGTAGTTGGCCGGGAGGAGCGGGAATTAAGAAGATAGGGTTCGAAGATAATTCCCTACTGTGCTTGTGAAGGCGTTGATCATTTTTTGCCAACACTTTGAGCCCGGAAATTCAATAAAGGTTCACTGAAGCCAAGCCCGCTCAAGACGGGAAGGCGGATGAAGGACCGTGAGGATTTCCACCTTGTAGTCAGGGCTTAAAAGGAATCTTCGCTCACGGCATCCTGTGGGGAATTTATTTTTTACATGCCCGGCAACCACTTCCGATCTCAACTCGACAGACTGAATTCAATCCGATATGACGGTAATTGTCATTCTTTGAGTATAATGGAGGTGAGCCGCCCTGATGCTGGATCGGGCATAATCAGATGGATAGCATTTTCTTCTATATCTCGGCGGGAATCCTCGTTCTCTTTCTTGGTTTCGTTGTCGGATGGCTGACCAGCAAAAAGATATCGCAGAGCCATATGAAGCATACCCAGAAGCTGGCGGAGAATATCATCGCCGAAGCTCAGAGGGAAGCGGAAACCAGGAAAAAGGCGTCGATTCTTGAAGCAAAAGACGAATGGTACCAGGCGAAGCAGAAGTTCGAGAAGGACACCGCGGAGACGCGCGCGGAAATCAAGAAGCTGGAGAGGCGCCTCGAGGAGAAAGAGCAGAATATCAATCGCAAGGTCGATTTTCTCGAGAAGAGGGAACATGAATTGAACGAGAAGAGAAATTCCCTCGACAAGAAGCTCCAGGCGATCTCGGAGAAAAACGAGGAGCTCTCGGTTCTCCTGCACAAGCAGAACGAGAAGCTGGAAAAGATCGCGGGTATGAGCTCCGAGGAGGCGAAAAAGCTTCTCATAACTAACCTGGAAAATGAAGCGAGACATGAAGCGGCCAAGAAGATCAAGGAGATAAAGGACGAGGCGGAGAGGAACGCGGTAAAGGCGAGCAGGGAGATTATCACGCTCGCCATAGAGCGCTGTGCCGCAGACCACGTCGTGGAATCGACCGTCTCGGTCGTCGATCTTCCCAACGACGAGATGAAAGGGAGGATCATCGGCAGGGAGGGCAGGAATATCCGCGCCTTCGAGAATGCGACCGGGATCGACGTGATAATCGACGATACGCCCGAGGCGGTCATACTTTCGGGATTCGATCCGATCCGCAGGGAAGTGGCGAGGTTGTCGCTCGATAAGCTCGTGAAGGATGGAAGGATACATCCCGGAAGGATAGAGGAGCTGGTCGAGAAGACTCGCAAGGATCTTCTCGAGGAGATAAGGGAAGTGGGCGAATCGACCTGCCTCGATCTTAACATCCACGGCCTGCACCCCGAGATGGTCAAGCTGCTGGGAAGGCTCCGGTACAGGACCTCGTACGGACAGAACGTTCTCCAGCATTCGAAGGAGGTCGCGTTCGTTTGCAGCCTCCTCGCCAGCGAGATGGGGATGGACCCGGCCATTGCGAAGAGGGCGGGACTACTTCACGACATCGGCAAGGCGGCCGATCACGAGATCGAGGGGCCGCACGCCGAGATAGGCGCCGAGTTCGCAAGAAGGTACGGCGAGAACGACATAGTGATCAACGCGATCGCGGCCCACCATGAAGACGTTGAGATGGAATCGATGATCGCGCATATAGTATCGGCGGCCGATGCTATCTCCGGCGCGCGGCCGGGCGCGAGACGCGAGACCCTGGAGAACTATATAAGACGGCTTGAAAAGCTCGAAAAGATCGCGGACACCTTCGACGGGGTTGAAAAATCGTACGCCATCCAGGCCGGAAGGGAGATCAGGATCCTCGTTAGCCACAAGAAGATCGACGACGCGCAGGCACTTCAGCTTGCCAGCGATATATCAAGAAGGATCGAGGACGAGATGGAATATCCCGGCCAGATAAGGGTCGTCGTGATCAGGGAGACGAGGGCGGTTGACTATGCCCGCTAAAGAAGCCGGGTGTTCGTATCGCGCCTATTCACGAACGGCGCGATGATCGATTCAACAGGACGTAAATGATTCGGCGATGATCGATTCAGCCCGACGCAAACGATGCGGGCCGTGGTCTAGAACAGAAAGCCCTGTCCTATGAAAGTGCTGATGATAGGAGACGTTCTTTCCAAGGTGGGGAGGAACGCTCTCAAGACGGGCCTGCCCGGGTTGAAGAAGAGGTTGGGGACCGACCTATGCACGGCAAACGTCGAAAATGGATCGGGGATGTTCGGGTTGACGGAAAAGGTGGCCCTGGAAATCTCCGACAGCGGCGTTGATGTGATGACGGCGGGCAACCACATTTGGGATAAGCGCGAGGGCATAGGGCTGCTCGATTCCCGCGAAGATATTGTCAGGCCAGCGAATTATCCTCCGGGAGTTCCTGGACGGGGTTTCACAATCAAGGAGATCTCGGGGGTGAAGGTCTGCGTCATGAACCTGCAGGGAAGAACCTTCATGCCCGCCATAGACTGCCCTTTCCGCAAGGCCGATTCGATTCTCGAATCGCTGCCGGCGGAGCTGAAGGTGATACTGGTCGATTTCCACGCCGAGGCGACCAGCGAGAAACTGGCCCTCGGCTATTACCTCGACGGAAGGGTGAGCGTCGTGGCGGGGACGCACACGCATGTGCCCACGGCCGACGAGAGGATACTGCCGGAAGGTACCGCATACCAGACCGATATAGGTATGGCGGGACCCTTCGATTCGATTATCGGCGTAAGGAAGGATCAGGTGATAGAAAGGTTTCTCAAGGGCATAAATGTCAGATTCAGCGTCGGTGGAAATTCACCGTGCATAGAGGGGTTGGCGGTGGAGATAGATGACGCGACAGGGAAGGCGCTGAGCGTGGAGCGGATACACGAACCTGTAACCGAGTGAGATTGCCGATGAAAAAAGGCGAGATGGAAAAACTGATAGACGGCAAGGCGGTGGCCGCGGCGATAGTCGAGGAGCTGGCCTCCGAAGTGGAAGTATTCTGCGCGAAGCACCGGCCTCCAAAGCTGACGGTCATTATAGTGGGCGAGGATCCCGCCTCCCAGGTATATGTCGGAATGAAGGTGAAGGCGGCGGCGAAATGCGGAATAGAATCCGAGCTGATAGAGCTCCCGGCGGAGACTCCCGCCGGAGATCTTCTCGGAAGGATCGACCGGCTGAACGCCGACAGGAGTGTCGACGGATTGCTGGTGCAGCTCCCTTTGCCGGGGCATATTGACGAGCAGAAAGTGATAGAGAGGGTGGCGCCCGAAAAGGATGTCGACGGATACCACCCTTTGAACCTCGGGAAGCTGGCGGCCGAAATGCCGAGATTCGTCTCGTGTACGCCGATGGGCATATCGGAGCTGCTGGCCCGGTACGATGTGGAGACCGAGGGGAAGAACGCGGTTATAGTGGGGAGAAGCGTCAATGTGGGGAAGCCGATGGCCCTGATCCTGTCCGCCAAGGGTAAGAGGGGAAACGCCACCGTCACGATATGCCATTCCAGAACGGCCGATCTTCCCTCCATAACCCGCAAGGCGGATATCCTTATCGCTGCGGCGGGGAAAGCGGAAATGATAACCGGCGATATGGTGAAGGACGGAGTCGTCGTCATAGATGTTGGAATCAACAGGATAGACGCACCTGAAAGAAAGAAGGGGTACCGCCTTGTAGGGGACGTGGAATTCGAAACCGTCTATCCCAAGGCGTCTCTTATCACTCCCGTTCCCGGCGGCGTGGGACCGATGACGGTCGCAATGCTCATGAAGAGTACTCTTCTGGCCGCCAGGTGGGCCATGGGAGAGAAAGATGATGGATACTGATACCGGTCTTATCCCCGGCGGCGAAGCAGAGGATATATACACGGTCACGGAAATCACCGAAGCGATCAGGCACAACCTCGAAACGGAATTTCCATCTGTCAGTGTTATAGGCGAAATCGCCAACTTCAAGGCCCATACCTCGGGGCACTTCTACTTTTCACTCCGCGACGACGATAACATGATACGCGTTGTCGTGTTCAGGCGTTACACGGCGGGGATAGGTTTCGGGCCGGACAACGGCGTCTCCGTTATAGCCAGGGGGCGCCTGTCGCATTACGGCGGAAGCGGGCAGACGCAGCTTCTCGCGGCCTCGCTGGAACCGGCCGGACAGGGCAGGGCCGAGCTCGATTTCCGCAGGCTGCTTCAGAAACTTGCCGAGGAGGGTTTGACCTCGGCCCAACGGAAAAGGGATCTACCCCCCTATCCAGATAAGATCGCCGTCCTGACTTCGCCCACGGGAGCGGTCATAGAGGATATCATCGATACTCTGGCCAGAAGATGGCCCGTCGCCCGGATAGTGCATATCTGTACCGATGTCCAGGGGGCCGCCGCCGCAGATTCGATAACGAGGGGGTTGGCGGAGGCCTCGGCGATGGAAGACGTTGATCTCGTGATCCTGGCACGCGGGGGAGGGAGCGCAGAGGATCTCTGGACTTTCAACGATGAGGAAGTCGCGCGGGCCGTGGCCGGCTGCTCGCATCCGATCATTACCGGGATCGGGCACGAAATAGACACGACGATATGCGACTACGTGGCGGACCTGAGGGCCGCGACTCCGACGGCTGCGGCCGAGTTGGCCGTGCCCGATATCGGTGAGGTCGTCCAGCTCATCGATGAGAGTCTCTCGAGGATGAGGAGGAGTTACGCCGAGTCCGCCGCGAGAAGGTTGAACCTTATAGAATATATGCTCAGAAGCAGTGTGTTCCCGGCGATAGCGCACGGTATCGACAGGATGACCTTCAAGGTGGACGACATGGTGGATAGGCTCGATCTGTCGCTGAGGGAAGCGATGCGTTCGATGGCTTCCGTGATACCGGAGATGATCTCGAAAATACGCCTGGAGGCGCTTTCGGGCCAAAGAAGATCCGAGTCCGGTCTGTCGGGAATGAAGGGGAGGCTGGCAGCGCTGAATCCATCGGCCGAGATATCTCGCATGAACGGTTCGGTCCAAGGGTTGACCGGACGTTTGCACTCAACGCTCGCCTCTCTGCTCGAGAGAAGAGCCGGAGAGGTCGAATCGGGTATCAGGACACTCGATGGGCTGTATCCGCTGGCCGTTCTCAAGAGAGGTTACACATATTGTACCTCCGAAACAGGGGATAACGTGCTGGGCAGCGTCGATGAGGTAGGCCGGGGGGAGAGGATATGCGTTAATTTCCACGACGGAGGCGCCGTTTGCCGCGTCGAGGATAAGAGAAAGGGGAAAAAATGGCGGGGAAGGTGAGTTTCGAGGATTCGATGAGCAGGCTTGAAGAGATAGTCCGCTGCCTTGAGGAAGGAAACGTACCCCTTGAAGAAAGCATTAGGCTCTACGAAGAGGGTATGAAGATCGGAACCCGCTGCAGGAGGATACTGGAGGAGGCGGACCAGCGTATACAGCGTCTGTCTGCAGATATAGGCAAGACTGGAGGGGAAGTTGAGTAGGACCGGGTATGACCGTGATTTCGACATGGTTCTTAAACGGGAGAGGACGAGGATAGAGGGTAGGATGGGGGAGATATTGCCCCCTTCCGCGGAAGCCCCTTCCGCCCTCCACGAGGCGATGCGGTATTCGGCCCTTGAGGGAGGGAAGAGGATCAGGGGGATTCTATGTCTCTGGTCCCACCGCCTGTTCGGCGATCCTTTCCCCGGCGATGCCCTCGACGCCGCATGCTCGATAGAGTTCCTTCATGCCTATACCCTGATCCATGACGACCTTCCCGCTCTCGATGACGACGATCTGAGAAGGGGGCGCGCATCGTGCCACGCCAGGTTCGGCGAGGCAAACGCAATACTGGCCGGAGATGCGCTCCAGGCCCTAGCGTTCGAGACCCTTGCTAGGTGCGCGGAATCTCCTACAGGAAATGTATTAGAGGCGATGAGGATCCTGTCGACCGCGGCCGGGTCGAGGATGCTCGTGGGTGGCCAGGTCGCCGATCTGGAGGGCGAGGGGAAACGGCCCGGGAAGGACATGGTCCGGTTCATACACGAAAGGAAGACGGGAGAACTGATAGCGGCTTCTCTTGCCGTTGGAACCGCCCTGGCCCTGGGAAACGGCCTGGAGGTGGAGGGGATGAGGGACGCGGGGAGAAAGGCCGGACTGGCATTCCAGATCGCCGACGATCTGCTCGATATCGAGGGAGAGCAGGAGAACGTTGGAAAAGCCTTGCGAAAGGACTCGAAAAAGGGGAAAATCACATGGCCGGCCTGTTTCGGCACTGAAAGCTCGCATAAGACCGCCGATCACCTCATAAATGAATCGATCGCCGGGGTAAGAAAGTACGGCGGCGATGCAGATTTGGAGCAGCTTTTCCGGCTGATCCTGGAACGAGTATCCTGACATGTTCAGAGTAATTCTCTATCGATATATCTACATTGTTCCGGTTCTCTGCGGAATACTGGTCCAATGGCTGAAATTCGCCCTTTACTCGATCGTGAACCGCAGGTTCGATCTGCCCAGATTATTCCAGACCGATGGAATCCCAAACCTTCACGCGGCCGTCTTTGGCTCTCTCTCCACCGTGATCGGCATAAAATACGGATACTCATCGATACTCTTCGCCGTTATAGCGATGTACAGCACGATTATCATTCATGATACGATGAGGCTCAAGAGGGCCAAGGAAAAGCAGGTCGACATCCTCAACAGGATATTCACCGACATAGAGGAATACGGGAGCATCGGATCGGCCCGGATCTCGAGGGTTCTTCAGTACAGACCCCTCGATGTCATGAGCGGGGCGGTCATGGGAGTGTTGATAACGTATCTGCTTCTATAGGAAAAGAAAGGGATTGCAATGCACCCTAAGGGGCTGATCGAAAAAATCGATGGACCCGACGACCTCAAGAAGCTATCCATCGCCGAGCTCGAGGAGCTTGGCAAGGAGATACGGAGCTATATAATCGAGGTGGTCTCGAGCCGGGGAGGACATCTCGCCTCCAGCCTCGGAGCCGTCGAGATCGCCCTCGCGCTGCACTATGTCTTCGAAGCGCCGCGCGACAGGATCGTATGGGACGTGGGGCACCAAAGCTACGCCCACAAGATACTGACGGGGCGCAGGGACGATTTCGAGAATCTCAGGTCCCGGGGCGGAATAAGCGGATTCCCCAATATCTTCGAGAGCGAGTACGATACTTTCGGCGTGGGCCACGCCAGCACGGCCATATCGGCCGCGCTGGGATTCGCCGTTGCGAGGGATCTGCGCGGAGAGGATCACTTCATTGTAGGCGTCGTGGGGGATGGAGCGATATCGGGGGGGATGGCGCTTGAAGGTATAAACCACGCGGGGCACCTGGCAAAGAAGAAATTCGTCATTATTCTGAACGATAACGAGATGTCGATCTCGAAGAACGTGGGAGCGATCGCGAGATATCTCACGCGTCTCACTACAAAGAGGCCTTACCTGCGGCTTGAAGCGGACGTGTGGGAGCTTCTAGGAAAGATACCTTCGCTGGGAGGGAAGGCTAGGGCGCTTGCCGGGCGGATAAAAGAGAGCATAAAGAACCTTGTCGTACCTACGATTCTCTTCGAGGAGCTGGGGTTCAATTACATCGGCCCGCTGGACGGCCACGATCTTTCCCAGCTAATAGAGACTTTTTCCCAGCTCAACCAGCTGCCTGGGCCGGTGCTCATCCACGTGATGACGACGAAGGGAAAAGGATACTCGTTCGCCGAGAACGATTCGGAGAAATATCACGGTGTGGGAAGTTTCTACAAGAAGACTGGTAACTCGAAGTCGAACTCCAAAACGGAGAAATACAGCAAGATGTTCGGAAGGACGCTTACCGAGATGGCGAGGAAGGACGAACGGATCGTCGCCATCACGGCAGCGATGAAAGAGGGGACCGGTTTGACATGCTTCGCGGAGGAATTTCCCGACCGTTTCTTCGACGTCGGTATCAGCGAGCAGCATGCCGTCACCTTCGCGGGGGGGCTGGCAAGGGAGGGGATGAAACCGTTCGTCGCGATCTATTCGACCTTTCTCCAGAGGAGCTTCGACCAGTTGATTCACGATGTCGCCCTTCAGAAGCTGCCGGTCAGGTTCATTCTTGACAGGGCCGGATTGGTGGGCGAAGATGGGCCGACCCATCATGGCACATTCGATTTGAGCTATCTGAGCATGATTCCGGGCCTAGTGCTCATGGTCCCCGGGGACGAGAACGAGCTTTCCAGAATGCTGCACACGGCCCAGTTGTTGAATTCGGCTCCATCCGCGGTGAGATTTCCGCGTGGCACGATCGAGGGCGTCGAGATGAAAGATAGCGATCTCCCCTTTGAAATAGGGCGGGGGGAGGTTCTAAGGGAAGGCGGGGACGGCATCGTCTTCGCGGTCGGCACGATGGTGAGGCAGTCGCTCGCGGCGGCTAAGAAATTAGCCGAATCGGGAATCGAGATCGGCGTTGTGAACTCACGTTTCGTGAAACCCCTCGATGAGGAATTGATCCTATCGCTTGCTTCGGGTGGACGGATCGTATTCACCGCCGAGGAGAACGTGGTGTCCGGCGGCTTCGGGGATTCAGTTGGAAGGTTGATATCCGGCTCGGGCTTGAACAACCGGGTCGTAAGGATCGGTATAGGTGATCACTTCGTTCCTCACGGCGCGAGGGACGAACTTCTGAGGGAGGAAGGACTGACTTCGGAAGAGATAGAGAAGAGGATTATCGAGGAGATGGACCGGGGTCCCGACCGCGATCGCGGAGGAATGCGATGAAAATCGGTAGAGTTGGTCTCGTGGCTAATATTAACAAAGTTGAAATCGAGGAGGTGGTATCCGAGGTTACGAGCCTCCTGCCGGAAAACGTGGAGGTCGTGGGGCTTGAGGAAACGGCCCGCCTATCCCCGGACGGAAGGATAGGTGCGGTACAGTCTCTGAGCGGCTGCGACGCGGTGATTTCCCTGGGCGGCGACGGAACGCTCCTTATGGCCGCAAGGCTGGTGGATAAGGAGGAGATACCCCTTCTAGGAATAAAGATCAGGAGTCTGGGATTTCTCACCGAGGACGATCCGGAAAAAGCGGTCAGGATGCTTTTGAGCGGGCGCTTTTCGATACAGGAGAGGATGAGGCTCGAGATATCCCATGGCGACAACAACGGTGAAGAGGTGGTCTACACGGCGTTGAACGACGGAGTGATACACGGAGTGGGCGTATCCCGGGTTCTTCATCTGGAGACTTCCGTCGGAGATGTGATGTTCGGGGAATACCTGGCCGACGGCGTGATAATATCCACGCCCACCGGCTCGACAGCGTATTCGCTGGCCGCCGGAGGTCCTATCATAAATCCGGAGCGGATGGAAGCTTTCGTGATAACGCCTCTATGTCCCCACTCGTTGTCGGTCAGGCCGGTGGTTGTAAGCGGAGACGAGCGGCTAGTCATACAGGTGATAGAGGAGGGTAACGAGGCGATGCTTACCGTCGACGGGCAGAAGACTCGCCCGCTGGAAAAAGGCGAGAAGATAACGATCAAAAAAAGCGAAAGGGCCACAAGGCTGATAGTATCGGAAGAGTACAATTTCTACGATCTGGTGAGAAGGAAGCTGAAGTGGGGGGGCGTTCTTAGAAAACGCTGAGTGAGGGGTGGAAAGATGCTCAAGAAATTGCGAATACGCAACCTTGCCGTCGCCGAGGATCTCGAGATCGATTTCTCGGAGGGATTGAATGTTCTTACAGGATCCACCGGCGCCGGAAAATCGCTGATACTCACCGCCGTCGATCTCCTGTCGGG
>CAZPAH010000081.1:4389-13235 GCA_964584495.1 uncultured bacterium | reverse complement strand
TGGTTTTCTTCCTCAGAAGCTCGATTTTTTCCTCTATCGTGAAGCTCTCGCGTTCGATCCTGTACGAAACCTGCTTTTTAAGATCTTCCATCACTTTGCGGAAGGCGTCGACGAGATCGAATACGGAAACCTCCATCTTTTTAGTTTCAGGCGTTTCGGCTGGAGGTATCAATTCCGGTCTCTGGAACAGCTTACGCCGGACTTCTTCCTTGGAGGCGAAATGGGTGGCTGCTTCCTTGAACTTCCTGTATTCAATAAGATTTCTTACCAGCTCTTCCCTCGGATCCTCCTCCTCTTCCTCTTCCCCCCTTCGAGGAAGGAGCATCTGGGCCTTGATCCGCATGAGCGTCGCCGCCATAACGAAAAACTCTCCAGCCAGCTCCAGCCTAAGCTCCCGCATAACGTCGATGTAGGAAAGGTACTCCCGGGTTATATGGGATATCGGGATATCGTAAATATTTATCTTATCCCTTCTGATGAGATGCAGCAGGAGGTCAAGGGGTCCCTCGAACTGGGAAAGGCGAACGTTGTATGTCATAACTCTTCCTGTTTCAACCTGCAAGGAGAACCCCCTAAAGGCATTTATCTCCTCGTTAATATTGGCGCAAGTATGCTATGAGAAGAAAGGTTCCGTGTCAACTCTTTCTTAATTCCTTCAGCCTCGAGGGTGAAAGGTCCTGTGAACCTCCAGCAGGTAGTCGATATCCAGTTTGGTGTATATCTGCGTTGTAGTTATGCTGGAATGCCCGAGGAGCTCCTGGATGGAACGAAGGTCGGCTCCTCCCTCGATGAGATGGGTGGCGAACGAGTGCCTCAAGGTATGAGGAGTCACCTCGGGCGGCAGGTTGCCCTTGAGGACGTATTTTTTGAGTATCTTCCAGAAACCGACCCGCGACAGTTTCCCGCCGCGGTAGTTGAGGAAGGTGTAAACGGAACCGACACCCGAGTCGGCGAGCAGGTGCGGCCGAGAATCCGAAAGATATCGCTCGAGGGCTTCTTTCGCCTTGCCGCCGTAGGGAACGAGTCTTTCCTTGTTACCCTTTCCCCTGATCCTCACAATCATCTCCGTGCGATCTAGAAGCTCGAGCTTCTGGGAGCATGCTTCGGAGACCCGCATGCCGGTCGAATATACCAGTTCGAGCATGGCTGCGTCCCTGATTCCGAAAATATCCCCACGGTTGGGTTGCTCGAGGAGCCAGGCGACCTCATCCTGGGAGAGGACGAAAGGTATATGCCTCTTAAGCCTGGGCGAAGAGATCCCCAGGATCTCGAGTCTCGCTATGGTGCCCTCCCTGTAAAGGAATCTATGAAATCCTTTCACCGCGCTGAGGATTCTGGACTTCGTCGATTTTCGCCTACCCTTTTCGAGGGTCGATGCGAACAGAAGGCTCGAATCGAGATCGATCCCTTCGGGAGAATCGATGCCCGATTCCATGAGGAATGAAAAATAAAGCTTCAAGTCGCTCTCGTATGCTTTAACGGTGAGCGGGCTGAGCCCCCTCTCTACGGCCAGATGGTCGAGGTATAATCCGCCCAGGACCTCGAGTGGGGTCGGGTCGGACTTACCGGTGTATCTGCCGGAAGATTTTCCTGGCAATCTTGTCTCCTATGCCTTGAACCGATCCGATCTCCTCGACGGTCGCCTTTTTCATATTCTCGAGGCTTCCGAATTCGACGAGGAGCCTGATCTTCCTCTTTTCGCCTATACCTTCGACATCGTCGAGGGCGGAGCGTCTAATATCGCCGCTTCTCAGTTTTCTGTGATAATCGACGGCGAACCTGTGGGATTCGTCGCGTATCCTCTGGAGCAGCCTCAGCACGGGGCTTCGTGAAGGGAGCCGGAGGGGGTCCGGATTACCCGGGAGGATAATCTCCTCGTTCCGCTTGGCCAGCCCTATAACAGGAATGCCGCTGACCCCGGTGGATTCTATCGCTTTTAAAGCGGCCGACACCTGGCCCTTCCCTCCGTCCACCAGCACGAGATCGGGCCGCCTCGTACCGCCGGACCGTATCCGCTCGAACCTGCGTGTAAGAACCTCCCCCATCATCGCGAAATCGTCGATGCCGTCGACCATTCTAATCCTGAAGTGCCTGTACCCGGATTTCAGGGGGATTGCGTTCCGGAAGGTCACCATCGAACCGACAGAGTTGGACCCATGTATATTCGATATATCGTACCCTTCGATGAGAAAGGGCGTCGACGGCAGGCCGAGGGTCTTCTTCACCTCGACAAGAAGGGCTACCATATCCGATTTTCTTCCTGTCTCAACGACAAGCTTCATCGCCGAGTTTCTCTCGGCTATCTCGACGAGTCTTTTACGCGCGCCCCTGGCGGGAACCCGGATCTTCACCCTCCTACCCGTTTTTTCGCTTAGCCAGTCTTCCGCCAGATTCTTCTCAGAAAGGGGGTACTGAGAATATATCAGTGGAGGAATATCCGTTGCGCTGTGATAGTAAAGCTCGAAGAAAGCGTTGTATATTGCTGATATATCATCTGATGCGATGCCGGGCATAATGAACGACTCTGAGCCGAGGATCTTTCCTTCCCTCACCCGGAGCACGACCCCGCATGCTCGGTCCCCTTCCGTCGAAAGGGCTATGATATCCTCATCATGGCCGCCGGCAGAGATGGCCTGCTGTTTTTGCCGGAGCTTATCCAGCGAGCGGATCTGATCCCTCACGACCGAAGCTTCTTCATACCTTCTTCCGGCAGAAAGCCTCTTCATCCTCCTCTCGAGAAGTCGAAGGAGGCTGTCGTTTTTACCTTTCAGAAAGAGCCTTACTTGATCGACCACTTTAGAATATTCCGCCGGAGTTATTCTGCCGGTGCACGGTCCGATGCAGCGGCGGATCTGGAAATTGAGGCACTCCCTCTCCCTGGCCGGGGCTATCTCCTTGCCCGGGCAGCTGCGAAGCATGAAAACAGAGTTTACAAGCCTCATGGTGTTTCGCACGGCGCGGGTGTCCGTGTAGGGGCCGAAATATTCCGCCCCGTCATTCTCGATCTTCCTTACTAGCAGGATCCTGGGAAACTTCTCGTCCACGGTCAGTTTTATATAGGGGTATCTCTTGTCATCCTTGAGCTGGATGTTGTATCTGGGCCTGTATTCCTTGATCAGGTTGCATTCCAGCACCAGAGCCTCTATCTCATTTCCAGTGGCGATATAATCGACCGTTTCGGCTCTTCCGATCATCGCCCTCGTCTTGGCATCAAGGTTCTTTGCCGGTTGCAGGTAATTCCTCACCCTGTTCTTCAGGTTTTTCGCCTTTCCCACATAGATTGGTTTCCCCTTGTCGTTTTTCATGATATAGACACCGGGGGAATCCGGTATCCTGCCGATGCTCTCGCGTATTTTATTCATCTGTTTACTTGACAAAGGACTGCCCTTCTATTATGTTATCGCATTGTCGGAGGTGAATAGTAGATGCCAAACCACAAGTCAGCATGGAAGAGAATGCGACAGAACCAGGTAAAGCGTTCTCGCAACAGGGACCATAGATCGAGTCTCAGAAGGGCCGTAAAGGCTTTCAAGGCGATCGAGGACTCAAGTGCGGCCACGGAACAACTCCCATCGGTGATCTCAGCGATAGACAAATCAGTCAAAAAGGGAATAATCCATCATAGAACCGCCGCCCGCATGAAATCGAGACTCTCGAAGAAGACTATCAGTTCCTAGATTTAGACCAATTCAAGAATCTTGCTAAGGGCTTCATCGACAGGCAACAGATCGACCTGCCGGGAAGCCCTGTGGAATAATTCGGCCTTGCCTTCCTTCAATTTCCTGCCGAGAGTCAATCTCAAGGGTATCCCTGTAAGATCCGCATCCTTGAATTTTACTCCCGGACTGAGGTCCCTGTCATCGAGCAGGACTTCGACCCCGGCTGTGAGAAGCTCTTCTTCCAGCTTGAATGCTGTGCCGGAGATTTCATCGTCGCTCATGTTCAGCGGAAGAAGCAGAACCTGGAAGGGCGCTATCGACGCGGGCCAGACTATCCCGTCGTCGTCGAAATTCTGTTCGATGGCGGCCGCTACCGTCCGGCTTATCCCAAACCCGTAACATCCCATGATAAAAGGATGGCTTTCCCCGTTCTCGTCGAGGAATTTCGCATTCATGCTTTCCGAGTACTTTGTGCCGAGCTTGAATATGTGACCTACCTCCACCCCATGGCTGATGGTCAATTCTTTCCCGCATCTGGGGCAGAGATCTCCCCCGCGGGCGTAGACGAAATCCCCGTATGAATCGATGCTGAAATCCCTTCCTTCCCTGACTCCGGCAAGGTGGGTATCCGCCCTGTTTCCCCCCACAATCATCTTTGAGTAGCTCTTTATCAGTCGATCGGCGTGTATCTTAGTTCCGGCCGGCAAGGCGACCGGGCCCGAAAAACCGACCGGGCCGCCCGTCAGCTCCTCGACCTCGGAAGGCTCCAGGAACCTGATATCGGGATCGCCCAGGTTTCTCGCCAGCTTGATATCGTTCACTTCCCTGTCGCCCGGAACGAGCAGGGCGATGGTCCGGCCGTCCGTCCTGTAGAGGAGGGTTTTTACTATCTCGTGCTTGTCGACGTCAAGGAAAGATGCGACCTCCTCAACCGTCGTCGCGTTCGGGGTATCGATCGTCTCGAACGGAACGTCACCGCCTTCGTCTTGCGCCGTCCGCTCCGGTTCCGAGGCGGTCGCTTTTTCGAGGTTAACGGCGTAACCGCAGGAGCAGCTGAGCAGCTCGTCCTCGCCGTTATCGGCGAGTACCATGAATTCGTGGGATTCGTTACCGCCGATATATCCGGATTCCGCCTCGACGACGCTGAAATCAAGCCCGCATCTCTCAATGATCCTCCTGTAGGCGCCTTCGATCTTCCTGTAAGTTTCATCAAGGGACTCCTCGCTGGCGTGAAAGCTGTATGCATCCTTCATGATGAATTCGCGGGCTCTCATCACTCCGTAGCGGGGCCTGATCTCGTCCCGGAATTTGGTCAGTATCTGGTAGAGGCACTGGGGCAGGTCCCGGTAGCTCCTCATCTCGTCTCGCGCTATCATCGTGATAACTTCTTCATGGGTGGGTCCGAGGGCGAAAACCCTCTGACGGCTGTCTTTAAGCTTGAACAGTTCCGGTCCGAAACTGTTGATCCTGCCGCTCTCCGCGTATATCTCCTCGGGATGCAGTATAGGCATGAGAAGCTCCTGGCAGCCGACGGCATCCATTTCCTCGCGGACTATCTTTTCTATCTTCTTCAGGACCCTGAATCCCAGCGGCAGAAAGGAATATACACCCGATGTCAGTTTCTTGATCAAACCCGCCCTGAGCATTAGGCGATGACTGGGAATCTCCGCCTCTCTCGGGTTCTCTTTCAAGGTCGGGATACAGCTCTCGGACCAGCGCATACTACCTTCTTTCCCTTTCAACCGGCCGGCCGGCATCCTCGATAATCACGTGCCCGGTTATTTTCAAGTTTAATCGTTGCGTCTCCAAAAAGTCACGGTATATACTAAGTAACCGTGTGAAAATATGCAAGGTTGAAGTCTGCCGGCCGACGGCGGGCACCGGTCGGATGAACTGGAGACTAGATGAAGAAAAAATTCCTGGAACTGCTCGATGATGACGGGATCGTTCTGTTCGATGGAGCGATGGGCACGATGCTGTACGAAAAGGGAATATTCATTAACAGGAGTTTCGATGAGGCGAATCTCTCTAATCCCTCTCTCGTGGAAGACATTCACAGGGAATATATCGCCGCCGGAGCGGACGTGATCGAAACGAACACTTTCGGGGCGAACCGGTTCAAGCTCAAGATGCATAGCCTGGACGGAAAGTTGAAGGAGATCAACAGGCAGGGGGCGATACTAGCCGCGCAAGCCGCGGGAGAGGATATTCTCGTAGCAGGGTCGATCGGCCCGCTGGGGATCAAGATCGAGCCTTGGGGACCCACATCGAACGAGGAAGCAGTCGAGGCGTTCGGGGAACAGGCCGAAGCCCTTCTTGAAGGAGGAGTCGACCTCTTCATTCTCGAGACCTTCGCCGACCTGAATGAGATTCACCAGGCGATTAAGGCGTTAAAGGGATTATGCGATTTGCCCGTTATAGCCCAGATGACGATTCAATTCGACGGCTTGGGTTTATACGGAACGGAACCGGGCGAATTCGCCAGAAGGCTTGACACCTGGGACGCGGATGTGGTGGGAGTAAATTGCACGGTTGGTCCGAAAATCATGCTGGAGGCTGTCGAGAAGATAGCGGAGGTCGTCTCCTGCCCCATTTCGGCCCAGCCCAATGCCGGGGTGCCCCAGAACATCGACGGCCGGAATATATACCTGACATCGCCCGAGTACATGGCCGAGTATGCCCGTAGGTTCGTTAATGCGGGAGCCAGAGTCGTCGGAGGCTGCTGCGGTACGACCCCCGACCATATAAAAGCTATCAGCGCCGCGTTGAGGACCGTGCAGCCATCGAGGAGAATATCCGTAAAAGCGGCCGCAGGAGAGGTAGATAGGCGTGAAGAGGCGGTATCGGTGCCGGTAGGGGAAAAATCGGAGCTGTCTTCGAAGATATCGGCCGGCGATTTCGTCAGCATAGTCGAGCTTGTACCTCCAAGAGGATGCGATCCCTCCGGTCTGCTCAAATCGGCCGCGATCCTTGCCGGTCGTGGGATCGATGCGATAAACATACCGGATAGTCCTAGGGCTTCATCGAGAATGTCCTCACTCGCACTGGCCGTTTTGATAGAACGGGAAGCCGGTGTCGAGACAATCCTGCACTATTGCTGCAGGGACAGGAACATCCTCGGAATGCAATCCGATATTCTCGGAGCCCACGCCCTGGGTTTGAGGAATATACTTATAATTACCGGGGATCCCGTCAAGATAGGCGATTACCCCGACGCGACGTCAGTATTTGATATCGATTCGATCGGACTTGTCAATGTCGTTCATGAGCTCAATCACGGCAGGGACATTGGGGGGCGACGCCTTGCGACCTCGACGGCGTTCCACATTGGCGTAGGCGTCAATCCCGGAGCTGTCGATATGAAGAAGGAGCTGGAGAGGTTTTATTGGAAAGTGGACGCAGGTGCGGAATTCGCCATAACTCAGCCGGTTTTCGACCCGCTGCTCTTCGAAAAATTTCTCGAGATGACGGGTTCCGTCAAAATCCCCATTATAGCGGGGATATGGCCCCTGACAAGCATGAAGAACGCCGAATTCATGAACAACGAGCTTCCCGGAGTATCGGTTCCTGAATCTATTTTGAAGAGGATGAAGAAGGCTGAAAGCGGTGAAAAAGCGGTGCGTGAAGGAGTGGCGATCGCCGTGGAGCTTCTGGGTCAGCTGCGTCCGCATATCAACGGTGTTCAGGTGAGTGCGCCTTTCAACAGGTATTCATTGGCCATGGAGGTGCTCGGCCTGCCGGTCAACGGGAAAGCCGGTGAAGACCGTGACGGCTAGAAGTTGAATCCCAGGAAAAGATCGAACCTCGTCTTGCTTTCTATCTCTTTAAAGTCGGTTCGACGGCTGAAATTTACTCTTATGACCGGAAGATATCCCAGGTTCATCTCGACCCCCGTCCCTATGCTCCCTATCCAGTCCGTGTCCAGTATGAATCCGCCGACCTTTCCGGCATCGAGAAAAAGGGCGCCCCTGAACATCGGGAACTCGATATTGCCGAACGGGAGGCCTACGACAAGCCGGTCGAGAAGCGGAAACCTGATCTCGTTATTCAGCAGAATGATTCGGCGGCCGGCAAATTCCCTGAAATCATACCCGCGAAGATCCCACGAGCCCCCCAGGTAGAACAGCTGAATATCGCTTCCCCATGCGTTTCTGCTGACGAATCTTTGCGCGATGACGATCCTAGGACCCAAGTTGAAATAGTTCCTGGCATCGAAATTTAGAGTGGTGCTCTCATATTTGGTTCCATCAAGGTCGAGGGATCTGCCGAGTGCCAGATTGAGCCTGTGGCCGTTGAGGGGGCCACCGATCCCCCAGACGATATTGTCGTTGGTGAACGAGAGATATCCGGAAAGAAGATTTGTGCGGCCCTGGTCTATCCCTATGAATGTGATATCGTCATCCCTTTCCATCACCTTGAATATCCCTTGAAGGTCGACACGCGTGAATTTAGAGAAAGGATAGCTTATGCCTCCCATCACGCCGTAACGCCTCTCGAACCTCAGGAGATCGTATATCGATCCTATGTAGCTGGCGAGATGAAACGCTCCGAAAGCATAATTCAAACGATGTGTCTGGTTAATATAGGTGAAACCGACATTGACATTTTCCCAGAAGTTTGAAAAATCGTCGGAAGCGCTACCGAAGAGCAGTACCAACTGATGATCACCGAGCATGTCCGTCAGAAAGAGCTGGGCGCCGTTTCCCATATATCCAAAATCCGGATCGACGGAAAAGGCGGCGGCGATCAGATCTATTCCGAACTTGAGCTTGTAATCCTTTTTCTGGAAAACGACGCCGGTGTCGGGAAAGAACGGTTTCCATTCTCCGTGGCCCAATTCAAGCCTGACTCCGGGTTTCGAGGAGTACCTCTCCCTGTTAAGATCGATACGGTATACATGATATGTCGTTCCGCTGTAAACGGCGCTGAGCAATGCGTCGCCTTCAGGAAGAGGAGCCGGTCCGTACGCACCCCCTATAACGTTTGTCAATCTCGACACCCGACCGTTTTCAAGTAGGTAAATGTCGAAAGTCCCGTCCCTGTCGGAGGAGAAAAGGATCCCACCGCCGTCGGGAAGGTACCTGGGGCCTGTATCTTCCCAGGAGCCCCCGGTCAGGGGAGTGATTTCGCGTCCTAACGGATCGATCGTGTATAGAGCTCTCGAGTGCCCCGGTTCACCCTCTCCCC
>CAZPAH010000081.1:0-4370 GCA_964584495.1 uncultured bacterium | reverse complement strand
GGAGCTGAAAACGATCGAACGGCCGTCAGGGCTCCAGTCGGGATCGGTATCGTCGTAGTAGTCTTCCGTGAGCCTCGTAAAGGATCGGCCGTCGAAATCGCATAGGAAGAGGTCGGATCTTCCGAACCTGTCGATCGCCGAGAAAACCAGACGTTTTCCATCTCTCGACAGGGAGGGCGAGTTTATTATACGTACATCCTCGTAGAAGATCCTGTCCACAACTTTGTCGTCGCCTATATCGTATAGATAGATCGCATCATATTCGCCCGACTTGGAGACGAACACCAGCGTGTCGCCTCTCGACGATATCCGGCTCCTGAGAAGTGGAATAGACTCGAACTCGTTGGATCTGCCTCCCCGCACCACTACCTTTCTTTTCCATTCGCCTTTTTTATTGCGTCGAAGCTCCAAGAGATCGATGCTGCCGACTCCGTAGCCGACGCAGAAAAAGCGCGTTCTTCCCTCTTCGTCCCTTATGCATACCGGGTGATTCTCAAAGGACCATTTTCTCCTATCGAACATCGGTTCTGAAAAATCGGTGATGCGCCTCCTCGTCAAAACAGCCGGGTAGTACTTTTTACGAAGGAATTCCTCCCAGTCACGGCTCAGCTCAAACACCTCCAGGCCGATCGATTTCTTCAGAACGTGATCGAATCGGTCGGATTTCCACCAGTTTTCGAGAATGAGCACGAGCGCATCGTTACCGAACCTGGTCGCGATGTAGCGAAGCGCGCTCTCTCCCTCCTTGTACATCAGGTATGTTCCCTGAATTCTCCAGAGATCTTCGAGCGGATATAATTTGTCGTCCGTTACGGCGTCGCGCAGGAACATTTCCGCTTCGGTGTCGGGAACCGGGTGCGCTATGAACTCGGCCAGTCCCTCGGTGAACCAGAGAGGAGGGTGAGAATAGGTGAACCTCCGGCGTCCGTTCATAACGAGGCGTAGTTTTTCCAGCATGAAGACATGAACCATCTCGTGTCTGAAAACAGCTTTGATATCGGCGTAAGAGCCCATGAAAGGAAGGGCCACCCTTCCCTTGATGAATTCCGTAAAGCCGCCGGTTCCCTCTGAGACGATGTACGGCACGACATTCGTTTCCTTGAAATCATGGTGCGTGCCGTAAACTATTATTGGTATCTTCCTGTCGAATTCCAACCTGAAATATGCGGAGTATTCCCGGTATACATTCCGCGATTCGCCCGCTATGAATTCGGCCACAGGCAGTTCTTCAGGATAGTAGTAGATATCGCAGTGGTCTGTCTCGATCACCTTCCAGTTTCTATATTTATACTGGATCTTGTTCTTGCCGAAAGGGTACTGTGCTCTCGCCGGGGAAGCCGGAAGGATCTGCAGGAATATAACCGATGCTATGGCGATGAGATATTTCCGTTGCAAACGCAAGGTCAACCCCTTTTTGCCTCTATTCTATATCTATAATTAGTATCGGCATCAAAAGGAATTCAAGCAATAAAGTATTGTTAAGTTCCGTATATCTACGCGGATTATCGAATTCCGCATAGTCATTTCAGGCCTAGTCCACCGGGCCGGCATACCGGTCCAGCATCGCCGTTCCGCGGAACGATTCGACCGCCGGTCCTTTCAGGCTGCAGTGCGTCGCCCCGCCTCCTGTCTGCTCGAAAGAGACCTCAAGTAGGTCCCCGCCTAAAGTCCTGCACGAAACGGGGGAACGTGTTAATCCCATGTGCGTTGTGATTACAGAGACGGCTACGGCGCCCGTTCCGCATGCCAAAGTCTCGTCTTCCACCCCGCGTTCGTAGGTCCTGTATGCGATGTTGTTTGCGTCTAGCACAGTTACCAAATTGAAGTTGGTTCCGGCCTCTCCGAACAAAGGGGCATTTCTGACGTTCTTGGAAACCAATAGAAATCTCTCGCGTGTCCATGAGCCCGAGTCGCTTACGACTGCCGCCGCGTGGGGGACTCCGGCGACGGCGAAGCCGGTTCTTGAAAATTCTTGTTCCAGCGGCAAATCGAGCTTGAGATCCCTGACATCGGCAATTTCTATTCTTACGCCTTCTTCAAGCACCTCGGCTCTTACGACACCTGAATTCGTCTCGAAAGACATCGATCGGCCGGCGACCGAAGATTCCAGCGCAAACGAAGCCGCGCAGCGCGCGCCGTTTCCGCACATATCAGCCTCACCCCCGTCTTTATTGAAGTAACGCATTCTGAAATCGGAAATGGAGCTGGGCTTGAGAACGATCAAACCATCGGCCCCGATACCCCTGTGCCTCGCGCACAGGGCCGAGATCGTACCCTGCGTAAGCCTCAATTTATCATCGATATCATTGATCATTATGAAATCATTGCCCGCTCCGTGCATTTTCGCGAATTCGATCTCATTTTTCATCGGCAGACTTCCTTTTCAGGGTTACCGGAGGCAGGACCTTGTTTTCACCCGGCGATACGCCGATGGTGTCGCCTTCCGACACTGCCGGTTCGGCAAGGATTACGGTTGAATCGGAAGGGTCGTGATATGTTCCCGGAAGGCTGTCCGGGTTGACGTCTATGAACGCATTGAATATGTACCGTCCCGGCTTCAAGGCTTTGAATATGTAATTGCCGAGCGTGTCAGCATACTCGACCAAGGGGGATTCGTCCGGAAGTATGTTCTCGAGCCTTATCATCGGGAGTATATCGAGCCCGGTGCCGTTAATGACCCTGCCCGACAGCGAGCCGGGCTCGTTGGGATCGATAATGTTGATTTCGACGTTTCTAATCTGCGGACGGTCAGGGGTCAGAATAAAGGTGTCCGGCATGACAAGCGAGAATTCCTTGCCTACCGCGTACCGGCCGTCGTTGTTGACGTCCCTGAAGGCCCAGATCCGGAATTTCGAGCTGTCCGTGGGAAGCGCCCGGAAAGAATAATCACCGTTCCCTGAAGCGAAAGCCATTCTGGACTCCTGCTGGTTGAATATATCGGAGATCGTATCGGCTTTGAGTTCTATCAATTTCACTACGGCGGTGGAGTCGGCCTCTCTTTTAAACATAACCTTGCCTGATATCCCACCCTTCAGCAATGACGGAGTAGTCGCGAAATAGAATATTCCGTTCTTTTTGCTCGCGACGAGATGCTGATCCTTGAAACCGGATCTTACGACCAGGCATAGCGTGGTTTCGGGAAGATCCTCGCTGAATTTGATCTCGATCCTGTTTCCTTTTACGTCTATCCTGTCGAAGTCAACCGGTGGATATATAGATATCCGGTCGGTGAAGCTGTCACCGTCGACCTTCTCGGAGAATCGCACTTCCACTATGCTGTTCCGCGCGACACCCGCCGAATCTTCAGCGGGGGTGATGCCGGTTATCTCGGGGGGCATCTTGTCCTCAGGTCCTCCTGACGGAGGCATGACGACGGCGCAGGATACCACAAGAATCAGGAATCCCAACAAGGGCAAATATCTGTTCAAAGGTTAGAGCTCCTTGTCCGTGGGAATGAGCAGAGCGATTATGGCCCTCTGAATGTGAAGACGATTTTCCGCTTCGTCGTATACTATCGAGTTCTTGCTGTCGATGACTGAATCGGTCACTTCCTCTCCCCTGTGCGCCGGAAGGCAGTGCATGAAGAGGGCGTCCGGTTTCGCCAGGCCCATCAATCCATCATCGATTCTATAATTCTTGAATACCGTAAGACGTTCTTCCTTCTCGCTCTCCTGCCCCATGCTCGCCCATACGTCGGAATAGACGACGTCGGCGTTGGCAACCGCCTCGCGTGGATCCTGAATCCATTCGTAATCGGGGGTGCCGTCCGCCTTCACCTCATCCACGAACGAACCTGGGATTTCGTACCCCATGGGAGAAGTCAGCACGAACTTGAAAGGAAAGCGGGCCGCCGCGTTAAGCCAGCTTCTGGCAACGTTATTTCCGTCACCGACAAAAACGACCTTCTTTCCCTCGATAGTGCCCCTGTGTTCGATGATTGTCATGATATCACCCATTATCTGACAGGGGTGGAGCAGGTCGGTAAGGCCGTTTATTACAGGAACGGAGGCGTTTTCGGACAGCTGTTCCACCAATCCCTGGTCGAACGTCCGGATCATGATGCCGTCAACATACCTGGAAAGGACCTCTCCGACGTCTTTAGGCGCTTCGCGGCTCCCGATCCCGATCTCCTTGTCGGTGATATACAGGCTTGATCCGCCAAGCTGCCTTATGGCGATCTCGAAGCTGAGCCGCGTTCGAAGGCTGGGTTTGTGAAATATACATGCAAGAACCCTTCCCGGATGAGTCGGTTTCAGCTTGAACTCCCGGGCAAGGGGCTTTTGTTTTGCACAGAGGCTGAAAATCTCCTCGAGCTCCGCCCGTGTGAAATCACGTATCGATATGAAGTCTTTTTTGCTTAGCTTCATTCT
>CAZPAH010000080.1:0-13459 GCA_964584495.1 uncultured bacterium | reverse complement strand
CAGGACATCGAAGAACACTGTCCGTTCAATGAAACGGCCTCGTCCCTCTCCAGAATAGTCGCCGGTTCGTGATGGCCTCCCTTTGGACCGGATATCGAATGATCCCGGGAATGATTAGATGAAACGCCGAGTAAGGAAGCTCAAGAGAATCGCGCGCTATTACGAGCAGCAGAGGGATATCCACGTGGTCAGGCTGCGCAGGGCCGGCATGGAAAGAATGAGTCAGCAGAAAAAGCTCGAGTCGCTCTTCGACCGGGAAAAGGATTATACGGCAAGAAGGATCGGAATGCTGTCGGGGCTCCTAAATACAGGTCAACTAGCCCTGGCGGAAGGGGGCGTGGGCTACTTCAGGGAAAACATATCGCGACAGAAGGGCATTCTTGAAAAGGCGATCCACGACGAATCAGAGAAAAGAGATACCGTCTTGAAGGCTTCCTTGAAGTGCAGGATCTGGGAAAAGGTCGTGGATCGGGGCGAAGAAGCTCTAAGCAAGAGTGAAACGGTGAAAAACGAGAAGATATCGGATGATCTTGCCATTCTTCACTCTCATTCCGGTGAATTGAGATGATTTCAAGCCCGCGGACAACAGGGAAATAATGGTCCTGACACAGAGGTAATATTTTCCCCCGCATCTCGGCGCGCACCCCTTTTCCATATTATCGGATGTTCTCCTCGAATCCTTTAACCTTTTTTAAAATAGTCTTTTCACCATGCCAGGGCGGTGGCGTTAGGTGTGTCCGCATCGTGGCATGTCACTTGCGGTTGCAACGTCGCGAGAGAGTCCGTGTCTGACCCTGCTTCAGGGATAGCAAGTAAGAATTAGAGAACCGATATGAAAGAGATCATCCTTTTTTCGACCTTGAGTTTCATACTGATCCTGCTCGGTGTATTTCATTTCACCGGCTTTCTCTCGTTCGGTCCGAAGATTGACATCGAGCCCGTCACCACTGAGGAAAAATTGTCGTTGATCAAGGTACAGATCGAGGCGATGGCGGCCCAGAAGCAGGATCTTGCAAGAAAACGCGATGAAATTCAAACCATTCAGAATGAGCTGGAAGTCGAGAAAAGGGTTGTCGAAGAGAACAGGCAGAACCTCGAGCAGATATTGGCCAGGATCGAGGAAAGCAAGAAGGAGCTCGACGAGAAAGAGCTCGAAAGGATAAACAAGCTGGCAAAATTATACGATTCGATGAAGCCGGACAAGGCGGCACCCATAGCCTCGGCTCTGAATATAAATCTATTGGTGGAGATTATAACGAGAATGAAGGAAAAGAATGCCGCGAAACTCATGGGGGCCCTGCCTCCGGCTCTATCCGCGGAGATCAGCAGGAAACTAGGAAGGCGGGATAAAGATTGAACGCTTGCAGCACGAAAGTGGGAGGAGCCGGAAGGGGGATTTCAAGGGGAAGGGAAAACGGTCCCGCTCCGAGAAAATGGGTGGTCGGGGAAGGCGGTCTCTTTGATCCGGCGGGATTGATGAGCCTTTTCGTGAACGTCAAAAAAGCCGCTACCACGCCCGGCTCGATGAGCTCACAGGTGAAATCGGCGGCGCCCATAACTTTTCTTACGAGCGAACAGTTGAAATATACGGGAAAAGGCTCGCCGGAGAAAGGTGCGATCGATTTGCAGAAAGATCAACGGATCGGATGGCAGGCCGGATCGCCGCTTCGCAGTTCCGGTTTATCGCCCGCAGGGGCACGGCAAGAGCTTGCCGGGATAATCAACAGGGAGATGTCGGGAGATGCCGCGGCGGAGAAGTTGGTTGCATTGTCTGGGATGAAGGATGGCACAGTGGAGGCCCGGCACTCGATACACGATGAGAAAAACCCCGGGCCGCGTGGAAAAAGTTATTTTACCAAAGGATTATCGGATTCCGGACATATCCTGGTTTCAACGAAAGACGCTTCCATCAGGCATTTATCGATCGATGCCTCCGCATCGAAGGGATCGGCTGCAAGAAACGAATCGGCCGGCGAAGGGGTCGATCATGAAGCCGGAAAGGCAGGCCTTCCGGCAACGGAGCGGCTTTCCGGAGCTAGGGTATCAACGAGACCGGTTTCTCGAAACGAATTGAAAATCGGAACGGCATCTATTTCGCCCGAACGGACACCGACGGCCGAGCCCGCCGGCTTCGTAGTTACTTCCGCGGTTACGGCCGGGAAAGGGGTTGCGGCATCAGGCGGCCGTGCTAGGGAAACGGGAAAGCAAACCGGAGCGGAGAGGTCGAAGATCAAGGAGCAGGCATCGGTGAAAAACGCCTCACGCGATAGCGCCGGAGCCGGAAGATTGCATCAATCCCCAAAGGGAGATACGAAGGGGCTTGCCGGGGAAGTATCGCGCATGCGGGGAGAGTCGGAAAAAGGATTTTCGACAGAGCAGAATACAGTTTTGCCGGGGCAGGATCCCGCCGCCGGCGGTATCGAAGCATCGTTGGCGGGCGTATCATCAACGAGGGGACGGATCAGGACCCCCGCTGGATTGACCGGAGAGCTGTCCGAAAGGGTCGTGAGTTCGGTCGAACAGGGATTGGCGGAAAAGATAGAGCGGATCTCGGTTGGGGGCGAAAAAGAGGGAGAGGTAAGCATCCGGCTGTATCCTCCGGAACTCGGCGAGCTCCGAATCAAGGTCTCACTGAAGGAGAAACGGGTCAACGCCTCTTTTATAGTCGAATCGGCCGCGGTAAAGAATGCGATCGACGATGGAACGGTCAAGTTGGCGGAATCGATTTCGCGCGAGGGATTTGTCCTCGAAAATATCGATGTGTCGGTGGGCGGGTTCGACGAGCATGCAAATAACGGAGATTTTGAAGATATGGATCAGGCCGTTTCCAGTCGGCCTGAAGAGTCTAAAGCCAGGCCATCCCCACCCGCAGTGACCGCGAGTGGCGACGGGATAGATATCCTTGCCTGAGGAGGCAAAAGATGATTATTAGCGGGGTCAGTTCCGAAGTGACGCACACTTCCGAGGTAAAGAACGACGTGCTGGGCAAGGATGATTTTCTGAAACTCCTGATAGCGCAGCTGAGCAATCAGGACCCGATGGAGCCGCTCAATAACAATGAGTTTATAGCCCAGATGACCCAGTTCAGCTCGCTCGAACAGCTGGAAAATATCAGTTCGGGAGTGGAATCGACGAATCTGCTCACCCAGTCGATGAACAATGCGTTCTCGACGACGCTGATCGGCAGAAATGTCGTGATCAACAGTGATACGGTTTACGTGAACGGCGGCACCTCTACTGCCTGCGGCTTCTACGCGCCATCGGCCGGTACCGGTACCGTTACCGTGACCGACGGCAACGGGAATACGGTCAGGGAGATCATCGTGTCGGCCGATGAGGCGGGATACCTCGATGCCGGTTGGGATCTTCGGAACAACTCGGGGGTCGAGGTGTCGGACGGTGAATACAGCATAAGCATCGAGTTCACGGATAGCGATGGGTACCAGCAGGCCCTTTCGCCGTTTATCACCGGCCTGGTGAGCGCGGTGAAGTTCATGGGGGGGAACGCGTACCTCACGATGGAGGATCACGAGTACAACCTGGCCCAGGTAGTCGAGGTCAAGGAATCAACTGTAAAATAAGCGAAACGAACGGAAACAGGAAGGAGACCGGGAAATGCTAAGATCACTTTTTGCAGGGGTAACAGGACTTGCCAACCACCAGCTTAAACTGGATGTCATCGGCAACAATATTGCGAATATCAATACGCTGGGATTCAAGTCGAGCCGCGTGACTTTCAGGGAGATGCTCACGCAGACGATCCGTGGAGCCTCGAGACCCTCGGACGGCGGCGCAGGTGGGACAAACCCCCAGCAGATCGGCCTGGGTTCCTCGGTCGGCAGTATCGACACCGACTTTTCTCAGGGAAACATGCAGATAACGGGAATCATGACGGATATGGCCATCGAGGGGGAAGGGTTCTTCGTCCTAAGCGACGGGTTCACGCAGTACTATACGAGAGACGGAGCTTTCAGCCTGGATGGAGCGGGAAACATGATAAATCCGGGAAACGGTTTCAAGCTCCAGGGAGTCCTGGCCGATGATTATGGAGTGATCCAGCAGGGAAGAGGAATAGAAGATATAGTTATCCCGACAACGCTCGTAGTCCCCGCGAACGCGACCAGCCGGGTACAGGTGCGGGGAAATCTCCACGTGGATTCGGACGCGCTCGGATCTATATCCAAATCCGGCACCCTTCTTACAGTTTCAGGCGGGACGGATCTCCTCCGCGAATTGAATAACGGGGAAGGCAATTCGATCGGTCTCAGCACGGGAGACGAGATCACAATCCATGCGACAATAAATGGAACCGATATCGATCAAACATTCACTGTGGCTCAGGGGAGCACGCTGCAGGATTTGGCCGACTCCATTCAGACGGCCCTTCGCAGCGTGGACGCTTCGGTGAATGTCAATGTCGTATCGACGGGCCAGATACAGGTCGAAGCCGTAGCGAACGATATTTCCAACCTGCTGATCCAGAGCCGGGGAAACACCTATTTCAATTCGGCATTTTCCAACTCGGATCTGATAACGGCCGGAACCAGCGGTCTCACAAACGCCACGCTCCATTCGTCGGCAGAGGGCGGCGATCTGCTGGCCAACCTTCGCGACAAGAACGGTGTGGAGCTTGGCATATCGAACAACATCACGATCAACGGTTTCCGCGGAGGAACCGCCGTCGACTCGGTAATCCTCGATTTCGATCCGGCCGTCACTACGCTCGACGATCTTACGAACGCTATAAGCGATGCATTCAATATCACCTTTGGAAGCGTGGAGATCGACAGCTCCGGCAGCATCGTGATCAACGGCGATGTCGGCGCCGATTTTGGGATCACTTCGATCGAGATAGACGAGGTCGGCGAGAGCAACAGCGTTCTGAAATCGGCCATGACATTCCAGGATGTGCAGGAAGCCAGGGACACCACTACTTACGGTGTGACGACGATGGTATACGATTCCCTCGGTGGAGTCCACAACCTGACGATACATTTCAGCAAGATATTCGGGGAGAACAACTGGAACTGGGATGCGTCCATAGACGGAATGGGTGAAATACTTGAGGGAGGATCGGGATCGGCCCAGTTCACCGACGGCGGACTCCTTTCGTCGTTCACGAACGACAGTCCCGGGGGTAGATTGGTTGTGGATCTGCATAACGGTTCCGAACTTCTCAGCATGTCCATCGATCCGGGTGACATAGGCTCTCTTAACAGCCTGATCCAGTTCAACTCGGATTTTTCGATTAGGGCGACCGATATGGACGGGCAGGGGATGGGTTCTCTCGAGACCATTTCGATCGACAGGAACGGAGTCATAAACGGCCAGTTTTCAAACGGAATGAACAGGGATCTGGCCCAGATCGCAATGGCCGATTTCAACAATCCGAGCGGTCTAAACCGCGTCGGCGAGAACATGTTCATACTCAGCCCGAACAGCGGCACGGCCAATGTCGTCTACGCCGGGACGAATGCCAGGGGCATGATCACCCCGGGAGAGCTCGAGATGTCGAACGTCGACCTGGCTGGACAGTTCACAGAGATGATTACGGCGCAGCGGGGATTTCAGGCCAACGCGAGGATCATATCGGTGGGTGATCAGATGCTTACCGAACTTGTAAACCTCAAGAAGTAACTGAGCAGGGACGGCGGTAGCCGCCGATCCCGTGAAACGGGTTCAATATGATTCGCCTTACGAGACTTGACGGAAGAGAGATCGTGGTCAACGCCGATCTCATAGAGAGTATTGAGGAATCTCCCGACACGATCATCAGTTTCACCACCGGGCGCAAGATGATGGTCAAGGAAAAACTCCGGGAAGTGCTTCAGCTGGTGCTTGACTATAGGAAGATATTTCCAATTTACGCGATACCTTCCGGCGAGCAGGGTAAGGGCGGCTGGAATCACAAGTAACGGTTTTGATCGTGAGAACGCGGAGCATCGGAGGATGAGTTGGATATAGCGACAATAGCCGGGCTTATGGCCGGTTTAGGACTGATAGCATTTTCGATCCTAATGGGAGGCAATGCCCAGGGATTTATCAACGTGCCGTCGCTCCTTACAACGATCGGGGGCGCCTTTTCGGCAACGCTTATCAGTTTTCCTCTAAAGACGATGTTCAAAACGTTCAAGGTAACCATGAAGACCTTTCTGCACAAGGAGCTGAGTCTTACCGAGCTTATCGAAGCGATGGTCAAATACGCGGAAAAGGCGAGGAAGGAAGGGATGCTTGCCCTGGAGCAGGAGGCGGAAAACGAACAGGACAAGTTTCTCGCAAAGGGATTGATGCTCGCCGTCGACGGAACAGAATCGGAGCTTCTCAGCAATATCATGTACAACGAGATGACGGCGCTCGAAAGCAGGCACGAGGAGGGGCAGAACCTATTCAAGACCCTAGGAACGTTCTTTCCCGCTTTCGGGATGATCGGAACACTGGTGGGACTCGTGCAGATGTTGAGCCAGATGAACGATCCGAGCAAGATCGGACCCGGAATGGCCGTTGCTCTTCTTACGACCTTCTACGGGGCATTCGCAGCCAACCTGTTCTGTCTGCCTATGGCGGAGAAGCTCAAGGGTAGGTCGGCGAGCGAATTACACAGGATGGAGCTTATCGTAGAGGGGATAATGGCGATCAAGTCCGGCGATACGCCCAGGGTCGTCGGCGAGAAACTGAAATCCTTTATCCCCCCCGTCGAGAGATTGAAGTTGGAAAAGGAACCTGATTGAAGATGGGCCGGAAGAGCAAGAATAAAGGAGGCGGGGGAGGCGGGGCACCCGATTGGATGGTTACCTACGGGGACCTTATGTCGCTTCTCCTATGTTTTTTCGTGATGCTGGTGAGTATGTCGTCGATACAGGAAGCGAAATTCAAGCTGGCGCTGGGTTCCCTTATGGGAGCCCTCGGCGTTATGCATTATGAAACCTCGGTCGTAGACTTGGAGCACCTGCCTAAAACGGAACGGTACGACGAGGAAGTGGAGCGTATACTCGACGAGTTCAACGAATTCCAGGAGCAAATAGAGGAAGAAGGATTGGAAGGAGACATAGAAGTCATTGAAACCGAACAAGGTATGCTTATAAGAATGGCCAACCCGTTACTGTTCGAATCAGGCAAGGCGGAGTTGAAAAAATCGGGAATCGATATCCTCACTAAGCTTGCATCCGTTCTGCTCGAATTCGATTCGCAAATCAGGATAGAAGGTCACACGGACAATGTAGCGATACATACCGAGGAATTTCTCGAACTGGGAACTGTCGGCGAAGAGGGCGGTGAATGTCCTGAGGCATTTGAACGATTGCGGCATCCCCGGGGAAAAGCTGTCCGCCGTTGGGCGGGGTGAATTCCGGCCGCTCGTTGATAATGACACTCCCGAAAACCGGGCCCAGAATCGCAGGGTCGAGATATATGTCGATTACAAGGATGATCTTGAAAAGAAATTGGCTAGGGGCTATTTCGCCGAGGAGGAATCAAATGGCAGATGAAGAGAAAACTACGGAAGAAAAACCGCAGACGAAGAAGAGTATCTTTCAGAAACCGATCATTGTTATCGCAATTATCGTCGTAGTGCAGATCGTCATCGCCCTTGTGCTCGGAAAGGTGATGTCGGGCAGGACGATAAAGGCATATGAAGAAGTGAAGAAGGCGGGGGAATGGGAGGCGCTGCCCGTTGTGGGGGAAGTAGAAGGTACGAGGGGAAAGATAGTGATGCTCGATGACATCGTCGTCAACCTGAAAGAAAGGGACAAGCTGTATTACCTCAAGATCGCCATAGGGTTGGAGGTTCCCAACGCGACGGTGCAGAAAGAGGTAGAGGAGAGACAGGCACAGCTGAAGGATGATGTTATATCTCTACTCTCGGGCAAGAGGATAACCGATATCGATGGGCTCGAGGAGCGCAATGCCCTTAAGGCCGAGATCCATAAAAGAATCAGCGAGTCGCTTCTTACGGGCGACCTGATCCAGGTGTATTTTTCCGACTTCGTGATACAGTAGGAGACAGGACATGAGCCGGTCGCTGACCCAACCTGAAGTAAATGAACTCCTCGGATCGATCCAGCAGGGAGACGTTGAGCTGAGGCCCGTCGATATCTCCTCGTCGGTCCTCGCATCGCCGTACGATTTTACGAAGCCTCATTCACTTTCACACTCGTTTGCGAGCAACCTTGCGACATTGAGCGATTCATTCGCCAAAGCGAGCTCAATTACGTTGTCCGGGTTATTCCGCTCGAGCGTGACCCTGCTTTCAGAAGGATCGAAGCACCTCATTTTCCAGGAATACGTGGCGAACGCCGGAAATCCTTCATGCATGGCGCTGTTGAATCTGCCGCCTCTAAGGGGGCAGGCGATACTTGAGATAGATTCAAAGGTCATCTTTTCCCTGATTGACAAGTTGATGGGAGGTGGAGGAGAACCCCTCGACCGGAACCGGGATTTCACGGAGATCGAGATGAAGGTGGCCGAGAGGATAATCGATAAGCTCCTAGCAGATCTGGCCGCGGCGACCAAGAGGTTTATAGATATAACCCCTTCGCTCGCCCGAATAGATAATAACCCGGAGTTCGTGAACATCTGCGCCGGGACCGAGAGGGTAGTCGTTATTCAGATGTCGGTGAATATCTCGAATTTCGAAGGGAAGTTGAGATTCTGCATTCCCGTTCAGGCATTCGAGACTGTTATCGAAAAATTCGATCCGGTCGACGAGCCCCCCGTGAGGACGCTTGTGGAACAAAAAAGAGATATGAAAGCGATCAGGGATATTCTGAAAAAGGTCAAATTGGGGATGAGGGCTCATATCGGGTCCGCCGAAGTGCCTCTATCGAAACTGAACGGGATGTCGGAGGGCGATCTGATTGTGCTGGACAGGAAGATCAGCGAACCGGTGAGCCTGTATCTGGAGGGAATCCCCAAGTATCGCGGTATACCCGGAACGATAAACGGCAAGAAAGCGGTAAAATTGATATCCGTTATTGAAGGAGGAACAAGTGACGACGAATGAAAAGGTGGATAGCCTGGAGGCGGAAGGTGCCACAGCGGATTCCACGGAAGAGGTAAATACCGGTTCATCTCCCGAAGAGGAAAAACTGCAGATGGAGGGGGAGGCGGAAGCCGGATCATCCACCGGGGCCGGAAGCGGTAACGGGCATGAGGATCAGGCCGGAGTAAACGAATCGATATCGGATGTCATCGGCGAATTGGGGAATGAGGGGGCGAATTCCGGTACGGGCGCATTCCAGGGGTCCGGAGTGATGAGGCAGGCCGGCGCGGGAGAAGCGTTCCACCAAGGAAATATGGATTTGCTGATGGATGTCAATGTCACCGTCAGAGCGGAACTCGGGAAGACGGTGAAATCGATAGAGGAGATTCTGAGCCTCAACCCGGGGATGCTGGTGGAACTGGACCGCAACTCCGGGGACAACGTCGATCTGTATCTGAACGACAGGATCTTCGCCTCCGGCGAAGTGACGGTCGTGGATGGAAACTTCGCGATAAGGATCGTGAGCCTGGCCGGAAAATCGGACAAGAACGGCCGTATATCCTGAAGGAGTGTCAGATGAAACGCATGGTGTTACCGTTATTGGCATCGCTTTTTTTCTTTTTTCCGGCTTCCCTGTCGGCGGCGGGAGGCGAATCGTTATTTCCCAGCATGGGCAGGCTCGTGACCGCTTTCGTGGTTGTTATAATGCTTATATACGCCCTTGTCTACCTGCTCCGAAAGATCACGTTGAGGGGATCCGGAAAAACGGCCGGATGCATCAAGCAGATCGGCTCCTACCCACTCGGGCAGCGGTCCAGAATCACGGTCGTCGAGATCGCCGGCAGGACTTTTCTTCTTGGTGTCACTCCACAGCAGGTTTCGATGATTGCCGAGTTCGATCCCGAGGAGATCGAAGAGCCCGTTGAGCCATCGAGGATAACTAGTTTCATGGAGCACCTTCAGAGATTTTCAAGGAACAGCAAAGGTGCAAAGGGATTATCCACGGGTTGATTTCTTGCCGCCACAGCACCGCCCCATACTAACAGGATCGGTATGAAAAACCGATCCACGGAAGTATCTTCCCCACAAGCAACTCGTATGATGCAGTAACCCGTTTATAATATTGCAGTTGACAGCGGGGGGAACAATTTTCCCCTAACATGGACCTATGTGGTCCGATCCAGCCGTGGCATGTCAATTGCCCTTGTATCCAGGAAAACTCTTCCCGGTGATTATGCCCGGAGGGGTGCGCGTCGTAAGGCAAGGAGTCGTCGATTTGAGATTTGTGAAGACAAGGGTATCATTTCTCATACTATCAACGGTAATTCTCTCGTTACTCGTGCCGGTGCTGGTCAGCGCCCAGGCGGGGGGAGAGGCCGACAGGAATAGCGGTCTGGTAATACCCGGCTTGACAGCCGGCCAGGGGGACTCTTCGAGGCGGCTGAGCCTGCCGGTGGAGATCGTGCTCGGACTGACCGTGCTGTCGCTTGCACCGGCGATTCTGGTGATGATGACCTCCTTCACAAGAATCGTGGTCGTGTTCAGCTTCGTGAGACAGGCGCTGGGGACCCAGCAGATGCCGCCCGCGCAGTTGATGATAGGATTGGCGCTGTTCTTGACCGTTTCGATCATGATGCCCGTTTTCACCGATATAAACGATAATGCCCTTCAGCCTTATCTCAAGGAGGAGATCGATCAGAAGGTCGCGCTGGAAAAAGGCTTCGAGCCGATAAGGACTTTCATGCTGGCTCATTCCAGGGAAAAGGACCTCGCCCTCTTCATGAAACTCCGCGGTTACGATGCCCCGGTGGAGCCGGAAAACCTTCCTGCCTCGATCCTTATTCCGGGTTTTATCATAAGCGAGCTTAAAACCTCATTCCAGATAGGATTCCTGATATACCTGCCTTTTCTCGTAATAGACATGGTAGTGGCAAGCGTTCTCATGTCGATGGGCATGATGATGCTGCCGCCCGTTATGATATCGCTTCCGTTCAAGATTCTGATGTTCGTGCTTGTAGACGGATGGCATCTACTCGTGCAATCCCTGATATCGGGTTTCACCAATTGAGGCGGCTGAGATGACTACCGAGACCGTAATAGATATTGGAAGACACGCGCTTTACATCACCCTGCTCATCGCTTCCCCGATGCTTCTGTTCGGGCTGATCGTAGGTGTTCTCATTGGTATTTTCCAGGCTGTCACCCAGATAAACGAGATGACCCTGGTGTTCGTGCCCAAAATACTGGCCGTATCACTGGCCATAATAATATTCATGCCGTGGATGCTGAGGGTGCTGATCTCGTTCGCGGCGGAAATTATCACCAGGATAGGATCCTTGTAGCGGAGAGGTGAAGATGCTCGACCTGGCCGTCAATGCCGATAATATATTCTTTTTTCTGCTTGTAATGGTGAGGATTTCCACGATCATATTCGCGATGCCGGTCTTCGGAGCCAACTTTCTTCCCCGGCAGTGGAAAATCGCCCTGGCCCTGCTCCTCACGGTAGTTACATGCATGATAGTGAAGAAGCCGGACATGATGCCGGTGGAACCTTCGTTGGCGCAGCTGTTTCTTCTCGCGGGCAAGGAGATAGTGCTGGGTCTTCTAGTGGGATTGACCGCGGGATTCATATTCTTCGCCGTTCAGCTCTGGGGACAGATAATAGGAACGCAGATGGGGCTTGGCCTGGCCAATGTGGTGGATCCGCAATCGGGCACGAATATGTCCATAATATCCCAGTTCTACTACATGTTCGCCCTTGTTCTGTTCATGTCGGTTAACGGACATCACATGCTTATTTCCGGGATGATCGACTCTTTCGATTATTTTCCTCCGGGAGCAGCCGCCTTTCCATCGGGGGGGATATCGGCCCTCATCGAAATGTCGGGCAAGGTTTTCTCGATCGCCGTTCAGCTGGCCTCTTCGATGATAGTGCTTCTGCTCCTAGTAAGTGTTTCCCTCGGGATCATCGCCAGAACCGTTCCGCAGATGAATATATTCATAGTGGGAATACCGCTAAAGCTTTTTGTAGGCCTTTTCGGAATGGTGATATCGATACCTTACATTTCAAGGGCTTTGATCGACCTGTTCAGGAAAATACCGGCGGATCTCGCAGCGGTACTGGGCGCAGGATAGGGGGAGGTGAAAGGTGGCCGATCGAGACGATGCAGCGGAAAGGACAGAATCCCCAACTCCAAAAAGGAGAAGGGAAGCCCGTAAGAGGGGGCAGGTGGCCAGGAGCCAGGAGGTCAACTCGTTGATAATTCTTACAGCGGGAACTCTTCTGATACTGGGGTTTCACAAGCATGTCTTCAACTCCATAAGCGGGATTTTCAGGGGGATTTTCGCGATATCGCCGGAATTTGTACAAGCGGGGAATATCACCGGCCTGGGCGTAAAGATGTTTTTCTGGTTCTTCCCGATCGTTTTGCCGTTCTTTATCGGCATAATCGGGGCGGGGCTGCTGGCCAATATCGGCCAGGTCGGCTTCCAGATCTCTACGGAAGCGTTTTCCCCGAAATTGGACAGGATAAATCCGGTATCGGGATTCAAAAGGATCTTTTCCTGGAGAGCGGTGATGGAGGCGGCCAAGGGGCTTGTAAAGATCTGCATCATAGGCTTTGTAGCGTACAAGGCTTTGAAGCCGGCGGTAAACGGGATACTCGCCCTCTCCGTCTCGTCAAGGCCGGATATAATCGGCCTGTCGCTTCAGGTCGGATTCAGCATAGCAGTCAGGGCATTGATAATAATGGTCATCGTGGCCGTCCTGGATTACGCGTTCCAGTACTGGCAACACGAGAAATCAATACGAATGACCCTCAAGGAACTGAGGGATGAGCTCAAGGAAACCGAGGGGGATCCCCTCGTACGTGAAAGGATCAAGAGTATCCAGCGTGAAATGGCGAGACGCAGAATGATGGAAGACGTGAAGAAGGCTGACGTGGTGATAACCAACCCGACCAGCCTGGCCGTAGCGCTCGCCTACAGCATGGAGCATCAGGCTCCGAAAGTCGTGGCGAAGGGTCGCCGGCACCTCGCCGAGAAGATCAAGGAGAAGGCCCGTGAGTTCAACGTGCCGATAGTGGAAAACAAGCCGCTCGCCAGGACGCTATACAAGGTCTGCAAGGTTGGAGAGAGCGTGCCGGTGAACCTTTACAGGGCGGTGGCGGAAATACTCGCCTACGTCTACAGCCTTAAAAGCAGGAAGAGACCGGGGCAGGTCGACAGAGCCGCCCTGGACAGGTAACCGGAAGGGATCGTTAGATGGCCGGTAAAAGCATAACATCATCCATTCTCGGGAAGCTTTCCTACGGATCGAATCTTCTCTACGCCTTCGGGATAATAGGCACGGTCGGCCTTATGATGCTGCCGATCCCGTCGATGCTTCTCGATATACTGCTCACCTTCAACATAACGTTCGGACTTGTCATCCTTCTTGTAACGATCTATGTCAAGGAGCCGCTCGAGTTTTCGGTTTTTCCA
>CAZPAH010000079.1:0-13692 GCA_964584495.1 uncultured bacterium | reverse complement strand
CGGTCCCCCTACAAACCGGTGCCCCCACGGTGCCCCCGCATGCTCCTTGGGTATAATAAGCCCCCGGCTCCTACCACATAATCCCCTATCTCTTTGATTTCTTTGAATAATAATGGTGGGCGAAGCAGGACTTGAACCTGCGACCCCCTGCTTGTAAGGCAGGTGCTCTGACCAAACTGAGCTATTCGCCCACGGGAAATGTCTATATCAGTGCTACCGGGATGAGGACACAGTAGCCGAGGACGAGCAGGGCCGGGGCGAGGGAGATCGAATCTCTAGAGAGGAAGATATATCCCAGCACTATGGAGACAAGGCCCGCTACGAGGATCCATTTCCTGAATTTGCGTATGAGCTGCATCGGCCAACCTTTCCGCCCATCGGGGCATCTGTCGGTATTAATGCATAAATAATATGCGGTTTCCGCTACATGTCAAGCGATTCGTTGAGGCTTCCCGTGCGGTACCCCTCGAGATCGACGGTAATATATCTAAACCCGATTTCCCTGAATCGTTCCACCACCCGGCGGCGAAGCTCCGGCTCGACGAGCCGTTCGATCCGATCGGCGGCCACCTCTATCCGGGCGACCTCGCCGTGATGGCGGACCCTGCATCCCCTGAAGCCGCAAGTATCGAGGAATGCTTCCGCCTCCTTCACCTGCCGGAGCCTCGTTCTCGTTATCGGCTCGCCGTAGGGGATCCTCGACGCGATGCAGGCTGCGGCCGGCTTGTCCCAGTTCGCAAAACCCCGCTCCTTCAAGATCGGCCTTATATCCTCCTTGGTGAGCCCCGCCTCCTTCAGCGGGCTGAGTATGCCGAGCTTGTCGAGGGCCTTCAATCCAGGCCTGTAGTCGCTCGAGTCGCCGGCGTTTGTCGCGTCGATCACGCAGCCGATCCCGCGCTTGGATGCGATCCCTTTTATCCTGGAGAAGAGATGCCTCTTGCAGAGGTAGCACCTGTCGGGAGGGTTTTCGGAAAACCCCTCGATCTCCCCCTCGTCCACCTCGATGACGATATGCTCGGCCCCTATCAGCCCCGCCGTCTCCACCGCCTCCTTCACATCCCTGTCGTCCATGAAGGGAGAGTTGACCGTCACCGCGAGCAGCTTCGTCCCCATCATCCGAAAGGCCTCATCGAGAAGAAAGGTCGAATCGACCCCTCCCGAGAAGGCCAGGACGGCCCCGTCGCAGCGCTCGAGGATATCGTGGAGCAGTTTCAGCTTTCTATCCGGATCCTTGCGAATCATTCCCGGTTTGTCCGTTCGGGCGCGGCGGGCGCTTCGCCGGTGGGCGCCTTCGCGCCGCTATCCTGCGGCCGGCCGACGCCGGACCCCTGCTGGTCCACCTCTTTGCGGTCGGGCGCCTCGGTCATCGGTTTTCTCTTGATATCGGGGGGCACGGGCCCGTACTTCATGAGGTGCTTGGCCCTTAGATGCTCGTGGTACGTGGCGCTGAACTTGTGCCGCCCCGACCCGTTCGCCACGAAGTAGAAATCCCTGCTTCCCGGCGTCGGGTGCGCTGCGGCGGCGATCGCGGTGCGCCCCGGGTTGCAGATGGCCCCGGGGGGCAGCCCCTTGACCCGGTAGGTGTTGTACGGCGATTCCGTCCCGAGGTCCTTGTACCAGAGCTTTCGCCTCACACCTCCGAGGGCGTAGGCGACGGTCGGGTCGGCCTCGAGCCTCCACCCCGCCTTCAGCCGGTTGTGATAGACGGCCGATATGCGTGGCATCTCGGAATCGAAAACAGCCTCCGCCTCGATGATCGACGCGAGGGTCACGATCTCGTTCATCGTCATGCCGAGGGAATCGGCGGCATCTCCCGCGTACTCGTCGTAGATCTTATGGAATCTGTATACTATCCTTCGTGCGACATCCTCCGGCTCTATCGGCCAGTCGAAGAGGTAGGTGTCGGGAAAGAGGTACCCCTCGAGCGAGGGGGCTTCCACGCCCAGCTCGCTCATGAGGGCCGAGTCCCTCGCCGTCGCCTCGAAGGCGGCCGAATCGACCTCCGCCTCCGTCTGGAGGATCGAGGCGATCTCGCTGAGCATCAGCCCCTCGGGGATTACTATGCGGGCATAATCTACCCTGCCGGAGACCAGCTTCCCCAGTATCGAGGCAACCGATTCTCCGCGCCTGAAGAGGTACTTGCCCGTCTTGATCTTCGTCTCGCGCCCCGTGAGGTAGGCGGCCCAGCGGAATACACCCGGCCTGTCGAGAAGCCCCTTCTCGACCAGCTCGGCCTGGACCTCCTTGAAGGTCGTCCCCGGCGCTACTTTTATCGATACCCTTCTATACGCGTCATGCCCGTTGCCTCCATAGTAGAGGTAGCTGAACCAGACCGACACGATTATGATCGCCGTGATCAGTACGGATGCGATCACAGATAATTTCTGCATCAACCGTTCCTCTCGTCGAGGTATCCCTGCAGAAGCAGCACCGCGGAGATCCTGTCTATATCTCCCGCCTCCCTTATCCTTCCCTCCTGCTTCAGCAGCCTTTCCGCTTCCAGGCTCGTCATCCGCTCGTCCCTCATAACGACCTCCACCCCGCACTCGCTCTCTATCAGGGCGGCCAGCTTGCGCGAGCGATCCGTCCCTTCGATATCCTTCCCGCCCATCGAGAGGGGCATGCCGAGAACGACGAGCCCTATCGAATACCTATTAATTATATCACAAATATGACCGGTCAATGCCGATTTTCCGGCCGGTTCGAAGGTTTCGAGCCCCTGCGCGGTGATCCCCAGGGGGTCGCTGACCGCCAGACCGTACCTCCTTGTGCCGGGATCGATGCCCAGCACCCTGTTTCGATCTTCCTCGTTGTTTTTCATAAGGTTAGCCGTTATCCGGTACGCTTGAGGATCAGTATCGTGAGATCGTCGTTGACCCCCCTGGGATAGGAGAACCTGTTGACCTCCTCGACTATCGAATCTTTCATGTCGTTGGGGCAAAGGTGCCTGATCCCCGAAAGGAACGGGTGAAGCCTCTCCTCGCCGAAAAGCTCTCCATCCCCGTTCTCAGCCTCGGTGACCCCGTCGGTGGTTACGACTATAGTATCGCCCAGCCTCATCTTGGCCTTGTGCCTTTCGTATGTGAACCCGGGAGTTACGCCGAGTATCAGTCCGCTGTAGTCGAGCACTTCGACATCTCCGTTATCCCTCAGGATCACAGGGAAGAAATGCCCCGCGTTCGTGTAGACGATCTCGTGTTTCCTGCAGTTGACGCATCCATAGAACATAGTGGCGAACTTGTCGCTCGAGGTGATCTCGTACATTACGTCGTTGAGCCTGCTTACGACCCCCACCGGGTCGTCCATACGGTCCATCATCGCTCTCAAGCTCGCCTGAAGGGAGGCCATAAGGAGCGAGGCGGGAACGCCCTTTCCCGAAACATCGGCGACGGCGAACGCCATGTTGGAGCCGTTCTTGATGAAATCGAAATAATCCCCCCCGACCTGCTTGCTCGACACGCTGAGCGCGGCCGCTTCGTAATTCTCCAGCTGTGGAGGGGCCGATGGAAGCAGGTTGAGCTGGATCGTCCTGGCGATGTTGAGCTCCTCCTCCATCACCTTCTTCTCTACGACCTCCTTCAGAAGCTCGATCCTCGAAAGTGACGCCGCGATCTGCCTGGCGAGCATGGAGAGAAGCGACTGGTCCTCTATCGAGTAGCGGCTTCTCTGCTCCCTCTGCCCGAGCAGTATCACGGCGACGCATATCTCGTCATGGACGACCGGCACTATCAGCTCGAACCTTGCGAACGTCCTGACGATCCCCGGCATCGTCTCCACCGCTTCGAGAATGATCTTCCTCGACGGCCTGATGAGGCTTCGCCCCCTGAGGTTAAGGAATCCGAGGGCCTCGAGGAAATCGAGCCTCGTGATAGGCTCGTCGACCTGGCCGAGAAGATCGATCACCTTGTCCGCGTAGAGATCCTCCTTCCTCGTCGCCAGTATCTCCTGCGCGAACATCAGTTCCACCCTTCCGGTGTTGAATACCCTTCCCAGGGCCTCGCTGATGCTCTCTTTCAACCCCTCGATCTCGATCACGGAGAGAAGCTCGCTGCTCAGGTCCCTCATCCTGACGCGGGGGCTCTTCTCCTCCCTCACAAGGACCCTCTCGGTCCATTCCTCGATCCTCCCCATCACCGGCTGGAAGATGATGATGAAGACGACTATCAGGCCCGTTTCAAGAAGCTCGATCCGGGCGCCCGTGAAACGGAAGATGAATCCGGTAATTTGCTTGATTGTAAGAAGATAGATTGTAGCGAAAATCGCCAGGGTGGCGCCGTAGAATATGCCCTTCCTCGCGATCAGGCGGATGTCGAGAAAACGGTACCTCACGATCACGAAGGCGATCGATCCCCCCCCTATGATAAGCGAGGCGTTGATGAAGGCCGTCGCCATATCCTGGTCGGGCCTTACCCCGATAAAGAAGGGGACTACGCGGGCAAGCGAATAGGTGACTATGCACAGGGTCAGGCCTGCGAACACGACCCTCAGCTGCCTCTGGACCCTGGGGGCGAGATCGAGCTTCATCGACTGCCTCAGTATGAGAAGCGAGAAACCCGCGTAGGCTATATTCACGAAAGAGAAGAGCTCCTCGTGGGCCTTGAACAGGAGCCCCATCATCACGTTAAGGGAGGTCGACAGCGACTCGAGGAAAGAGCTTATCGCCGCCGACGATATCGGTATATCGTTGAGGGAGTTGAACATGCGTTCGGGATTGACCCTGCCTATGAAGAAGAGGGTGAGGATCAGGTGGAACAGGTGGGGAAGAAACAGGATGAACGCGTACCGCCTTATGTACTTCCAGATCGGGTGCCGCTTCGGATAGACGAGGGCGAAGAGAACGAGCGAGGGGAAGAAGAACTCCCATATGTAGTCGAAGTTGTTGACCAGGTTCCTGAAGACATAGGCGCCCTGCTGCAGGTTCTGCTCCAGGATGACGCCCAGGGCCCCCAGCAGCGGGCCGATTCCGGCGAAGAAGAGAACGAGCGCCGTCGCCCACCCCACGATATCCCTGACGGAGTATCGCAGGATCGTCACGGCGAAAAAGAATATTATCGTCCCGCACACAAAATAGAACGAGGCCAGGAACGAAGAAGTGGCCATTGCTCACTCCGGGTCACTTTTAAAAACGGATAATTCAAGCCCCTCCGCTTCAACTGATGATACGCCCGCTTTCGGGTGAAAGTTCCATGCGTAAGACAGGAGACGGAAGGACCGCTTTCTCAATCGCAGTTTTTCTCGGCGTCGCCATCTATCATTTTTTCCAATGTGATCTTCATGCCCCTACCGGGGAGTTTTTCGAACGCGATCGAGTCCATCATCTGCTTCATGATATAGATGCCGCGACCACGCTGGTTGTGGATATCGGACGGGTCCGGAATGTGCTTGAGATACTCTTTGAAATCGAAGCCCCTGCCGCAGTCGATCACCTCTATCACCATCCTGTCTGGACGGCGTTTGAAAACGGCGCGGACCTCGCGTTCCGGACAGCATTTGTTACCGTGTTCCAGAGCATTCGTGCAAGCCTCTATCACACAGATAGATATCGCGTTCAAGGCCTCCCGGCCGAATCCCATTTCGGAAGAAACCTCACCGCAGACAAGATCGATCATGTTCAGCCACTTATAGCTGCTGGGAAACTCGAGTACGATAGTGTCAGCCATGTCGGCTCTTGCTCCCTCCTCCCGTTGCAGGTTAGTTTCTAGGTACCTGTGAAGCTGTTCACCGCATCCTGCTCGCTCGTGAAACATTCGAAGATCAGGTTCAGCTTCGTCACGTACAGTATGCTCTGTATCTTATTCGAAACGTTTAAAAGCTTCAAGTCGCCTTTATTCTTTCTCAGCGTCGTGTACCCGGTGATGAGTATCCCGACCCCGGTGCTGTTCACCCACTTTACGTCGGCAAGGTTCACGACGACCCTCTTTCTGCCCTCCTCGATGAGGCCGTGGATCGTATCCCTCAGAAGATCGGCGTCGGTTCCCCCCATCAGCTTGCCCGACAGATCGAGTATCGTCACCTTGCCGTTATCCCTCGTCTTGAGTTTCAACCGGCCTCCCGGAGCAGCCCGAGCACTTCCTCGAAATCGGAAGGAAGGGGTGCGGTGAACCTCATCTCCCGGCACGTCGCCGGGTGAGTGAAAGAAAGCTCTCCCGCGTGCAACGCCTGTCTGTCGATCATCGAGAGGGCCTTCTCGGCGAGCTGAATTTCGGACCTGGAAAGCTCCCCGCGCCTGATCCTTCTCCCTCCATAAACGGCGTCTCCCAGAACGGGATGTCCCGAGTGGGAAAGATGAACCCTTATCTGGTGCGTTCGCCCCGTTCCAAGCCCGATCTTAATATACTGAAACGTCCTGAAAGTGTCTAGGACATAGTAAGATGTGACGGCTTCGCGCCCGCCCTCTCCGACCACCGCCATCTTCTTGCGGTCGGTTTTCGAACGCCCCACCGGAAGATCGATCACACCTTCGTCCAAAGGCATCCTTCCCCACACGATCGCGAAATAGATCCGCTTCACCTTTCTCTCCATCAACTGGCGGCTGAGGGATATATGCGTCTTGTCGTCCTTTGCGACGACGAGTAGCCCAGAGGTGAGCGAATCGAGCCTGTGCACTATGCCGGGCCTGAGCACCCCCCCGATACCGGAAAGGTCGGTGCAGTGGGCGAGCAGGGCATTGACCATCGTGCCGGTCTCGTTGCCGGGCGCCGGGTGAACGACCATCGGGCACCCCTTGTTCACGACGAGGAGGCTCTCGTCCTCGTAGATTATATCGAGTGGGATCTCCTCCGCCCTGACCTCCATGGGCCTGGGGGGATTGAAGCGCAGCTCCACCCTCTCGTTCTCCCTGATCCTGGCCGATACCTTGAGGGCCGGTCTGCCCTCGACGAGAAGCTCGCCGCTTCTTATCGCCTTCTGAATCCTCGACCTTGAAAGATCGAGGATACGATCGCTCAGGTAGCTGTCGATACGCTCCCCGCTGCTCTCCTCGTCAACGATAAAGGTATAGATCCTATCCTCTTCCAAGATAACGCTCCCGCCTGCCGCTGAACGGCTCCACGTGCGAGTATACACTATATTATGCCTATTGGATATACAGGTAATGCTAATCTGATATTCAGGAAGGTGTCTCGTTGAGCTCGGCGGGCTCTTCCGCCGCGCCGGAGCCGTTGGAGTCGGGCGAGACGATGAATCCGGCCACCAGTATGACCGCCCCCACCGTGACGGCTATATCGGCCACATTGTAGGTGGGCCACCTGTGGACGCCTATACCCATGTCGATAAAATCGATAACCTCACCGGTGGCGACGCGGTCTATAAGGTTGCCGAAAGCTCCCCCCAGGATCAGCCCGAGGCAGAGACGCTTGGCGACGGGGGCATACCTCATCCTGTAGGCGAATACGATAAGCGCCGCTATCGAAATCAGCGTGACAGAGATAAGCAGCCACCTGGAGCCTGAAAGCATCCCGAGAACTGCGCCCGAATTCTTGCTGAGTGTGATTCTAAGCACCCCGTCGATAAGGTCGGCGCCGCCGCGATGCTGGTATATCTCCCAGATAATCCTCTTCGAAGCCTGGTCCAGAATTATAACGAGGGCCGTAACAGTAAAATAAAACAAGTCTTACCGCCCTTTATTGATCTTTTCCGCCTCGCTCTTGCACTTGATGCACATCGTCGCGCTGGGAACGGCGTTGAGCCTTTTCGAACCGATGAGATCGTTGCAGATCTCGCACTTTCCATATTCACCGCGGTCTATCCGCTCGAGCGCCTCGTCGAGCGCCTTGAGGTAGGCTCCCTCCTGGCTGGCATAGTAGAAGTTCTTCTCCTTCTCCATGTAATCGGTGCCTAGATCCGCCAAGTGGTTGGAATAGGCCTGCTTAGAGCCCTCGTTGCTCTCGGAGGAGCTCGTTATCGTCTCCTCGATCCTCCCGAGCTCCATCATTATCCGTTTACGCTCGGCCAGCACCAGCTTCCTGTATGCCTCGAGCTCCTTCTTTGTGAGTTTGTTTTTCTTCTTCTTGTCAGGCATTTTTGTTTCTCCCGTCAGAAGCTTTTCAAGCGAGCTTCACCCAAAGCATTACATTATTATCGTCGAGCTTGAATTCCGTGCTGTATTGCCAGTCTTTCTCTCCTTTGTAAAGGGTCTCCGCGAGCGTTTCGCTGCAGATATGTTCCCGGAATTTTTCGAATACCTCCGAAACCTCCGGCGTGGACTCGTAGGATAGCTCGATCCTGTCACTGACCTCGAATCCCGAATCCTTCCTCAGGTTCTGGATCCTGTTCACTAGATCCCTGGCCATACCTTCCTGCAGAAGCTCCATGGTCAGCTTCGTATCGAGGATCACCGTGAGATCCCCTTCAGTTTCCGATGCGAAGCCCTCGGCGGTATCCTGCACGATCTGGACATCGTCACTCGTGATGATTTCTTTCGTTCCGCCGATATCTATCGATATCTCCCCGCCCGCGGCGAGTTGCTTAACTTTTTTCGTATCAAGAGCTTCTAGCGCGGCGGCGGCATCCTTCATCCTCTTCCCGAACCTTTTGCCAAGCAAGGAATATTCCGGCTTCACGCTCATGCTGATGAATTCATCGATACTCTCGATCGCGGAGGCCTCCTTCACGTTGAGCTCTTCGAGCACCAGGGCGGAAAGCTCCCCGTCCCCTGTCCACTCCGTCTCCTCCCCGTGGGCGGCGTGCACGAACATGCGCGCCAGCGGGGTTCTCACCTTGATCCCCACCTTGTTCCTCACCGCCCTGCCGGTCGTCACCGCCCTGCGAAGCCCCGCCATGTTAGTCTCGAGCTGCTCGTCGATCATCGATTCGTCGGCGACCGGGTACTCTGAGAGGTGAACGCTGTCCGCCTGCCGCCCCGGCCCGGCCCCCCCGTGAAGCTCCTGGTAGATCGCCTCGCTTAGAAACGGGATAAAGGGGGCCGCAAGCCTCGTGATCCCCTCGATCACGCTGTAGAAGGTCTCGTAGGCGGCCACCTTGTCGCCGCTCATATCGTTTTTCCAGAAACGGCGGCGGCATCTGCGCAGGTACCAGTTGCTCAGCTCGTCGATCACGAAAGACTGGATCGACCTGGCGGCCCGCGTCATCTCGTAGCTCTCCAGCGCTGCCGTTACGTCGCGCACCGTCGTGTTGTACCGCGAAAGGATCCACCTGTCGATCAGGTTGCTCCGGTCGGGCTTCCCGGCCGGCTCGAAGCCATCGATCTCCGCGTACATCGCGAAGAAGTTATACAGGTTCCTCAACGTTCCGTGGAACTTGTTCGCCCCGTCGCGCATCGTGTCGAGATCGAACCTCTTCGGCAGGTAGGGCGCCCCGCTCGTCATGAGGTACCAGCGCAGGGAATCGGCCCCGTCGCTCTTGAGGACATCGCTCGCGAAAACGGCGTTGCCCTTGCTCTTGCTCATCTTCTGCCCCTCTTTGTCGAGGACCATCCCGTGGGGCAGACACCTCCTGTAAGGGGACTGCTTCGTGAGGAAGGCGCCGATCACAAGCAGCGAGTAGAACCATCCCCGCGACTGGTCCACCCCCTCGCTGATGAACTCGGCCGGGTACTGATCCTTGAACTTCGCCATATTCTCCATCGGGTAGTGCTGCTGGGCGAACGGCATCGCCCCCGAATCGAACCAGCAGTCGATCACCTCGGCGGCCCTCGTCATCTTGCCGCCGCACTCGGGACATCCCACGTCCAGATCGTCGATGAACGGCTTGTGCAGGTCGAACTCCTCGGGAAACGGCTCGCTTATCGAGCGAAGCTCCGAGAGATCCCCGATACAGTACTTCTCGCCGCAGGCGTCGCACGTCCAGATATTGAGCGGCGTCCCCCAGTACCTCTCCCGGCTGAGCGCCCAGTCGACGTTCCCCTCGAGCCACCTGGCGAACCTGTTCTCGCCGACCTCGGGCGGGAACCATTCGACCTTGCCGTTCGCCTCGATCAAAAGATCCTTGAAGGCGGTCGTCTTGATATACCAGGACCGCCTCGCGTAGTAGATGAGCGGCGAGTCGCACCGCCAACAGAAGGGGTAGGAGTGGGTCATCTCCATGCTCTTGTAAAGTATATTTCTTTCCCGGAGATCCTCGATGATCTCCGGGTCGCAATCCTTTATGAACCGCCCGGCCCATTTCTCGATCTCCGGCGTGAACCTTCCCCCCGGATCGACGGGCTGAACGAACGGCAGCTTCTCTGCGAGCCCGGCCTGGTAGTCGTCCTCGCCGAATGCGGGGGCCGTATGCACTATGCCGGTGCCGTCGGAGAGGGTGACGAAATCGGCCTCGATCACCCTGAAGCCGCCCTCTGCATCCTTGAAATAGGGGTAGCAGGGCTCGTATCTCGTCCCCACGAGGTCGCGCCCCTTGACCTTCTCGAGAACCTCGACTTCGCCGTCGAGGACTCCGATCAGGGCTTCGGCCAGTATCAGGACCTCGCCGCGGTGCCTGACGCGCACGTAATCGAACTCGCGACCGACGGCGAGGGCCACGTTGGAAATAAGCGTCCAGGGGGTCGTCGTCCACACGAGGAAGTATTCTTCCTTATCCTTTACCTTCAACTTGATGAAGATCGACGGATCGGAGACATCCTTGTACCCCTGCGAGACCTCGTGGCTCGAGAGGGATGTGCCGCACCTCGGGCAATACGGAACGATCTTGTGCCCCTCATAAAGCATATCCTGGTCCCAGAACTGCTTGAGGATCCACCAGACCGATTCGATATATTCGTTCGTGCAGGTGACGTAGGGATCTTCCAGGTCGAGCCAGAAGCCGAGCTTCCTGGTGAATTCGTGCCATTCGTCGAGATACTTGAAAACCGATTTTCTGCATTCCCTGTTGAACTGGGCGACGCCGTACTTCTCGATCTGGTCCTTACCGTCTAGCCCCAGCGTGTGCTCGACCTCGATCTCGACCGGCAGCCCGTGCGTGTCCCAGCCGGCCTTGCGCTCCACCCTGCAACCTTTCATCGTCCTGTAGCGGCAGACGATGTCCTTGATGGTCCGGGACATCGCGTGATGAACGCCCGGCCTTCCGTTCGCCGTGGGAGGACCTTCATAGAAGATGAACGGCTTGGCCGCATCCCTCTCCTCGATAGACCTTCTGAAGATATCGTTCTCGTCCCAGAATGCGAGGATCCGCGCTTCGATCTCTATGGCATCCTGCTGTGGAGGGATACTTCCGTATTTCTTGCCGTCATTATTGTCAGCCATCAGATGTAACTCCAAAAACACTTAATAACTCGAAACGCCGAATCACGGTGACCGAATCATCGAGTCTCCGCCCTCCGGCCCTTTCCGTATCAGCCTATATTTAATTCAAAAGAGGTCAATATCTTATAATTAAATATTCCCCCCGTGTCAAGCATCTCTGCGCGTTAGGCCCCTCAATAATACGACGATATCGGCCCGAGGTTCCCGCAGGATCCAAAGGGATGCCGTATCCCCCCGTCGAAAGGGGCATCAGGCCCTCTCGAGGAAGCCTTCAACCAGCCTGCCGAGGAGCTTCCCACCCTTCTTTGCGGCGGCTACTATCTCTTTTATATTAGCGGGCTTAAGGCAGTCTGGCAAAGCCTCGTCCGTGACGACCGAGATTCCCAGCACCTTCATGCCGGAGTGAACCGCGACGATATTCTCGGGGACCATCGACATCCCGACGAGATCCGCCCCGATCCTCCTGAGAAACCTGTATTCGGCGGCCGTTTCGAGGTTCGGCCCCGCCACGGCGGCCAGGACCCCCCTTCTCAGCGGCACCTTCATCTCGAGCGCCGTCTTTTCGAGCAGGTCGATATACCGGCGGTTGTATGGCTCGCTCATATCGGGGAAGCGCGGGCCGAGACGCTCGTCGTTGGGGCCGATCAGCGGATTATCCCCCATAAGGTTGATATGGTCGGTTACCGCGACGAGGGAACCGGGCGGGATCTGCGGATTCATCCCCCCGACGGCGGAGGTTAGTATCAGCGAGCCGGCTCCGATCGCCTTCATCACCCTGATGGGAAAGGTCACATCTTTCATCGTGTAACCCTCGTAATAATGGACCCTTCCCTCCATCGCCACCACCTTCTTTCCCGAAAGGGTGCCGAGAAGAAGGTTTCCGGCATGCAGGCCCTTTACAGTGGCCACCGGGAAATTCGGTATCTCGCCGTAGGGTATTTTGGCCTCGACCTTGATCGAGGCGGCGAGCCCACCCAGCCCGCTACCGAGGACGATCCCGAAAGACGGCTTGATATCTATCTTCTTCTTTATATACCGTGCGCTTTCCCTGATGTCGTCGTATAGATCTGTCACTTGCTCCCCCTTGCTTGATATCCAGGTTAGCAATCTTATACTGCGAAACGGCGGCCGGTGCAACATCTATCTACCGGGGCAGGCCCAGCCCGCCCTGCCTGCGGGCGGACCGGCGGGTAAGCCCGCTCAAAAATCGAGCGGGGGGCCGGATCCGCCATGTGATCCAGCCCCCCGCATCGTATCCGCACTATCGACCTGCTCTTTTCCCGATGGGAAAAGAGCCCGCCAGATTAATCTTCCCTGTTGATATTCGTCAGGTTCCTTCGAAGCTCCTCCATCGACCAGGTTTCCCCCGATTCGGGAGAATCCTCCTCATCCTGCTGCGATTCTTCCGGTTGCGAGACGGGCTCGGGAGATTTATGCCCCGCGGCCGCTTCCTGCGACGGGCCGGCCTTACGGGGGGCCTTCTCGGAATCCTGCTGACCGGTCGTTTCCGTAAGCCCTAGGAGGGCGTTCTCCACCTCGTTCTCGCTCGGCATCACCGCTTCGCCTTCGGGAATCCTCTTCCCGGCTGCGCCCGGGGAGATCTCGTACTTCGACCAGTCGGGTTTCTCGCCCTGGACCTCGTAGGCCTTCCAGTTATCCTGGCGAACCTCGACCTCGTGCTGCGCGGGCGGGATTACGACTTCCGGCTCAACTGCCGATGCGACCCCTCCCCGCTCCGTGTCCTGGTGCTTCATCCCTGCAGCGCTCGTGTCCGGAATGTGCTGGTAAACCGTCTCCACGCCTGCGACGTGCTTCGTTCCCATACCCTGTTCCATCCCCTGCGGCGCAGGACCTCCGGAGGGTCGGACACTTCCAGCTTCGCCGCCGCTCATCCCGGCAGGCCCCCGATTCATGGGCCCAGCAGCCTGCGGCTGAACGGTCTGCGAGGCTGGCGCCTGCCGCTCCCCGGACGGAGAACCGGATGAAGGCGCATCTTCATGGATACTTACCTCGGGATACATCTGGTCTTCGATCGTTCTCGCCACCTCGCTTCGAATCTCTTTTTCCACGACGGGATCGTCCGCCGCCGTATCGTCGTCCGCGACCTTTACGTGATCCGCGTCGACCGTCGAGAAACCGACCGGCTCCTCGCTGACACCGCCCTGCGCCGATGAGGAATCGACGGGATCGTCACCGAAATCGAGCGGCTGCTCTATCGCTTCCTCGCTCAACTGTCCAGGCTTGAGCTTCTCGGAGGCGTAATCTTCCTCGGGTGCGGCGCTCTGGCCCGGCTTTCCCTTCTCCTGCCACTGCGGCCTCGGCACCGTCGGTCTCGGCGTATCCTCCCTCTTCTGCTCGTCCCCCCAGGTCGCCTTCCCGTCGGCCTCGTGGGCAAAATCCTCCGTTATCTTGTCACGGCTCATCCTCTGCGATCTGACGGCGGCGCTGCTGTCCGCCTCGACCTTCTTGCCGATCTCCTCGATCTCCTTGTCGA
>CAZPAH010000078.1:0-14178 GCA_964584495.1 uncultured bacterium | reverse complement strand
CCGGGGTGCGACGGCATATACGATATTTGCTACAAAGCCGCCTACGCGCTCACGCCCGAGCCGCTGTATCTACCATGCAACATCGCGGTATCGTGTCATATCGGTATTATCCCGTATCCGGTCGGGGCGCCGGCGCGTTGAGGGCCGGGGCAGTACCGTACAACGCTTTTTTCAAAAGAGAGACGTACTATTTCAATAACACCATCTTCTTTGAAATCACCTTTTTCCCTGCCGTCACACGGTAAAAATATATGCCTGAGCTTACAGATTTCCCCTCGATATCCTTCCCATCCCAGCTGACAGTGTAATTACCTTTTTCCTCGTATTTATCGACAAGGCATATAATTCGTAGGCCGGAGATGTCGAATATTTCAAAGGTCGTGTGGCATCTCTCAGGTACATAATATGTCACATTTGTTATCGGATTAAACGGATTTGGATAATTCTGTGAAAGATTAAAGCCATAAGATGGAGTTTTTACAGCAACATTGAAACAAGTTTCAGGTCTTTTATTCTCAAAGACGGTGACCTGATAGATGTACTTTGATCCAAAATCAGTTGCATAATCGCTGAAAGAGAATTTATCCCCATCCCTTTGGATAATCGGATCCGGAATGTTCGAAAACTTGGTGCCCCCATCGTCACTTCGAGACACGTCGAACGTCAACCCCGATTCGTCAAATCCTTTTACAATCGACCAGATGATCTCGATATGGTCGTTGACCCAAGCCGCGCTGGAATACTCGATCATCACCGCTATTTCATTCATTATTTTTGCATATATAAGATCCTTATCTTCGCGATTGAAAAAAGTGAAATGAGAGAGATCTTCAGCATCGATTGCCAATGAAGCTTTATATCCTCCGCTACAGCAGAGAATTTTTTCGATTGACCATGAATCATTATCTTTATGAGCATAGTTCAAGCTGTAACTTAAGCATTCTTGATATATCGTGCTCGGTCTATCCTGACTGTCTAAAGCAAATGAAATCCAACATCCTGCGTATACTGAGCCATCTACGCTATTTGTAATCCATTCTTCGCCGGATTTTTTATGGTAATAAAGGCCGCTGACACCTCCGTAGCTGCAAATATGTGGATTTTCATTTCTATCAAGAACAATCGAAGGGTTACCCACACCGGACACATGTAAAGTATCGACACTCCATGTCCCACTCGAAAGATGAGCGTATCTTAATTCTCTGGTTGTCCATCCTTTTTTACCATTGAAACTTATATGGGGATCACCTTGCTGATCAAGCTTAAGAGACAATTCTCTCCCTGATTCTCTGCCCGGGTGATCAATATAGTTCCGAACCCAAATATCTTCCGGCTTGTAACAATATCTCAGATTAGTAGTTCCATTAAGCCAACAAATAATATGCGGATTGTCCTGATTATCCAGTGCAAGGCACGGCTGCCACGCTCCTGATTCTACCGATTCTATCGTCCATATGCCTCCGGATTTGGATGCATAACTTACGATTCCTGAACCGTCGACATAATGCACGTAAGCTATATGCGGTTGTCCCTGTGAATCTATGGCCAACGAGGGAGGATATCCGGTGAAACAAGCTATTGAATCAGTCACAATTTCCTCTATTAGCCAATTGCCGCCACATTTGGTCGCATATCTTAAATCACCAAAACTGAACGACGTGCCTTGATCAATATTATAATATGCTATGCACGGGTTGTATTGAGCATCAAAAACAAGGGAGCTATATGAATAATCCGTTATTGTAGAATCCACAACCTCGTACTCCCAATTTGTCTGAGCAGAGGAATAACCGGCTGAAATACATAGCAATAAATTTACTGCTATCATTACATATACAGCACTCATGCAATGCATAAGACCTTCCTTAGTTTAGTTATGGCAATTGATTCGAGCGTATTTTATCAATTAGACAGGAGATCGTCAATAGTTGCCAACCAACCGAATTATCCGACTCTTGTAATCACTTTCTTTTCAATAGGCTACTCCGTGTTCACCGGGAAAAATCCGTATCATATTCCTTGATTACCCCATAGGAATCGAGTTAGATTCCCTCTGTTTCACCACTCAGGAGCGGCAAATGAATAACTTTAGTGAAAAAGTATCGTTTATGTTGATAGACACCCTTATTGAACGGTTCGGCACGGAGTTCAAACCGGCGGATCAGCTCTTCTTCGATTGAATCAAAGAGGACGCCCTTGTAGATACGAATCTTCGCCAGGCCGCCATTGCAAACGATATGGATAACTTCGGCTACGTCTTCAGAAAAACCCTGGAAGGATTATTCATAGACCGCATGGATCAAAACGAGGAAATCACAGGATTCTGTTCGCCGTCAATGTCACGCTCACCGTGCTCGCGCAAGCATTCGATCTCGAAATCATAATGTTTCCATTTTTCTTCATTCCCCGAATGACGGCCGAAACCGCCCTTGTGTACCTCTCCATGGCGTGGCTCGCCGACTTCGGGCTCGTTGCGTTCGTGCTGTATATAGTGACGCAGAGAAACAGAAATATGAACCTGCCGTGGCTGCGGATCTTCCGTGCTCAACGGGAAGGGACACTGTTAAAGCCGCCGCGTTCTTCCTGCTGCTCGCCATCTTCACCGCGGCGGTCACCCTGTTCGTCCGCTACCACACTCTGTTCTTCTATTCGCTGAATCTTCGTCCGATCCAGTCTCTCCTGGCTCCGGTCCCTTCGATCATCCTATCCCTCATGGTCATTGCCGCGCTTCTTTTCGAGGTAATCGCGTACGGGCTGCGATTCATAGTCAATTCCGCGTGGATCCCGCTCGTAAAAAACACTTCGATCCTGCTGATTTTATGGGCGATCCTGAGCTGTCCCCTCGACTTGAGGTTCAAGGACGTTCCAGGCGTCGATCTGAACCTATACTTAGGTTCTCTTTTGGTCATTCTAATCGTCGTAAAGGCTGCGAAGTTCCTCAAAGACCTTATTCTGGTCATTCGCGGGGAAACTGCTTCGTGATTGTCCAGAAGTGCGGTTTCAGTTAGATCGACAGCGAGGATAAAACTGCATTGCCTCTGCACAACGCAGCGAACATACTATTCACATTCTCTTTTAAGTGGTAAGAGAATCGGGGGTCAGTCCCCCGATTCTCATTTCCGTAAAAGAAAGCCTGCCGTGCCCGCGCGGCTGTTCTATGATATCAATACATCATCTTGAAGTCGCGCGATACCCCAACCAGCTCCCATGCGCCTTCTCTTTTCATGAAGCAGGCGATTTTTCGTGTTCCGGGCGTCACCCTGACCCCGCCGCACCGGTAGGAGTTGGAGAATATCACCAGGGCCTGCGTATGTTCGGAATCGAACCCGACCCTCGAGAATGTCAGGTATCCCTGGGCATCGGGAAATACCTTGTCGAAATTATTCCAGTCGGGTTCAACGGCATCGCTTTTCGAAGCGTACTGTTCCAGTCCGGTACCGACGGATGCTCCATCCGCCTTGAACGTCATGCCGTCCCCGAGAACTTTGACGAATTCCTGCATCGATACGAGCTCGTAATCGACAGGGATGCTGAATCGCTCGGCTAGCCGGCTTGTCGTGCCTCTGTTAATGACAATGAGGGAGTCGATCGTCTCGTTCTTCAGCTTCGGCCACTCCTCCTTAAGGACATCCAGTCGTCCCCTGATGCACCACGGCTCGGTGTCACTGTTGATCAGTATCAGGCTGAATTCCGTTTCGTATTCATCATTGATGAGCATCGACATCAGTTTATATTCCGTGGACGTGCATGAGGTGTCATCCGCCCTGCTATCTGCGAATGCCAGAAGCAGCACGATGCAGATTATTGCCATAAATCCCGGCTGTCTATAGTCCCGCATGATTTCTCCCGTGGTTTCGTTGCAGTTTCACCTTACCGAACGCTTCCTAAAAATCTAACCTGGCTGCGATTACTCCAGCTCTCTAAGCAAAATTCGGTCCATCTAACCGGATTGGATTGCTTGGATATGAAGATGTGTCGGATGACATTAATGGAAGGTACACCCGCAAGCTGACATTTCCACGCGATTTACCTTAGTATAATCAGTTTTCTCGCCGAAACACCTACACCGGCCTCGAATCGGCAGAAATATACGCCGCTGCCCAGCCGACGACCCCTCTCGTTCCTGCCGTCCCACTGGACCTTGTGCAACCCCTGCTCATACGGCTCTTTGTTCAGCAGTTTCCTGACGCATCTGCCGGAAACGTCATAGATCGATACCGATACGTCCGTTTTCGAAGCGATAAAAAACTCGATCGTCGTCGAAGGGTTGAACGGATTGGGGTACGAACCTCTGAGCATCGTCTTCGCCCCGGGAGTATCCGTACCTCCAGTGACGGTATACTCCGGAATGCCCCCCAGCCTGAGATCCCTGCACTGTATCCCCTCGTCATCTACGGTGACGATCTCGACCAGATAGACTCCTCCGGGAAACCCGGTAGTATCCCAGCGGAGAGTATCCTCCGCCCCGCTGCCCGAGACGGTGCCTGTCGAGACCTGTATCCATCCCGGAGACGAAGGGGCGCGGTCGAATCTCCGCCGGGGAATCTTTCCGCCCTCCATCCCGGGACGAATTCCACCGGCTTCCTCGGGCGGTGATACCTTTATATAACCTTCTATCCAGGCGGATCCCTCGGTGCTGTCCAGATCGCACGAATATCCCTCGAGCTCGGGCCGCCCTGCGTCGTTCTCACCAACCCCGTACTCATTATCCTCGCAGGGAACACCTCCGTTCGGGTCCATGAAATCGAGAGTGTATCCTATATGCCCATCCATGTTGCCGCCGTCGTTCTCCTCGTAGTATTCGCTGTTCTTCGAACCGAGGGTCGCCGCATGACCCACCGTGTCTCCCGCCGCGTTGGTATCCGCCATTAGGATGATCACGTCCTCGCTGTCCGCCTCGAACTCCCTGAGCATCTCTCCGATGTCTTCGTAATCCTCGACCTCCTCATGCTCCACGTCCCAATCGTCAGCATTCTCGCCGTGATCGTTGAGATATTTCTTGATGCCGTCCACCGCTTTGTCGGGAGTCGTGCCTGTCGAGTCGGGATCCATGTCATTGATCAGCTCCTCGGCCATCTCCTCGCCTGATAATTCCTCCTGCGCTTCATCTCCCTCTGGGTGTTCCAGGTTAGGATGGCCGTTATCAGCCAACCATCTCAGGCATGACGCAGTCGCGGTCGGGATACATGCCTCGATGTCCTCGTAGTCGATCTCGAGATTATTCTGGTCTATCGGCTCGAGGGTCCTGGAGTAATCGGGCGCCAGCGGAAATATGCGCATTTCGCTCGACCCTACCCCCCCGATCTCATCTTCAAGAGTGAACGTGATCTCGAAGAGCGAATCGACATGGAAATATATCACCGAATCGGGGATGACATTATTGAACACCGGAACCGGCGGAGTCGGATCTATATATACAACGACCGTGTCCATGAAATGGCCGACGCCGAGGACATCGAAATCGACCATTATGTCATAGTATCCACCCGAAGTGCTGAATAACGAGATGTCGAGGTATCCCGCCCAACCATCGCCGCTTTCCTTCACGGCCGACGTGCCGTAATTTCCGCCCGAGCCGTCAGTATCGACCCAGAACTGCACAAACGGATCGATTCCCGAATCCCTGTAGGAGAACCTAGCGTCGACGACATCCTCGTTGGGAAGGTTTATACATGCCCTTGCCTCCACTATGTCGTCGTCGATTTCCTCCGCAACATCCGATCCGTATTCGGTGTCGACAGTCAGGCCAACACGCGTCTCTTCCCACGGCTGGTTTACCTCGCTCCAACCGGTGATCTCACCGACCGCTATACCGCCCTGGTTGTAGACCACTATCAAGGGATTGGCCATCGTGTAAGGATGCGCATAGGGAGGCCACTTGTCGATCGTGCTGACAATATGCATAGGTTCGTAAGTGAGCAGAGTCTCGCCGGGGAATATTCCCGGTATCTCCATTTCGTACATCACATCGAAAAAGCTCTCCGCCGGGAAGTCTATATAAGGAGAGGCGCTTCTTGAAACTCCCGGACTGACGACATCCGGATTGTTCCTGATCGTCATCCCGAGATCGGAAAGCTCCATCTCGACGATCTCGGCATCGATATAAACATGATCGTCCGGACCGATATACGGATCGGTCCATGTTACCATCTCGGTTCCGGTCACAACTATCGGCTCCGGTGGATATCCATAGAGGGTAAGTGTGAATGACGCCTCTTTCGACATCGTCGTATTATTTACATAGCCGGGAGCGCCGCCGGGAAACGTTGGAAACATAGTCAGGATAGCTATAGCAAGAATAAAAGATACAGATAGGCAGGTCGGGGATCTCATGGCGCACCTCCACTTGCACGCGTAAACGGCAAATGCGGCATAAAAACCTCAGGCCTGAAATAAGGTTGCTATTTTTCTATATTCTACTTGAGTGAGAGCCTGAAGCTTCCCGCCGCAGACGGAGCAATTCTACCACAAACAAGACCCTCATTCAAGAATCTATGTGGAGGCCGCAAAATTAAAAAAAGCGGAAAAAGATGTTTGCACACTGCGGTATTTGCGCTAACATTTGAACCGTTCATCGAGGTCGTGACCATTCACCCACGTCCGAAAAGGAGAAGAAAGCGTCATGGCAAAGAAGAAAACACGCGTGGCTTCCGCGAAACCTGCAGGAAACAAGCCGCCGACAAGGAGCGAGGTCTATCGCGAAATCGCTGCGAAGACCGGTCTTCCCCAGAAACAGGTCGTCGCAGTCTGTGATGCGCTGACCTCCGTCATGGTCAAATCGGTCAAGAAGCACGGAACCTTCAACAACTTGGGCCTGATGAAGCTCACACTCGTGAAGAAGCCGGCGGTGGCGGGCGGCAAGCTCGTCCGCAACCCCTTCACAGGCGAGATGGTCAAGCAGAAGCCGCGGCCTGCTTCGCGCTCGGTGCGCGTCCGCCCGCTGAAGGCCATCAAGGACATGCTCTAAGTCCGGCTGCGGAAGGATAGTTATCGGTAGCAGGCGACCCCTGGGCGAGTTTGCGTTTCAGGGGTCGCTTGCCGTTCGAAGCCTGTCGTGCCCTCGCGATAGCGCGGGCACGCGATTATCTCAGCAACACCATCTTCTTCGAGATCGTCTCCTTGCCCGCGTCGAGGCGGTAGAAGTACACCCCCGACCCGACCGCCCTGCCCAGGTTGTTCGTGCCGTCCCATTCGATCGAGTGCCCGCCCGCTCCCAGGATACCGTCATGCAGGACCCTGATCAACCTGCCGGCAGAGTCGAAGACATCGAGGCGAACCGCGCATCGGGTCGGCAACGAGAACCGGATCTCGGTCGACGGATTGAACGGATTGGGCCGGTTCTGATCGAGGACAAGAGGCAGCGCCGGGGTCTCGATCAAGTCTGTTTCGAAGAGGGTGCGTGTCACTTCCCCATCGACATACTCGATGCGGTAGGCGTACGAGACACCCCGCTCGATCTCAGTGTCGAGATACTCGAACTCGAACCCGTCACGTGAGATCTCCTGAGAGGGGGCGATACGGAAATCGCTGCCCTCGGCCCTTCTCAGGACAGTGAATTCGACTCCTTCGTCGACCTCGGACAGCGTCCACCTGACTGCGATACCCTCTCCGGTGAACTCTGCAGAGGAACCGTGCAGAAACGTACCGACGACCGTCTCGAACGAGAGCATATTGGTTATCTCCAATTGTATCAATGGATAAGGGTACGAACACAGGGTACCGTTCGGTCCGCCCGCCACAGGATGCGGCACGACCTCGAGATACCCGTTCCCCTCAATGAGGAAGGCTGTGCACTTGGAGGCCCAGAACCAGTCTGTTTTACAATGGTACATGCATACCGTTAAGCCGGAAAGGGGATCGCCGAAAGAGATGCTGACATCCGGATCGTTTACGACATTGACGATCCCGTATTCGAACTCGAAGAGCGACCGTTCGGCAATGGCGTACTCGATACCCTGTGTCCCGTCCGGACCGGGCTTACACCATACATAGAACTCGAATAGCTGGAAGGGACAGGCCTGCACGAAATTCTCGCTCCTGTTGAGATCGGACCACAGGCCTATCTGAGGCGCGGGGACCTGCGGCGTATAGTATAAATACGACGATATCGCCTCGGGTATCGCGTTGCCCTTCGTATCTTCTATGTTTATTGCATAAATATGGTAAACCGATCCTACATTGAGGCTGGACACCTGGATAAGGACGGTGCTTCCTTCACATGTCACCGAAGTGATGTCGACGGCCGGGTATTTAAAATAGAGATTGCCGGGATATTCCGAGGTGGCCTGGTCTACCTCCTGGTCGAAATGAACCTTTACGCGGTTATCGGGAAGAGGGATCACGCGGAGGATCCGGGGCGCATAGACATCATCGGCCGTGAACTCCACCGTCTCGACTGCCGGCATCCTGTTTCCCCTCAGATCGGCCACTTTCATCGCTTTTACTGTGTAGTCCATGCCGTCGACGAACGAGCCGCTCACCATCAGTCTCACTGTTACTCCGTCACCGAGCAGCTCAGCCGAATAGAGCGACAGTCTGCTCGACGGCTGGGCCGATTCGGCTATCTCGTAATATGCCATTGAAGAGGCGGAGAGCTCGCCGACATGTTCGTCGAAGAGCAGATCGACCGTACGCTCCCCGGACATGGCGGCCGACAGTAGATGTGGCGGTTCATTGTCAACGGCTGTGAATACTATCTCGCTCCCAGGATAGACCGCCGTTCCGGCGGCGTTCTCCACGCCGGTAATACGGGCGGTGTAATCGATCCCCTGCGTCAGATCGCTTGAAGAGAGGAGCCGCACGGTCCGCTTGTCGGGCTGGAGCTCGGCGGACGAGAGCGCAACCGTGTTCCCCGGGGAGGCGGTCTCGAAGACCTCGTAGCTCGACACCGCCCCGGCGGTCGTCCCGTCCATCGGCAGATTGAACAGGATGTCGATCACCGTGTAACCGGAGAACGAGGCGTCGACCGGGACCGGCCTTGCGTCGGCGGCGTTTATCTCGATATTCGAGCTGATCCGCATGGAACTGTACGGAAACCATTCACTGCACAACAGCACGTAGGGGCTGGCAGCATTGGCATGTGTAGACGGAAACGAAAATAAAGATACCATCGAAGGGTCATGATCCGTTACGGTCAGCCGCTGCTTGCCGATCATGGTCCAGCCGTTCATGCAGCCGGGCGAGGAGATGGCTATTCCGTTGAAGACATCGCCGTCGAGCACGTACATAGAAGGCGGTAACTCGAGATCCTGGGGGATGATGTTAGAGGGATAATCGATCGAGAACAATACGGTCACGAAGCCTATTGGAGTGGGACGCACCCAGATGTACATGTCGACCGAATAGAAGCCGAGGCCGTCTATAGCGGTGTTACGGCGAAGATCATCGATATAGAGCCCGGCGAGAGCCCGATCGTTACTCCCACTGTAGGTAAAGGTCAGGGAGCTGCCGGCGGGGAGCTGATTGCCGGAGGGATCATGCAGCCCGGCCGCCTCTATCGTGTACTGCGTGCCCTCCGACAGGGCGGACTCTAAACGCAGGAAGACGCGGTCACGGACTCCCCGCATCCTTACCTCGGCGAATCCGATGACGTTCGACGCGGCGGCCGCCTCGTACAGCACGTAGTTCGCCGGGTTCTCCCCCTCTGCTTCGATTATGTCCTCGGTGAAGACGAGGTCGATCGCATCAGGCTCGAGGAAGGCGACAGAGTGAAGGCCGGGGGCAACGAGATCTGTCGCGGTAAATACGTATTCATATCCTTCCTCCGGCGGCACCTCATCCAATGACATGACTCCGTCAAGGGCCAGCGTGTACGACCCGCCGGCGACCATCGCGTCGTTCAGGAGCACCTTCATCGTCACACCGTCATCATCGAGAAAGATCGCCCACGGCTCTATCGCCTGGCCGGGAAAACCTGCCGGATATATCGCCGAGTTACCGGTATATTCGACCGAATGGTGGTTCATCGGCACGGAGAATACGAAATCGATTCTTCTAAGACCGGTGATCTCGTGATCGACGATGACCGGTGCCTGCGCAAACGCCGCACCAGACAGTAACACGGTCAGCATAACGGCAGCCGTGACCATACGCATGGTATTCCCCTCCTGCTATAGCGGAATCTCTCCTTCCGGGTCGGCGGGGACCGCCGGCCCGACCCCTCGGTATCTAAATTATAACCGGCAACAGAACATCGTGCCAGTAGAATCATTGCGGATAAATACCTTACAAGAAGCGTGAAGAAATATAATACGGCTGTCCAGCATGATAGGCGAGGAACAGCCCTCTCATGTAAAGGATGGGCAACGCCTTGACAATTAGCGAGATGCATGATAGTCTACTGCAATCAACTTCAGACAGATGGAGGCGGATTTTCTGACAACCGGTTTTTTGTATTCGAGCATACACCCGGCAGGTACCGAAGGAGGAAAGTCATGTTTAAAGGTGGGAGGCTGATCGGCGCGGTTATAATAGCGATCGTCGCGTTGTCGAGTTGCAGTGACGACGGCACGGGACCCTCGGAGAAACAAGAAGCGGCCTGCGGGCTTTCGACGACACTGCTCGAGTTCGGCAGCGTCACTCTCGGCGGCACGTCCGATCTGACCTTCATTATCGAGAATACCGGCGGGGGGACCTTGTCCGGAACCGTCTCGGAAACATCCGACGAATATGAAATCATCGGCGACGATTCCTACAGCCTGGGCGCCGGTGTGTCCGATACATTCACCGTTCGATTCACGCCGACATCTCTCGGAATCAAGGCATGCGAAGTGGAAACGGGCTCTGTGCTCTGCGGCGCGGTCCAGTGCACCGGTATCGGCGCCGCTCATTATTATGTCGATGCCGCATCGGGGCTGGACACAAACCCGGGAACGAGCGAAGAGCCGTTCAAGACGATCACGCACGCGGTCTCGATCGCTGGAACGGATAATATAATAAGCGTTCTTCCGGGGACATATAATGCCGCTCTGGGAGAGACATTCCCCATAAGGCCCAAGCAGGGGCAGATGCTCATTGGCGATATATCGAACAAGGGGCTTGGAACCGTCACGACGACGATCTACGGCGCCGGCGACGCGAGCGCGGAGCCGGGTGATGACTATCTCGCAACGATCGTGGGCGCCGACCAGGCCATGGTGGCCGGGCTGGAAATCGGCGCCCCATACGGTACAGGGACTTACGGCATCTACCTGGCCGATGTCACCATGACAATAGAAGACAACTCCTTCGCCTCGAATTTGTACGGCGGGGCCCGGGCCATGGGCACGGGCGCCACGGTGATCATGCGCAATGATTTCCAGACATCCTCCTACGGCGTATACCACTTCAACTGCACGGGCGGAATGATCATCGAGGCAAACGATTTTCAGACCCCGGCCATACCGGTCGACGTGGCAGGCCTCTCTAACAACATGATTATCCGCGGGAACACGTTCGCGGGCAGCGGCATGATCGGTATACAGGTGCAGAGAGGAGAACCATTCATCGCAAACAATATCTTTAACAAACCGGGGGGATATGCAACCTACGGCGCGATCCGTTGCCAATTTTCAGATGCGAATCCGACGATCCGCGGCAACACGTTCATCTGCTCGCGCGGGATACGTATCGACAACGGTCTTTCGCCGGATATTGGAACCGCCGGCGATCCCGGAGAAAACGATTTCAGCGGGGTCACCGTCGAGTCGATCTACCACATGGGAACAGCCGTCCTTAATGCGATCGGAAACACCTGGCCGCATACGCCCCCGATCTGCGATACCGACATCGTACTCACCGGTTCGGGCACCATCATATGGGGTTCAGGCCTGGACGAAGAGTGCCCGTGACGTGAACCCTGATGGAAGGGACGGCCGTCTCGAGGGGATGAGCCCCGACCTCTAAGTGAGTAATAGAATGGACAGGGTCGCGATACAGTGGATGATGTATACGGGCCATAACGAGCCCGTGCGCCAGGCGAGGTACCCGAAATATGTCCCCGAGAGGACGCAGCCCGCGGCTTCAAGCCCCGGTTTGTGAAGATGGAGCAGCGCGAAAGGCACCATCTGTACGAGAACCGCTCCCCCGCCGAATCTCTCCTTCAATCCGAAGAGGATGAAACCCCGGAACATGAATTCAACTGCTAACAACCCGATCATAACAAGCACGATCCGGCCGGCCTCCGGGCCCCTCGTCCCTCCGTAAAATTCCCGGAAAGCCGGGATCCCGGCCGCCGAAATAGCCAGAATGATGGCCAGGGCACCGGCGATAGCGACATGTGGCAGCCATATCCTCCACTGGCCGATTCCAAGGCCGAAATCAAGGGGATTCCTGCGTAGGATCAGGGTGACCACGAGCAGTGGAAGGACCACGTAGTATGATAAAGTGCCGAGTATCTCCGGCGAGGTGGGGAGAAAACGGCTCAAGATCAGGAACAGGGTCGAAAAGGACAAGACGGTGGCGCTCAACCGCTCTTCGAGCAAGAAGGCCTTCATCCTCTTCGTCTCATTCATGAAGAATCCGTGCATTTACTCCTCACGGCCAGTAGGGTTTCAGACCGACAATACTAGCAAAAATGGGGGTTGAAATTAAAGCGTGAAATATTATCCCTCCTATCAGAAAACCGTCCCGGGTAATTCTTAGATCGGTCGTTAGTTGGACATCGGCTGAGTTATTCGACTCTACACCCTAATATAGGATTGCTTCGGATGGAGAATATATGGTATAATTTGTTAATTAATAATTACATATACCAAGGACCACTCCGCAGATCCCACGATGCTTTCCCTTTGGGGGATCGTTTGAAAGGAGCAGGGAAGCGGATTCGACGATCGTAGCTTGGGGGGCCAACGGCGAAGGCCAGTGCGACGTTCCCTCGCCTAACGCCGGCTTCATAGCAGTCGCCGGCGGCCAGTATCACAGCCTGGGTATGAAGTCCGACGGTTCGGTAGTGGGTTGGGGATCGAATGCCCGCGGACAGCTCGATGTTCCTTCCCCGAACGAATATTACTTGGCGGTCTCCGCGAGCGGTGTCTATTTTTACAGGTTCGAGGCGGGAGGCTTCGCTCGAACGAGCAAGCTGGTGCTGCTGCGCTGAATAGAGTCATCCCATTGGGATACGGCCGATATTTTCTTTGTCGTGACGCTTCAATCAAGCGAGATCGAAGCGATCGAGGCTCATCACCTTGTTCCACACCGCAACAAAGTCCTGCACGAACTTCTCATGGGAATCCTCGCTACCATAGACCTCCGCCAGGGCCCGGAGCTGTGAGTTCGAGCCGAAGATGAGGTCGACACGGGTGCCGGTCCACTTGAGCTCGCCCGTTGCGCGATCGCGCCCCTCGAATACGTCTTTGTCCTCAGAGGTCGGCTTCCACGTCGTGTTCATATCGAGCAGGTTCACGAAAAAGTCATTGGTGAGCTTTTCCGGCCGCTTGGTGAACACGCCGTGCTGCGACTGCCCGAAGTTTGCATTCAAGACCCGCATGCCGCCTATGAGAACAGTCATCTCGGGAGCTGTCAGCGTGAGCAGCTGCGCACGATCGACCAGCAGGTGCTCGGCCGATACTGAGTATCTCGCTTTCAGGTAATTACGGAATCCGTCTGCGACAGGTTCGAGCACGGAGAACGACTTCACGTCCGTCTGCTCCTGCGACGCATCGGTGCGTCCCGGCGTGAAGGGAACCGTCACGTCGTAACCGGCATTCTTAGCTGCTCGCTCGACACCGGCGCATCCGCCCAGAACGATCAAATCGGCGAGCGAAACCTTTTTTGCGCCGGTCTGCGCGTCGTTGAACTTCTTTTGTATTCCTGCAATGGTCTTCAGCACGGTCGCGAGTTGCTTGGGCTGGTTGACCTCCCAGTCCTTCTGCGGCTCAAGGCGAATGCGAGCCCCGTTGGCGCCGCCGCGCATGTCGGAGCCGCGGAAGGTTGATGCCGACGCCCAGGCGGTCGAGACCAGCTGGGAGACGGACAGGCCCGAGCCAAGGAGCTTGCCCTTGAGGTCCGCGATATCCTGCGCGTCGATCAGCTCATGATCGACCGGGGGCACCGGATCCTGCCAGATCAGTTCCTCGGCCGGAACCTCGGGGCCCAAGTAGCGCGAGCGGGGACCCATGTCGCGGTGCGTCAGCTTGAACCACGCACGGGCGAAGGCGTCCGCGAATTCCTCGGGATTCTGCTGGTAGCGCCGCGCGATCG
>CAZPAH010000077.1:0-14325 GCA_964584495.1 uncultured bacterium | reverse complement strand
GTCTGGCCGGTATCCTTGTCGACCCTGACTATGAAGGTGGGGTCTTCCTCGGTCAGCCGCTGCATCGCCTCGGACAGCTTGGTCTCGTCCGCCTTCGTCTTCGGTTCTATCGCCACCGAGATGACCGGCTCCGGAAAATCCATCATCTCTAGCTGAAGGGGATGTTTCACGTCGCATAGCGTATCTCCGGTACCCGAATGCTTGAGCCCGACGACCGCCACTATATCCCCGGCAAAAATCTCCTGTATCTCCTCACGCTTATTGGCGTGCATCCTAAGAATCCTCGAAAACCGCTCCTTCTTGCGGTTCGCCGCGTTCACTATATGGGCGCCGTTCTTGAGAGACCCGCTGTAGACCCTGATAAAATGAAGCCTGCCCACGTACGGGTCTGTCATAACCTTGAAGACGAGGGCCGTGAAAGGCTCGTCAACCGACGAATGCCTCTCCTCCTCCGCCTTCGTGAACGGGTTTATCCCCTTTACCGCCGGCACGTCCAACGGATTGGGCAGATAATCCACAACGGCGTCGAGCAGGAGCTGAACCCCCTTGTTCCTGAACGCCGAACCGCAGAAAACCGGAACGATCTTCACGTCATTGACCGCTTTCCTTATCGCGGAGACGATCGCCTCCTCGGAAACATCGCTTCCGTCAACCACATGATGAAGAATCTCATCGTCGTAATCGGCGAGCGAAGCGAGAAGCTCCTCGCGCGCCTTGAGGCATTCCTCCAACATATCCCTTGGCACTTCACTCACGGTGAACCTCGCCCCGAGACTCTCCTCGTCATAGAAGATCGCCCTCATCCTCACAAGATCGACTATCCCGTTGAAAAGCTCGCCGGAACCGACGGGCAGCTGCACAGGCAGCGCGTTAGCTCCGAGCCTTTTCCTCATCATTTTTAAAACGTTGCCGAAATCCGATCCCACGCGGTCCATCTTGTTCACGAAGGCGAGCCTCGGAATCCTGTACTTGTCGGCCTGCCTCCAGACCGTTTCCGATTGCGGCTCGACCCCGCCTACCGCGCAGAAGATCGCGATCACACCGTCGAGAACCCTGAGCGACCTCTCGACCTCCACGGTAAAATCGACATGGCCCGGGGTGTCTATGATATTTATAAGATGGTCCTTCCAGAGACAGGTGGTCGCGGCGGAAGTGATAGTGATCCCGCGCTCTCTTTCCTGCTCCATCCAGTCCATCACCGCGCTCCCCTCGTGCACCTCGCCCATGCGGTGGACCTTGCCCGTATAGTACAGGATCCTTTCCGTCACGGTCGTCTTACCGGCATCGATATGAGCGGCGATGCCGATATTGCGTGTTCTGTCGAGAGGATATTCCCTTGCCATCTGCCTCTCCAAACCGGGGCTGCGGACCCTTCCCCGGCTTTCGAGGCCTAAGGGTCAGCGGTACCGCCGGCGGTTAATGCTGTAAAAGCAAAGCTGCCTTTTATCCATTTAAAAAACCCTTCTCTCCTCATTGACATCCTGCTGCAACTCGGATACCAATATGGATTCCACCCAACACCACCCAAAATCTATGTTCAAGCCCCCGCGTCAGCAGAACGCGGAAACCTTTTACCACCTGTAATGAGCGAACGCCTTGTTTGCCTCGGCCATCTTGTGAGTATCCTCACGTTTCTTGATCGACGGCCCTTCGCGCTTCGCCGCGAGCATCAGCTCGGCCGCCATCTTCTCGGCCATCGTCTTCTCCGGCCTCGCCTTGGCATACGAGATGATCCACCGCATCGCGAGCGCCAGTCTCCTGTTGGAGCGAACCTCGATCGGAACCTGATACGTAGCTCCGCCGACACGCCTCGAGGTGACCTCCAGCATCGGCTTGACGTTCTCGATCGCTTTCTTGAGCACCTCGAGCCCATCCTGCCCGGTCTTCTCGTTCATTATATCGATAGCGTCATAGACGATTCTTTCCGCAGTGCTCTTCTTGCCTCTGCGCATAATATAATTGATAAACCGCGCCAGAAGGACGTCTCCATATTTGGGGTCCGGAATAATATCTCTTTTGACGACTTCTCTCCTGCGAGGCATTATCCTTATCTCCTTTACGAGGCGGCAGCGGTCTTCTTCGGCCTCTTAACTCCGTATTTCGACCGGCTCTTGGTTCTTCCTTCAACACCACTCGAATCGAGCGTTCCCCTTATAATATGATAACGGACTCCCGGAAGGTCTTTCACCCTGCCCCCCCTTACGAGGACGATCGAGTGCTCCTGAAGATTGTGACCCTCGCCGGGAATATATGCGGTAACCTCAAAACCGTTTGTCAACCTTACCCTTGCGACTTTCCTGATTGCGGAGTTGGGTTTCTTGGGCGTCGATGTATACACCCTCGTACACACTCCGCGTCTCTGCGGGGATGAGCTCAGCGCCGGCGCGCTCGTTTTCTTCTTGGCCAGCTTGCGGCCCTTTCTTACTAACTGGTTGATAGTCGGCACAATAACCCTCTTAACTCCAATGCATCCAACTTATTATGAATCAAGCATTCTGACATGAGAATCAGGATGCAGATGAGCAATTTAACATCCCGATATCTGCTTGTCAAGTAATTAATTTAGCTTCTCTGCTCCCTCCGCCGGGCCGCTCCTTCCCGGGATCCTCCCTCTCCCAAATTCCGCCCCGGCACTGCGACTAAGAGGCTTCTCCCTTCATGTCTTCCATCATCAGAGCGAGCTCTTCGTCGGTAAACTCCGTCTCGAGCATCTCTTTCTCGCTCATCTCCTCGTCTATCTTTATCTTACTGTACTTGTGAAGCCCCGTTCCCGCCGGAATGAGGTGTCCCATCACGACATTCTCCTTCAGGCCCCTCAGATAATCGGTCTTTCCCTGCACGGCGGCCGCCGTGAGAACCCTGGTCGTCTCCTGGAAGCTGGCCGCCGAGATGAAGCTCTCCGTCGTGAGCGAAGCCTTCGTGATTCCCAAAAGAAGCGGCTTAAATGTCGCCGGTCGACCCTTTTCGGCCATCGCTCTCTCTATCTCCTCGCGGAACTCGCCCTTGCTGACGATATCCCCCTCGAGGAACTTGGTGTCCCCGCTGTCCTCTACGACGACCTTCTGCAACATCTGGCGGACGATCACCTCGATATGCTTGTCGTTTATCGCAACTCCCTGAAGCCGGTAGACTTCCTGGATCTCGTTGACCAGGTAGTTCTGAGCGGCGTTGACTCCCTTAATGCTGAGTATGTCGAACGGGTTCACGGGACCCTCGGTCAGGTTGTCTCCCGCCTCGATCAGGTCCCCCTCGTACACGCTGAGATGCTTTCCCTGGGGAACCAGGTAGCTTCTCGAGTCTCCGCTCTCGTTCTTAATGACGATCTTCCGCATACCTTTTGTGACCGGACCGTACTCGACTATACCATCGATCTCCGAGACAACCGCCGCCTCTTTCGGTTTGCGGACCTCGAAAAGCTCGGCGACTCGCGGCAGACCGCCCGTGATGTCGCGGGTCTTCGTGATCTCCTTAGGGATCCTGCATATCACGTCGCCGGGAAGCACGTTCTCGTTGTCGTGAGTGATGATATGGGCGCCGGTGGGGATAATGAAGTTACCTATTATTTTACCCTTCTTGTCCAGCATCTCTATGTGGGGATGAAGCTTCTTGTCGCGGTCGTCGATGACGACCATCTGCCGCAGGCCCGTCTTGTCGTCATGCTTCTCCTTGAGCGTCACGCCATCGGCGACGTCGCGGAACCGCAGCTTGCCGCCCTTGTCGGAGATGATGAAATCCGAATAGGGATCCCATTCGTATATTATCTGCTCCTTCTTGACCAGTTCCTTCTCTTTTACCCTCAGAACCGCCCCGTACGGAACGCCGAAACGCGCCCTCACGTGCTCGTCCCGCTCGTCGCGTATCAGCGCCTCCCCCTTGCGGCTTACCGCAACCTCTTCCCCCGCACGGTTGATCACCGTCTTGAGCTTGCTGAATTCGACGACACCCGGATGGTTCGTTGTTTTCTGTGTGTGCTCGGCGATCCTGCTCGCCGTTCCTCCCACGTGGAAGGTGCGAAGCGTCAGCTGCGTGCCCGGCTCTCCGATCGACTGCGCCGCGACCACTCCGACCGCCTCGCCCAGGTCGACGAGGCCTCCCGTGGCCAGGTTACGCCCGTAACAGAGGGCGCAGACCCCTCGCTTGGACTCGCATGTGAGCACCGAGCGGATCTTGACCTTCTCCACTCCACGATCCTCTATGTCGGTCGCGATATCCTCGTCGATAAGGGAGTTGGCCTTGACTATCGTCTCCCCGGTGTGGGGATCGATCACGTCATCGACCGTCACGCGGCCCAGGATACGGTCGCTGAGGGCCTCGATGACCTCCTCTCCCTCCTTCAGGGCCGAACTGTCAACACCCATGATCGTTCCGCAATCCCTCTCGGTAACGATCACGTCCTGCGCGACATCCACAAGCCTTCTGGTAAGGTATCCCGCATCCGCCGTCTTGAGGGCCGTGTCGGCGAGACCCTTCCTGGCGCCGTGCGTCGAGATGAAGTACTGTAGCACGGTCAGCCCTTCCTTGAAGTTCGCCGTGATCGGCATCTCGATGATCTCGCCGATGCCTCCGGTGATCCTCTTCTGGGGTTTCGCCATGAGACCCCTCATCCCGGCAAGCTGGCGAATCTGGTCCCTGCTGCCTCTTGAGCCGGAATTCGCCATCATGTATATCGGGTTGAACCCGTCGCGATCCAGGCTGAGTGACTCTCCCATCGCGTCGGCGACATCGTTGGCGGTATGAGTCCACGTGTCTATAATCTTATTGTATCGCTCTCCGTCGGTGATCACGCCGTTGTTGTACTGCTTCTGTATCTTATTGACCTCTTTCGTCGCCAAATCAATAAGCCTGGGCTTCTCCTCCGGAACGACGATATCGTCTATCCCTATGGTCACGCCCGCTTTCGTGGCGTACCAGAACCCGGTTTTCTTCAGGCGTTCCAGGAAACTGACCGTCGCCGAATTGCCGAGCATCTTATAGCAGGTGGCCACGAGCCGGCCTATAGTTTTTCTGTCGAGAAGGTCATTGACGTAATCCATCTCTTCGGGGACCAGCGCGTTGAATATCAGGCGTCCCGGTGTCGTTACGACAAGCTCCTCCCCCATCCTGACCTTTATCCTCGCGTGGAGATCCACTCCCCCCGCTTCCTGGGCGCTCAAAGCCTCCTCGGCGCTGTAAAAAGCCTTCCCCTCTCCCTTGGCGCCCTTCCTGATCATCGAGAGATAGTAAAGCCCAAGGACCATGTCCTGCGAGGGGGATGTCAGCGGCGCCCCGCTGGCCGGCGAGAGGATGTTATTGGCCGAAAGCATGAGCGTGCGCGCCTCCAGCTGGGCCTCGTACGAAAGGGGCACGTGAACGGCCATCTGGTCGCCGTCGAAGTCCGCGTTGAACGCGGCGCAGACCAGCGGATGTATCTGGATCGCCTTTCCCTCGATCAGCAGGGGCTGGAAAGCCTGTATGCCCAGCCTGTGAAGCGTTGGCGCACGATTGAGGAACACGGGATGGTCGTTGATGATCTCCTCGAGAATATCCCATACTTCCGGACGCTCCCTCTCGACAAGCTTCTTCGCCGATTTTACCGTCTGTACGTAGCCCTTTTCCTCAAGCTTCCTTATGATGAAAGGCTTGAACAGTTCGAGGGCCATCGATTTGGGAAGCCCGCACTGGTCGATCTCCAATTCCGGGCCGACGACGATGACGGAGCGCCCCGAGTAGTCGACGCGCTTGCCGAGGAGGTTCTGGCGGAACCTTCCCTGCTTTCCCTTAAGCATATCGCTCAGGCTCTTGAGCGGCCTGTTGCCCTGGCCCCTCACGGCGCGCGAGCGCCTGCTGTTGTCGAACAGCGCATCCACCGCTTCCTGGAGCATCCTCTTCTCGTTGCGGAGAATCACCTCCGGAGCGCGTATCTCTATGAGCTTCTTAAGCCTGTTGTTCCTGTTGATGACCCGCCTGTAGAGATCGTTCAGGTCGGAAGTAGCGAACCTTCCACCCTCCAGGGGAACGAGCGGCCTCAGGTCCGGAGGCAGAACCGGGATTACCTCTAGGATCATCCATTCCGGCTTGTTCTGGCTCTGCCTGAAAGCCTCCACGACCCTCAATCTTTTCAGAACGTCTTTCTTCCGCTGAACCGATGTCTCGACCTGCGCCTGAGCCCTGAGGTTGATCGACTCTTCCTCTATGTTGATCTGGGAGAGGATCTCGCGAATCGCTTCCCCGCCCATTCTCGCGTCGAACTCGAATCCCTGATCGAGAAGATCGTTGTACGTCTCGTCGTCGATCAGCTCCTTGTGCTTCAGCTCCGTGTTGCCCGGATCGATCACGATGTGCGACTCGTAGTAGAGAACCCTCTCCAGGTTCCTTACCGACATGTCGAGAATGTATCCCGTCCGGCTCGGCACCCCCTTGAGGAACCAGATGTGGGCGACCGGGACCGCCAGCTCGATATGTCCCAATCGCTCCCTGCGGACGCGCGAGTGGGTCACCTCGACGCCGCACCTGTCGCAGATCACACCGCGGTACCTTATCCTCTTGTATTTCCCACAGGCGCACTCCCAGTCCTTTACCGGTCCGAATATCCTCTCGCAGAAAAGCCCCTCTTTTTCGGGTTTGAAAGAGCGGTAGTTTATTGTTTCCGGTTTGGCTACCTCGCCGTAGCTCCAGGAACGAATAACTTCCGGAGAGGCGAGTTGAATCCGCATAGCCTGTATGTCGGTCGGCTTCTTGCGGTCCTTGTCCATAAAATTGTTAAACAACTAAAACCTCCAGCTCTCTTAATTCTTCTCGAGGTGAACGTCCAGGCAAAGGCTCTGAAGTTCCTTTATCAGCACGTTGAACGACTCCGGCAGGCCGGGTTCGGGCGCATTGTCGCCCTTGACTATGGCCTCGTATATTTTGCTCCGTCCGGCAACGTCGTCCGATTTTACCGTTAAAAGCTCCTGAAGACAGTATGCGGCGCCGTAAGCCTCCAGCGCCCAGACCTCCATCTCCCCGAACCTCTGGCCCCCGAACTGCGCCTTGCCGCCCAGCGGCTGCTGCGAAACGAGGGAATAAGGCCCGATCGATCTGGCGTGTATCTTGTCATCCACCAGGTGGGAAAGCTTGAGCATGTAGATGTATCCGACCGTGATATCCGAGTCGAACTCCTCGCCCGTCATGCCGTCGCTGAGTCTCGCCTTGCCCGACGTGGGAAGACCGGCTTCCTCCAGGGCGGTCTTTATCTCATCGATAGTCGCCCCGTTGAAGACGGGAGTCGACACGTAGTACCCCATCTTCTTCGCCGCCCACCCAAGGTGCGTTTCGAGGATCTGGCCCACGTTCATACGGCTCGGCACTCCGAGGGGGTTGAGGATGATATCGATCGGCGTGCCGTCTTCCAGCATCGGCATATCCTCTTCGGGAACGATCCTAGACACAACACCCTTGTTGCCGTGACGTCCGGCCATCTTGTCGCCGACCGACACCTTTCTCTTTCGCGCTATGTAGACCTTGACCAGCTTGCTCACTCCCGGGGGCAGCTCGTCTCCGCGCATTACCCTCTCTATCTGTTTCTCACTGTTGCTTTCGATGCCGTCTATCGCTCTAGCCGCCGCTTCCATGAGCTTCTGTATCTTCGCGTCGACCTTCGGATCCTTCACGATCGGCAGCCCCCAGTGAAGGTGATCCACGTCTATCATATCGAGAAGCTTCTCGGTGATCTTGCGCCCTGCCTTCGCCTGTATTTCGCCGGTCTCCGAGTGGATGATCTTCTCGGTGGTTTGTCCTATCATCAGCCTGGCAAGCCTCTCGCGGCGTTTCTCCTTGACATGCTCGATCTCTTGGTCGCGCATCAGCGTCAGCTCCTGAACCTTCTTCTTCTCGTGGCTCTTGGCCCTGTCGTCGCGCTCTTTCCTGGAGAATATCTTGATGTCTACGATTATTCCGTCCATCCCGGGCGGAGCCTTGAGTGAAGCGTCGCGGACATCCCCGGCCTTCTCCCCGAATATCGCCTTGAGAAGCCTTTCCTCGGGGGTCAGCTCGGTCTCGCCCTTTGGGGTCACCTTGCCGACCAGAATATCCCCCGCCTTGACCCTCGCTCCTATCCTTACTATACCGTCTCCGTCGAGGTTCGCGAGCATCTCCTCGCTTACGTTGGGGATCTCTCGGGTAATCTCCTCCATTCCGGCCTTAGTATCCCTGACCTGGGTCTCGAACTCCTCTATATGGATCGAAGTATACACGTCGTCCTTGACGAGCCGTTCGCTCAGGATGATCGCATCCTCGAAGTTGTATCCCCGCCAGGGCATGAACGCGACCAGGACGTTCCTTCCGAGAGCCAGCTCGCCGTCGTCGGTCGCCGAGCTGTCGGCTATTACATCGCCCTTCTTGATCTTCTGCCCGACCGAGACGAGGGGCTTCTGGTTGATGCACGTATCCTGATTCGACCTCTGGTACTTGATAAGCTTGTACTCTTCGACTCCGCCGAAACCCGAGAAATCGTCCAGTCCTTCCTCATCCTTCTTGGAAGCGTAGCTCACCAGTATCTTATCTGCGTCGACGCTTTCCACGCGCCCGCTCCTCTTGGCGATCGCGACCACGCCGGAATCGTATGCGATCTTCCTCTCCAGCCCGGTTCCGACCAGAGGCGCTTCCGCCTTTATAAGCGGAACCGCCTGGCGTTGCATGTTGCAGCCCATCAGCGCCCTGTTGGCATCGTCATGCTCCAGGAACGGGATCAGAGCGGCCGCCGCGCTGATAAGCTGGTCGGGGGAGACGTCCATATAGGAGACCTCTTCCGGACTGACGACCACGAAATCACCCTTGTGCCTCGCCATGACCATGGGATTCTCGAACCTTCCCTTCGAGTCGATGGGAGCATTGGCGTGCGCGATGATATACCTGTCCTCTATATCGGCGGAAAGCATATCGATGTTGTTGGTCACCACGCCCTTCTTCACCTGCCGGTAAGGAGTCTCGAGAAAACCGAACTCGTTCACCCTTGCGAATGTTGCCAGAGACGTTATCAGTCCGATATTGGGACCTTCCGGCGTCTCGATCGGGCACATCCGGCCGTAATGGGTGAAATGAACGTCGCGGACCTCGAAACCAGCCCTTTCGCGTGTAAGCCCTCCCGGGCCTAGCGCCGAAAGCCGCCTCTTGTGGGTCAGCTCCGCCAGCGGGTTCGTCTGATCCATGAACTGTGATAGCTGGCTGCTCCCGAAGAACGATTGTATGACGGCGCTGATCGTGCGCGCGTTGACCAGATCGTACGGAGTAGGATTGTCCGACTCCTGTATCGTCATTCTCTCCCTGATGATCCTGGCCATGCGGGCCAGGCCCACGGAGAACTGGTTGGCAAGAAGCTCTCCCACCGAGCGGACCCGCCTGTTTCCAAGGTGATCTATATCGTCGACCGGGCCGTCCACCTCTTTTATATGGATTAGATTGGCGACAACGGCGAGAAAATCCTTCTCCGTCAGCGTGGTCGTTTCCAGGGGAACCTCTATGCCGAGCCTGCTGTTGATCTTGTACCGGCCGACATTGGCGAGATTGTACCTCTTCGGATTGAAGAAGAGCCTGTCGAGAAGAGCCTTGGCCGTCTCCGCGTTCGGCGGATCCCCCGGCCTCATAAGGTTGTAGATGCGCTTAAGGGCGTCTTCTCTGCCGGACGTGGGATCTTTCTCCAGCGTCTTTATGATGACATCGTTCTCGAGGCTCCCCTCTTTGTCGACCAGCACGACCTTGAGGGTTTTCTGAGATTTCATGAACTCGAGGGCGGTCTCGGTGAGGGGTTTCCCCGCCTCGACTAGGATCTCCCCCGTGCTGCGGTTCACCACGTCCTCGGCGACTATCTTTCCAACAAGGGCAGAGTCCTTCTTGTTCGCCCTCTGGCTGAGCTTGTGAACCTTCGTCTCGTGGAACAGCTTGATGATGGCACTGTTCGGCTCGAACCCCATCGCCTTGAGAAGCACCGTCACGGGTATCTTCCGGCGCCTGTCGATGTAGACATACATGATGTCGTTCACATCGATCACGAACTCGACCCACGAGCCCCGGTAGGGGATTATCCGCGAACTGAAAAGCCTCTTGCCGTTCGGATGGTAGTCATCGCTGAAAACTACGCCCGGCGAACGGTGAAGCTGGCTGACGATGACCCTCTCGGCGCCGTTGATGATAAAGGTCCCCATATCGGTGATAAGGGGTATCTCGCCCAGGTATACCTCGCTCTGGATGATATCCTTTATGACACTCTCGCCCTCGTTTTCCTCCCGGACAACCAGACGAAGCGCCGCCTTGAGAGGCACGGCGTAGGTCAGATCTCGCTCCTTGCATTCTTCCACCGTGTACTTGGGCTCGCCCACCGAGTAGCCTATATATTCCAGCGTGAAATCGCCCCTTGTCGACACGACGGGGAAGACCGACCTGAAAACCGATTCCAGCCCGATATCCTCCCTCTTGTCGATCGGCACGTTTCGCTGAAGAAACCTCTCGTACGATGCGAGCTGTACTTCCAGGAGATGAGGGATCTCCTTAACCTGCGGAATCTTGGCAAAGTTGATTCTCTCAGGCTTCTTGATCATAGGAAACGACCCCTCCCTTGTTCCGGCTCAAGAGCCGTCCGAAATAGAGAAAAAAGAATTACTTGATTTCTACGGTTGCCCCGACTTCCTCAACCTGCTTCTTGACCTCTTCGGCCTCTTCCTTCGATACGCCTTCCTTCAGGGTCGAGGGAACTTCTTCGACCATCTTCTTGGCCTCAATGAGACCTAGGCCGGTCAGCGCACGCACGACCTTGATCACCTGTATCTTCTGGCTTCCGAAATCCTTGAGGATAACGTCGAACTCGGTCTGCTCCTCCGCCTCGGCCGCTCCTGCGCCTGCGGGCATTGCGCCGGCCATCATTGCGATCGGCGCCGCGGCCGTCACGCCGAAACGATCCTCCAGGACCTTTACAAGCTCCGAAAGCTCGAGGACGGTCATCTTCTCCACCATCTCGGCTATCTTCTCCACGTTGGCGGAACCTTTCTTCGCTTCTTTGGCCTCGGCCTTCTCGGCCTTTTTCTCTTCCGTCTTCTTCTCTTCCGCCTTCACCTCTTTTGTCTCCTCTTCTTTAGGCTCTGCGGCTTTTTCTTTCTTCTTGGCATCTTCCTTCTTCGCGGGCATCTCGATTCCTCTCTTTCATCACATTCAACAAGGCACAACGATACGGCCGGGCTCCTGCGGAACCCCCCTCTTTCAAGCAGCTCCCTTTTTCTCGGATATGGCGTTGAGAACCCCCATCAGGTCCCTGAGGGAAGCTCCGAGGACACTGACGAGTCCTCGCACGGGAGCCTGTAAGGTTCCAACTACCTGCGAGAGAAGAATATCTCTTCCAGGAAGCCCTGCCAGCCTGATCGTTTCCATCTCATCTATAATCCGGCCGGCCACATAGCCTCCCTTGAAACGGGGAAGCTCATAATCGTTCGCGAACTTCTTGAGCACCTGGGCGGGCGACACTTCATCGACCTTGCTGACGGCAATGGCGGTCGGCCCTTCCAGCAAAGGGTCCATCCCCTCTATCCCAAGCGCGCTGAAACTCCTTTTCGCCAGGGTGTTCTTGACCACCCTGAAAATGATATCGTTTTCACGGCACTCGCGGCGGAGCTCGGAAATGTCTGCCACATTCAAGCCTGTGAAATCGTTGAGGATAACGCATTTCGCATCCTGAATCAGTTCTTTCAGCTCGTTGACGGTACCCTCTTTCGCATGCTGCACCATTTTCCGGCCTCCTTTCCTACCGCAGCTCGCCGAGTAACATTTGTGAATCAATCTTCACCGACGGTCCCATCGTCGACGAGACATAGACGCTGATCACATACTTTCCCTTGGCGGACGCCGGTTTGGCGCGCACAAGTTCCAGCATTATCGCTTTGATATTCTCGAGCAGCTTCTGCTTGTCGAACGATATCTTGCCTACCGGCACGTGAATATTGGAACCCTTGTCGACCCTGTACTCGATTTTTCCCGCTTTCGCATCCTTTACCGCCTTGGCGACCTCGAAGGTAACCGTGCCGGTCTTCGGATTGGGCATTAGGCCGCGGGGACCGAGAATGCGTCCCAGTTTTCCGACTTCACTCATCATGTCCGGCGTGGCGATGGCCACGTCGAACTCAAACCAGCCGCCCTTGATCTTTTCGACATACTCGGCCGAACCGACGTGATCGGCGCCGGCGTCCCTGGCCTCCTGCTCCTTTTCCCCCCTGGTAAGGACAAGGACCCTTACGTCCTTGCCGGTACCGTGAGGAAGAAGCACCGTTCCACGAACCTGCTGGTCGGCATGCTTCGGATTCACCCCGAGCTTCGCCGACAACTCGACGGTTTCGTCGAATTTGGCCGCGGGCAGGTTCTTGACGACCTCGATCGCATCCGCCAGGGGATATTCCCTGGTGCGGTCGATTCTGGCCTGGCTGTCGATATACTTCTTGCCGCGCTTCATCTCCTCACCGCTTTCTTCGGATAACTAGTCCTCGTTTTAATTCTCAACAATGATACCCATGCTCCGCGCCGTCCCCTCAACCATCTTCACGGCTCCTTCGAGGTCGAACGCGTTCAGGTCTTTCATTTTGGTTCTGGCGATCTCCTCGATCTGGGACTTTGTGACCTTGGCCACCTTGTCCTTGTTCGGTTCGCCTGAACCTTTAGCGATACCCGCCGTCTTCCTGAGAAGCTCGGAGGCGGGAGGAGACTTCGTGACGAACGTGAAGCTTTTATCCGCGAACACGGTGATCTCGACGGGGACGATTGTACCCGTCATGTTCTGCGTCGCGGCATTGAACTGCTTGCAGAAATCCACCGAGCTCACCTGGAGCTGACCAAGCGCCGGTCCCACCGGTGGGGCGGGGGTGGCCTGCCCTCCCGGGATCTGCAGCTTAACGATCTTCATGATCTTTTTTTTAGATTTTTTAGCCATTAGGACTGTCGCTCCTTGATCTGAGAGATCTCCCGATACCGGGAAACCACCGCTAGATAGGTTTTACCTGAAGAAAATCAAGCTCCACCGGTGTTTCCCGGCCGAAGATGCTCACGAGAACCTTGAGCTTTCCCCTTTCCGGATTGATTTCATCGACAATCCCCGTGAATTCGGAGAAGGGTCCGTCGATCACGTTTACGTGCTCGCCGATCGTGAAGGGCACCTCGGGAATGATCCCCTCCTTCTTCTCCATCCTTCCGAGTATCCTGTCGACTTCCTTCCTGGGAATTGGAAAAGGCTTTTTGCCCCCGCCTACGAAATGCGTAACGCCGGGGACGTTCTCGATAAGGCTCCAGGTCTCGTTCGACATCTCCATCTCTATGAGGATATAGCTCGGGAAAAGCTTCCTCTTGGAAACCTTCTTCTTGCCCTTTTTCATCTCCGCCACTTCTTCCGTGGCCACAAGGACCTTCCCGAACCTGTCTTCCATGCCGGACGCCTTTATCAGGCGTTCGACCGTGTCCCGCACCTTGGCCTCCCTGCCGGAGTAGGTATGGAGGACATACCAGCGCATCCTGCCACTAGTCTCCGGACTTTCCACAATAGCCCGGGGTTCCTCCGACTTCTCCTGCTCGTCATCGTCGGCAGGCTGCCTTGCAGGCTCTTCTATAGACGGGTCTTCTTGGGCTTCCGCCTCTTCGGCCTCCGCCTCGTCGTTCCCGTCTTCTTCAACCGGCGTTTCTACCTCATCGGAGATGGAAGCGGTCTCCTGTGACGCGGTTTCGCCGTTTGAGTCCATTTCGGGCTCCTCTTCCGAGCCCGTCTCTTTTGAAACGTCTTCGTTCATCTCAAGTTCCCTGCCCCCCCGGGCGGAGTTCACCAACCCAGGAGTCTTCGTATGATAAGCGTCAGGATCTGATCGATCGCACCGACGAACAGCGTCACAACGAACGTCGCGATTATGACAAGCTTTGTCGATTCCTTCAGCTCGTCGCGCGTCGGCCAGGTGACCTTTCTCATCTCGCCCCTGATCTCGCCGAAAAACTTCCTGATTTTTTCGATCATGCCGGTCTCCGGTTAAATATACTTTTCGACTGCCGGCTTATTCCTGCCGGCCCGATATCAATTCGACCATCCTGCCCCGAATCGTGCGATCCGCCGGCCGCCCAGGCTCCTAGCGCGATTCCTTGTGCGTCGTATGCTTTCCGCAGAAACGGCAGTATTTCTTATGCTCCAGCCTGTCGGGGTGAAGACGCTTGTTCTTCTGCGTCGTGTAGTTTCTCTGCTTACACTCGGTACAGGCAAGTATCACCATATCTCTCATCGTCGACCAATCCTCACCGTTCGTCCGTTACTCTATTATCTCGGTCACGACCCCGGCCCCGACGGTCCTGCCGCCCTCGCGG
>CAZPAH010000076.1:0-14418 GCA_964584495.1 uncultured bacterium | reverse complement strand
CAGGAGGAGAAATCCCCGCGGGAGGAATAATATCGCGACCGCCAGGGAAGCCGCCGCCAGGAGGACGGCCTCGATAGAAGCCGCCCTTACCGATATTATCGAATGAGGTATCAGGAAGAGCTTGTCGTTAGCAAGGTCGGACTCGCGGTCGCTGATCTGGTTGATTATATATACCGCTCCGATCGATGCGGTGAAGCAGATAACGGCCGGCAGAATCGCCCGCCAACCGCAGGTGATTCCCGCCGCGGCGCAACCGTGATGTGCCCCCAGCAGGAAAAAGGTCCACACCGGGATCAGTATCATCGGGCGCAGCAGGAAGACGTAATCCGCCGCCCGCGCTTTTTCTCCCGCGTCCGGATGACCGCCTTCTATTCCTCGATCCATCTCACCATGTGACGCTTGATCTTGCGCGTTGTGGTCTTGGGAAACTCCTCATCCCTGATCTGGAAGACCGATATGCGCTTGTAATCGGCGAGTCCGCTGCAGATGGAGGAGATCTCGCCTGAGATTATCTCCTTGATCTTCTCCTCGGTCAGGTTTCCACTAGGTTCGCCGATCGAGCCGAGGGCGTCATAGTCGGGCACTATTACCGCGCCCGGCCGGGAGTTCCCCTTGCTGTCCTGGACCGGAATGACCAGCGCTTCCAGGATATACCTGCTTTTGCAGAGAAGGGTCTCGATCTCGTATGGATAGATGTTTTTTCCGCCCGCCGTGACGATGACGGACTTCTTCCTTCCCGCGATCGTGATAAAACCGTCTCCGTCGAGCTTTCCCAGGTCTCCCGTGTATAGGCGCCCGCGCCTGAGGACCTCCGCGGTGCCCTCGGGATTCCGGTAGTATTCCTTCATCACGTTCGCGCCCTTCACGACGATCTCGCCGATCCCTTCCGCATCGGGACTTTCTATCTTTACCTCGATACCGGGCAGGGGCGGGCCGACGGTTCCCGCTTTCTGCTTTCCCAGGGGATTTACCGAAATGACGGGAGAGGCCTCGGTGAGCCCGTACCCTTGAAGAAGCGGGAGACCGGCCGACAGAAGGGCGTTTTCAATGTTGGGGCGCAGGGATGCGGCGCCGCTTACACAGAGCCTGATATTCTCGAAGCCGGCGGGCAGCCGTTTCCTGGAAGCCCTTCCGGGCTTTCCGCGCAGCAGTCTTCCGATTCCCCGGGAGATTCCGCCGAATATCCTCTTAACGAAACCCCCTCCTTGCGCGCCGCCGGAGATCCCGGCGCCCAGGGGCACGGCGAGATGCTCGAAGAGCAGGGGTACGCCCACAAGCACCGTCACGTTCTCCCTGGCGACATCCTCCATGATAATTCTCGATTTCATAGAGCGCCCGAAAGCGATCGTAGATCCGGCCGATAATGGGGCTAGAAACAGGCACATCGTAGCGAAGGTGTGATGCATCGGCAGCAGCGCGAGAAAAACATCACTGTCGGTGATCGGAAGCCTGCAGCGGATCGACTCGGTGTTCGCGATAAGGTTGCTGTGCAGAAGCACGGCCCCTTTCGGCTGACCGGTCGTTCCGGAAGTGTAGCATATCGCGGCTATATCGTCCGGGTTCACCTCTGTCTTCCTGCGGAAGAAGGCAGAGCTGCCGCTGTTTATTTTCTCCTTGCCCGAGGCCATGACCTCCGCCAGGGTGGCCCCCTCCAGTAAGGCGTCACGCTCTCCGATAACTATCGTCTCGATCGCGCCGGTCTGCATCCCATCCAGCAGCTCGTTGTAGACTCCCGGCGAGACGATAAGCATCTTCGCCTCGCTGTGAAGCAGAAGATGGCGCAGCTCGTTTCTCTTCAGCCTGATATCGAGCGGCACGATCGCCGCGCCGCATGACGTCACGGCGGCATAGACCAGCGGCCATTCGGGACTGTTATCCGCCATCAGGACGACCCTGTCGCCCTTTTCGAGTCCCATCCCTATCAATCCCGAGCCCAGGAAGGAGACGAGCTTGCCGAACTCCTGGTAGGAGATAGACTGGTACCCCCACGGGTGGTGTTTTTTCATCGCCGTCAAATCCCTGAAATTCTCCACGGCGTAATCGTACAGCTCGGAAAGAGTTCTCAATCCCAGCTTCTCGAACGTCCCCGGTGTTAAAACTTCGGATTTTTCCGGCATTTAGATACCCCCTGAAACTCCAATTAATATTGCTCGAGACTCATTTCTATCGGACGGAGTCAATTTATCACTTTGAATTTGCGGCGGGCAAACCTTTTTTGAGATGTAAGCGGCCGTTAAATCTTACCGTACCTCTCCCGCCGGGCGTTCAGCCCGGATCGATCTTCTCCCAGCGCTGGTTTTCCGAAGGGAGACCGCGGACGTTTCTAGAGGACTTTCGCCTCGTTTTCCTTATCCTGCCCTCGAAGGACAGCAATTTTCTTCCTATCTGGGCATGAAGGGTCTGGATGGGGTCCTTCGCCCTACGGCACTCGTAGAGGGCCTGGGTATACTGACGCGGGAAGCGCCGCATCATTTCGAAGATGAGGTCGTGAGAGTCGAACCTCTTTTCCATCGCCTCTATGAGCGTTTCGAAAACGTTATCCCTGAACAGCTCCATGCCGGTCCCTTACCAGCCTTCCCTGTGGACACGGGATTCGTCGTACTGGGTGCGCGGCTCCTTCTTCTCTCCCGGGTAACCTACCGCTATGAGACTGAGTACGCCGATGCCTTCCGGGATCCCAAGGATGCTCTTGATCGCGGAGACCCTGTCCTCCCTCGGGTGGCAGCCGAGCCAAACCGTTCCGAGGCCGAGCCCCGCGGCGGCCACGAGGATATTCTCGGTGCCGGCCGCGCAGTCCTGTATCCAGAAATCAGGGGAGATTTCCACGTCCGCGCAGACGGCGATCGCCGCCGGCGCTTCGAACAGCATTTTCCCGTACGGGTGCGCTTCGGCCAGCCTGTCAAGGATGGAGCGGTCGGTCACCAGCACCATGTGCCACGGCCTGAGGTTTCGTGACGAAGGAGCGGCCATCCCTGCTTCGAGCAGTGTCTGCAGGTCGTTCTCCTCGACCGGCCGGTCGAGATACTTCCGGATCGATCTCCTGGCGAAAATATTTTCTACGGACACTGTTCCTCCTCTCGGTGGGTGGGTGAATCATGATTATACACGAAGCCGCTATGAATTCCAGATCTTTCGGGCCCTTAACGGCTTCGCTGTCTCAAGGCCTCGTAGAGGATAAGGGCGGCGGCCGCCGAGACGTTGAGGGAATCTGCGGATCCCAGCATAGGAATCCTGGCCTTGAAATCCGCCGCTTCCAGCCATTCCGGCGCTACACCCGCCTCCTCGCTGCCCACGACGATCGCCGAGGGCGGCTTCATGTCTATATCGCTGTAGAGCTTGTCTCCGTCGGGGGTTGTGACGATGATCGCAATACCCCTCTCCCTGAGCCATTCAATCGCTTCCCGCCTGCCGGTCACGGCGCAGGGAACGGTGAACACCGTTCCCAGGCTGGCCCTGATGACATTGGGGTTGCCCGGTTCCGCTGCCGGGTCGCTTATGATGATGCCGGTCGCCCCCGATCCGTCGGCCGAGCGGAAGATCGCCCCCAAGTTTCCCGGTTTTTCCACCCGATCCACCGCGAGTATCAATGGATCTTCACCGGCGGGAAGGAACCGAAGGCCGGTAGGAGGCCTGGCGGCGACCGCGACGATGCCGCCCACGCCCTCCCTGTATGCGATCTTGGCGAAAACGCTTTTGGAGACGGTTGTGATCTTTGTGTTTGCCCGTAGAAGCCTGTCGATGAGTGCCGTTCCCTCCTCCCCCGGCGGAATCGTCGGGCAGAGGAAAAGCTCTTTAACGGCGATCCCTCCCCGCAGGGCCCGGGAGATCTCCCTGGCGCCCTCGACCAGTATCAGTCCGGAAGCGGCTCTTTCGCTTTTCTTGCGAAGCCGGATAACCGATTTGATCGCTGGATTGGCCGTGCTGCTGATCGTTTGGCCTTCACCGAATTTCATCCGCCGGAACCTTCTCCCGTCAACCGACTTTCCTGTATCTGGCGACATAATCCCCAGCCAGCATGCTTTGGACAAGACGGGCGCCGTGCTCCTCCAGAAATGAGGCGAGCCTTAGGCTCGGCCCTTTCGCCGAGATATTCAGGATCGGCAGGGTGTAATCGAAATGCACGCCTCTTTCCAGCCGGAATCCGCTGCGCGAGGTCAGCGTGTTGAATCGCCGGACCGTGTAGCGCCTCAGGTCGAACTCCCAATCCCTGGCCGTTTTTTGCCGCGTAAGAAGCCCTTTCAACATTTTAAGGGAGGGGTAGACCAGCGTCTCTTCCACCGCCTTGGGAGAATACTTCTTGGAGATCTGTATAACGGCGTAGCCCCCCGGCCTGATCAGGGCGAAGAGCCTGTCGAGAAATTTCCCTATCTCGGGGATGTACGAGATCACCCCTATGCATATGACGGCGCCGAACCTTCCATCCATCCCTCCCAGATCGAATATCTCGCCCGCGCGGAAGGAGACCTTTCCCGCCTCTATCTCTCCGGAGAATTTCTCCTTCGCCCTCCCGATCATCCTGGGCGAGATATCGAGGCCCAGCACCGTGTGGTTCCTTTCGATAAGCTCGGAAGTGTAGATCCCCGGACCGCACCCTATGTCCAGCATCTCGGTTCCCGGTTCCTCGAGAAGTCCGAGAACGTGCTTTTTTCTCGCCAGGTAGGAATACTGATGACAATTGGTGAACTCGTCCGTGTAGCGCTGGTTCTCGTAACGAATCGAATCGCCGTCGAAGTAGTCCCTGACCATTTCCTTGTGCTTCTTGCCTTCGATCAATCCCGACCGCCTTCACGTTTTCTTATCGTCGCAGCCGGGTTTCCCGCCGCGACCGAAAAGGGTTCTATCTCTTTCACAACGACGCTGCCCGCCCCGACTATCGATCCTTCTCCTATATCGGCCAAGACGACGCACCCCACGCCTATCCACGAGTTGCTGCCGATCGACAGGACGGCGGGCTCTTCGCCGCTGTGGATAAGCATTCCGTTCCCGTCGTACCTGTGCTGATGCCTTCCGCTCGGGATCGATGAATGGTCGCCTATGAGGACGTTCGAGCCGATATCGATCCTTCCTATGACCGCGTACTGGCCGATCCAGACCCCGTCCCCGGCCGTGACTTCCCTGTGCGTGAAGAACGAGCCGAATCCTACGACAAGGTTCTCGCCGACTCTGCGCAGCGTCCAGCGGTAGTAGGCGCGCCTGATATATTCTCCCGGCTTGCCGCAGCACCTGCTGTAGATCTGCGCGAAGAAGAGGAATGCGTCTTCCGAGCCCGAAAGGCTCTGACATAGAGCAACTATCAGGTATACGGGCGATATCGCAACCCGGCAGAGGCCGTTCATCAATGCCTTTAAAAAGCTCCTCATAGAGACATCTCCGATCGTGTGCCATGCGGAACCGGCGTCCACCGGTCCCGAGTATATCTTCACGCTCTCCGTCCGTCCAGCAAGTTACCATAAACGAGGCGATATTTATCGATCATTATCGAAGTCGAGAAGTTATCCTCGATCCTCTTTCTCGCCGCCCTGCCCATCCTCTCCCGCAGGGGGCCGTCGCCCGCAAGCCTCTCGATCGCCGATGCGAGGGCGGCCGGGTCCCGGGGCTCGACGAGGATGCCGGTCACGTCGTCGATCACGAGCTCCGGTATGCCGCCGACGGCAGTCGCCACTACCGGCTTGGAGGCGGCCATCGATTCGAGCACGACCATCGGCAGACCCTCGGAATCCGAAGAGAGGACGGAAATATCTATTTGGTTCATTATCGATTCTATGTCTTTCCTGTAACCGGTGAATACGGTCCGTTCCGATATCCCTTTCGACTCGCAGTATCTCTCGAGGTCGCGTTGGAGGGGACCGTCCCCCACGACGACGAATTTCACCTTCTCGTTCCTTGAGCTAACGATGGAGGCGGCATCGAGAAAGTTTCTGTGGTTCTTCACCTGCGAGAGCCTTCCCGTGATAGCGACGACGATATCGTCGGACGATCGGTGGAATTCGCCGATACCGTCTGCGGCGGGTGGGGGGGAGCCGGTATCGACGCCGTTATAGATCAGCGTGTGACAATTGTAGAGCTTCTGAAGCTCCTTCGAGACGGCGACCTTGTAGTTCTTCTTGAAGATGGAGCAGAGCCATATCAGGGCCCTCTGCTTCAGGCTGTATGGGAATATCCCGTGAAGGGTGGTTAGGACCCTCGCCCTTGTGCCGACGGTCCCCGCATGCCCGTAAAGTTCGCCCCCTATATGGCAATGTACTATGTCTATCGATTTCTCCCTTATGATACGCCGTATCCCCGACGGCAGGCTGAGGTCGAATCCCTCTTTCCTTCCCAGGAAATGAATGGAGAACCCTTTCTCCATCAATCTTTCGGCAAGGAACGTTTCCCGCTCGTCCTCGAGGCTGCATATGGAAACATCGTAGCCGAGGGGATCGAGGTTCACCGCCAGGTCGTAGACTATCTTCTCGGCCCCGCCCGTCTCGAGGGAGTCTATCACCTGCAGTACTTTTATCTTCCGTTCCATGGCGGACTCCTGAAGAGGGCGGCTTACAGGCCGCCGAGCGAGGCGATCTTTTCCTCAATCATTTCGAATTTTTCGCGCCAATCCTCGCCAAGGCGCACGGCCAGCGCGCCGAGTTCCTTCTCGAGCGATTCCTTCGCTCCCAATGCCTCTTTTATCCCGGCCGCTATCGATTCCCGGTCGTGTTTCACGTAAACGGCGCCGGCGGAAAAGTATTCGCGCAGCGCCTCCGTTCCCGAGAGGATAAGCGGCTTCGAAAGGGAAAGCCCCTCGTAACCTCCGCAGACGATGCAGTTCTCCTGCTCGGTCAGAACCATCACTGCGTCGACCGAATTCATAAGCTCGAGGTAATCGGCATCGGGCAGGTAACCGGTCATGTGAACCCCCGGCGGGATATCTTCAATATCGATCCCGGCCTTCCGGTAGTTTCCGGTAATGTATATGTGCGTGCCCGGACCGAGAAGGCCGGCGGCGCCCATCACATTTCGATACGGCTCGTCCTGCGCGAAGGTGCATATGTAGAGAATATTCTTCTCCCCCTCGAGAGGCCTCGTTCCCCCGATGTCGAAACGGGGAAGGATGTCGGGTAGTATCATTATCGTCCCCGCTCCAAGCTGAAGGCGGAATCTTTCATTTGTAACTATGGTTATATCGGAGAACCTGATGCAGAACTTCTGGATTTTCCAAAAGATGGATCCACCGAGCGACGAGAAACTGATATAAGGGGTATGGAAATCGTTCACCAGCACGTACCGGAAAAACGGCCTCAGAATAACCGCCAGCACCGTGAGCATCAGCGACGGGTTCTGAACGAAGAGGATACCGGGGCGTTCCCTGAAAAGGGTCCTGAGCGTATCGGCGAATCCTCTCGCGTAGCGGGCGAGCCTCGACTGGTTCGAGCTTCCGAAATGGTAGTAGGCGCAGCCGAACTCCCTGGCGAGATAATCGCTCCGCCTGTGGTAGGGCCAGCTGATCCAGATCCTCTTGGGGTCTATCTTCCCGTCAGCCCGCGAGTTTCGAGTAGAGGCGTTCATAATCCCTTACGACTTTCGATGCGGAGAATTCATTCTCGACGGTGATCCTCGCCTTCTCGGAGGCGATTGTCGAGCCCTTCTCGTCGGCCAGCACGAGCCTTATCTTTTTCGCTAATGCGGCGGGGTCCTCCGGCCGGACGAGAAATCCGTTCTCCCCGTCCGTTATAAGCTCGTTTATCCCCGGAACGTCCGTGGCGATAATTACTCTTTTCAAGGCCATAGCTTCCATTATCGAGCGCGATATCCCCTCGGTGAGGGACGGCAGAACGAGGATGCGCGACCTGTTGAGAAGCTCCAGGCTGTCGCGGCGGTGCCCGAGAAAATCGATTCTGCCCGACAGGCCGAGTTTCCCGGCGAGATCCTCCAGCTCCTTCCTCTTCGGCCCGTCACCGATTATCTGCATCCTGACCCCGGCGTCGTCGACCAGCGCGACGGCACGTATGGCGTCCTCGACCCTTTTGAGTCCCACCAGGCGCCCCATGTAGGTGATCAGCCTTGGATCTCCCTCTTCCGGCTTTGGTATCCGGTCGAGATCGATGAAGTTGTTGATCACGGTAACTTTCCCCTTGCCCGCGAACCGCAGTGTCCCCGCCATCTTGACCGAGAGGGGGGCCACCGTATCGAAAAGGCCCAGGAAGAACCTGTCGAGCTGCTCGTAGAATGCCACCTTGGTATCCCCCGTGCCGCACCATCCATGAGGTGTGCCGACCTTCCTGATGCCGGAGCCGGCCGATGCAAAATATCCGAAGATGTCCGACTTGTAGTCGTGCGTGTGTATTATATCGGTATCGTTGCCGGTCAAGTAGGCCCGCATATCGCGGATATCGGAACGGCTGAATTTGCCCGATCCGGAGAGAATCCTGCTCTCTATCCCGATATTATCAAGGTTGCCGCAGAGGGGGCTCTCTGTTGAGGGGGAGAGGATCAGAACATTCGTCTCGAACCTCTCGCGGTCGAGATGCTTCAGAAAGGCGAGGAGCCATCTTTCCTTTCCGTAGTTATCTATAGGCGCGATTATCTGTACTACCCTGATTTTTTCCATTACCGCCGTCAATCGTCATAGGATTGGAGTAGATCCCGCCCCGCCGGCCGGGGAATCGGAACGAAGCTATGCATTGCCAAAGCATAAATTATGCAAGAATCCCGTTCAATCTAAATATATCGGGGCGGGTGGGCGCGGCGGTGTTCCGTTCCCGGTTGACTTGATATTTCTATTCGAGTACCCTCGGCCTGAAAAAGGAGAGGATAGATGCTGAGGGATTATCTGAGAAGGGCCTACAGGACAATAGTTCCATTCATCTACTCGAAGCGGAATTACAAGCTTTTCATGCAGAAATCATTTATCGATCTCGATGACAGGATCCGTTCCCTCATATGCGCGACCGATACCCTGAACGGCATCGTAAAGCCCGTTGAGATCATGGCGCCGTTCGGAAGGTCTATGCTGGTTGTCGCCCCGCACCAGGACGACGAGATAATCGGCTGCGGGGGGGCGATGGCGCTTCAGGCCGCGGCCGGAGGCCGGTTGAGCGCGGTTTTTATCCAGGATGGAGGCGGAGAGCACGGGGAGAAAGGGGTGGCGAGGGAGGAGCTCGTCAGGATCAGGGAGGGCGAGGCCCGCGGGGTCGCCGCCAGGTTGGGGATGAGTGAGCCGGTATTCCTGAGGCACGAGAGGATCGATTCCGATCATGTCGCCGCTATCGCGAGTGAGTTGAGGGAGGAGATAGAGAGGACGGAGTGCGACGTAATATTCGTGCCCTTCTTCCTCGATACAAACAAGGAGCACCGGATGACTAACCGGGCACTCGCCGGGGCTCTGAAGAACCTGAAAGGGGAACCGCGCATTCTGTGCTACGAGGTCTGGGGGCTCTGCGTTCCGAACGTGATAGTCAATATCGACAGCGTGATCGAGATGAAGAAGAATCTTCTTTTCCTCTACGCCTCGCAGCTCGAGTCCACAGATTACCTCAATTCGACGATAGGGCTGAACATGTATCATTCCCGCGAATTCGGGGCGGGGGTCTGCAGGTACGCGGAGAGGTTCTTCGAGATCCCCTCCGTTGAGTATGTCGGGGTAGTGAACAAGGTCTGTTCGGAAAAGCAATATAATACGGATCTACAGGCATGAGCGATCTGGAATACAGGTTCATCGAACCGGACGAGCACGGGGAAGAGATGATCGCCCTCTACAGGAAGGTTCTGGGGGCCGAGATCACCCGCGAGCAGTACGCCTGGAAATACGAGGAGATCCCCCTCGAGAAGATGAGGATATGCAGCGCCTGGGACCGGGATTCGGGCGGGCTGGTTGGAGCGCTGGCGGCGTTCAGGAGGCATTTCATACGCGGGGGAGAGATCGTCGTCGCCTACCACCTTGCCGACGCGATGGTCGATGCCCGCTACAGGGGACAGGGCATATACAGGAAGATCCTGGAGATGATGATGGATTTCATCGGCGGCGAGGGGGCCCTCTTCTGGCTCGGATACCCGAACGACACGGCCGCGCCGATCTACAGGAAGTACGAGAATTCCGAGGAGCTGTATCTCTCTAGAAGGTTCGTCTTCATGAACGGGTGCTCGAACCTCGCGTTCAACTACCTGAAGTTGAGAAATCCCTTCAATAAGAGGGTCGCCTCGGCGGGCGGACCACCGGTAAGGCTGTACAACCGGATCCGCGCATACGGCAGGAAGAGCGGCCTGATCCTGAAGCCGGTGGAGGCGTTCGACGACCGTGTCGAGCGGTGGTCGTTCGAAACCGCCCGGGATTTCCAGTTCTTCCCGCTGCGGGACGCGGAATTCCTCCGATGGAAGGCGATCGATGTCCCCGCGGTTATAAAGAAGGATCTATTCACCTTCTGGATCACGAACGACGGGAGTAGAATCGGCTACTGCGTGCTCTATCGCGATATCAAGAGGAACATACTGAAGATCATAGACATACTCTGCGAGAATCCGGGTCGGAATCTTGGAAGCTGCCTCGATGCGATCCTTGGATTCGCCATCTCGAGGCGCTTTGACACGGTGATTACGAGCGTCACCGGTGACCTCGCGGGAAGACGCTTGAAGGGCACCGGATTCATCGAGCTGAAGCCGGTACGGTCACGAGTCTACTTCTACGATGAAGAAACCTGGAGGAATGCCCGCTACGACGGCAGCTTCTGGTACCAGACGCCTATCGACAGGGACAACCTTTTCTACTAGCCGCCGCTCCGGCCTTTAAAAGGGGCCGATATTCATGTTTCGCGGAATGATCGGCGGAGCGCTGTCCTCCGTGTTGATCTCGATAGGGCCTATCGACGGAGTGAATTTATACGGAATGCCCAGGTAGTCGTTATAAGGAAATCCCGCGGGCGGATCGGGATAGATCCCCGCGGCCCACACCGGGTTGGCCTCCGTGGCGGTCGGCCTGTGAACATTGTACGTGGGATCTAGCCACAGCATCGGGTCGGCGCCGAATATGTTGGCGGACGTGTCGGGCATGTCCACCCTTCCTCCCCAGTCCCATGTGCCAAAGGATTTGGAAGGATCCTCGAAACAGTAGAAGAGGTTGTTGTAGAACTTGAACGTGCTGGAGCTGTCCCCTTCATCGCCGACCGATCCCCACCAGATAACATTGCCGTAGCCCTCTTCCCTTTCGGCGAAGTAGAATATGTTGTTGTAGATCTCGCAGCGGTGGCTGGGCACATCGTTGGCCAGCGACGCGCTCGAGTGCCGGACGCCTATCTGGCCGCCCGTCATTCCCACCGGATACTCCATGTCGCCGGGAGCGTTATCGTCCCTCCAGAAGAAGTTGTTGTAGACCTTGCAGCCCCTGACGCTGTTCAATTCGACGGCGTAGTAGCAGTTATATATGTAGTTGCTGTACGCCTCGCTGTCCTTGCATTCGTAGCGGGGCAGATCCATCTCCTCGAGAGAGGGCCTGGCGTATTCGTACCAAGCGTCACCGCCGAAATTGATCCCGGAATAGTAGCAGTAATTAATCCTGTTGTTCCTTACTACGATATTGCAGCTGCCGCCCTTGAACTGAATGCCGCCCTGGTTGCACGAATCGATCGTGTTGTTGTAGATCTCCCCGTAATGGCATCCCATCCCCGCGAGGGCGATGTTCTTCGTGTTGCTGAAATTGAAGGTGCAGTTCCTGATAACGAAATGATCGGTGCCCGCCAGTTTGATCCCCTCGGCGTTGACGCCGGCCGTGTAGAATTCGCAGCCGTCTACTATGAAATCGTGGATCGGGGTCTCCGACCTTCCTTCCCACGTCCCGCCGTCCATTATATGGAGACAGTGGTAATTGGGGTTCACCCTGTCGAAAACGATGTCCTTGAGAACGAAATATTTCGAATCGACCTTGTTATCGGCGCTCGTGACGCCGTCGGCTATCGTCAAAGGCTCGACGCCGCGGAAGATGGGCTTGGATTCGCCCGGATAGCTCGTGATCACAATCCAGTTGCCGGGCTCGCCGTATATACGGTACCCGCCGTTTCTCGGCTCGTTCCAGTACTCGCCCTCATGAATGAAAACCGTGTCGCCGGGAACGGCTATCGAGAGACACATTTGCAATCCTTCGTAAGGATTGCCGATCGTGCCGTTGCCGGAAGAATCGTTGCCGCCGGGAGCCATGTGGATGTTTTTAGAGCTGACCGGGGCCGATGAAAGCAGTATAGATAAAAGAAATATGAACGATATGCCGCAATGCTTCCGTATTGTTGTCGAACTCATGATCTCCCCCTTCATTGGAAACGTATTATTGGGCTATCAGTGTCCAGCAATTATTATACCTTCGGGCCGCCGTCATTATCCCGGGATATTTCCAATAAAATTTTCAGGCACCTCGAACCGCGGAGGCGATCTTTTTCGCAATTCAGGGTCAAAGCTATATAAACCGTCGGATATTGTCTAGCAAAATCATCGGAGCCGCGCCGTACTCCTTGTCCTTTCAGGCGTTTCACCTGATAAGTTCGTGCCCGGAGGAACGATTGTCCATAGGTGGATGCCCTCATAAAGGATTTCGGCGCGATCGATCGTCAAGGAAGCAGAAGAGCGCGAGAAAATAATTTTTGAAGAAAGTGGCAGGTAATTTGCGGAAAAAAACGTTTGCCAGTTCAAGAATTTTGACATTAGTTGACGGTAGACCGGAGAGAGAAGTGATAGGTTTTTACAAGGAATCATCGGACATCATCACGAAGCCGATCGGCCGTCGGTCAAGAAAATCCCGGACCCATGATGAGATGCGCTCTGGCAGAATGCAACGACGGAACGGGATTTAATCAGACGATTATCGAACAGATAAATCTAAATTCAAAAATAGTCGCGATACGATTGAAGAAAGGATCTCGAAGAAAATAATATTGAATAAATCGGGAATTTGTTTATTCTGGGGGAGATCGTGTACGGATCATTGAGGAGGAGAGAATGACTTCCAACTGTGCAAAGGCAACATTCTTGATGTTCGCGCTTCTATTGATTTCCGCACCTGTGGCGGCGCAGGATACAGTGGAATTCATGGTCAACTGGACGGCGAATCCAGAACCCGATGTTACCAAATACCTTGTTTACCGCTCGTTGAGCCCGGATGACGGGTTCGAGCTTATCGACAGTGTGAATGCGACGGCCACCCCCTATTACGTGGATTCGGGGATCGCCGAGGGATCCCGTTTTTATTACAGGGTCAAGGCGAAGAATTCGAACGGCGATGTCAGCGGTTTATCGGCCCCCGTCTCCGGTATAACGATTCCGAACGGCGCCGACGAGGCGACGAAGAGCATCTGCCGGATCTCGAGTTTCAGAAAAACCGATGAAGGCGTCTACGACGTTACCTGGATAACGGCCGACCCTACGAACGGATTTTTGATTTACGATTCAGATGATGAGAGTCTCGACCTGAACAGCCAGTGGGACGATGGGGGATACCAGACGACCCATACGGTTCAGGTAAGTTCCCTCGACGAAGCGGACCTTTACTATTTCAGGGCCGTCTCCTACGACGAGAACAAGAATATGGCAATTTCCACGATCGAGGAGCTCGAGATCGACAATGAGGACCCGGCGCCTCCATCGGTCGTCCAGGATCTGAATATTTACCCGGTGCCTTTCAATCCATCGATGGGAAATATGGTGATCGACGGGATGCCCGCCGGCGGATCGGTCGCGATCTATAACGAAAGCGGTCTCGAGGTCTGGAGCAGGGATGACGTTGAGGCGTCCTCCACCATTAGCTGGAACGGCACGAACCGCAGGGGCAGCCCGGTGGCCAGCGGCGTATATTACGTGATGGTCAAGAGGGCCGGCGGAGAAGTCGTCAGCAAGAATCCCATAATCGTGGTTCATTAGAAAGTGATGGAATCGATCATGAAACACACAGGAATAACAACATTGCGACATGCGCTGGTAACGGGATTGGTGTTGCAGTTTCTGTTTCCGTCACTGACACTGGCGCTCGAGGGTTCCGGCTCCACCGGGGCGAATTACCTGACGCATTCCATTGGATGCAAGTCCATAGCCATGGGAGAGACGAAAGCGGCGCTGCGCGGAGACCCGTTCAACTGGCTGGCCGCACCCGGCGCCCTTCAGTACCTGGAAGGCAGAGGTGTCGGTATTTCTCACGCCGAGTGGTTGATAGATACGAGATACAACAACCTGTCCTTTTACAACCGGATAAATAGCCGGTTTATCATGGGCGGCGGTGTCGTCTACACCTACAGGCCGGATATCCAGGGGTATGACATATTCGGGCCGACCGATAAGATCAGAAGCTACAATTACCAGCTGATTCTCGGGTTGGGATATTCACCCGTGAGCAATTTCACGGCCGGCGCCAATGTGAAGTATTTCAGGGAAAAGCTGGGCACCTGGGATGAGGGGGGGAGCTGCGTCGATCTA
>CAZPAH010000075.1:0-14521 GCA_964584495.1 uncultured bacterium | reverse complement strand
TGTCGAGCACCAGCTCCCCGCTTTCCCTTATCTGGTAGAACGGCCGCATATCACCGGTGGTCGCCGGAGATATGTCCGGTATATCGTTCGCCGGATTGAACAGAACGATCACCAGATCGGGATCGAACCGCATGACGTCCCGCTTCAGGATCAGCAGCTCCTCGCTTTGAGTCGCCCCGTCGATCCCGAAATTCAGCAGTTCCACGTGGGGGCCGCTGGAAAGATTAAGCTCGTTCTCGGCTATCGCGAGGAATGTCGAGTCCCGCTCGACCTGGAAGGCGGAGACGAAGCTGTCCCCGAGAACCGCCGCCCTGAAGACACCTTCCGGTTTCGCGAGTTCCCTCTCGCTGTCCCTCCAGCCGAAGCTGTTGATCGTTCCGGTGATCGGGTGGTCGTTTTCATTGAAATACCAGTAATCACGCCCCGCGCTCCACCTGTAGACGATCAGCGAGTCGGGATCGGCGTAGGCGACACGCGCCCCGAAGAGGTGCGTCGTCCTGAGCACCGCTTCCAGAATCAGGAGGAAGACAACCACCATCGCCAGCGAGATCAAAACGCCGGCAAGAATGGAATTGCCCCTTTTTTTATTGGCCCCGCTCATAGTATCGATCTATCCTATCGATCCATCCCCATCGATGTCCAACCGGTGGATCTCCTCCAGTTTCCTGACGAGCGCCTGCAGCGTATCGCGGGTCCTGCGCTGCTGCTCCTCCAGGAAATCGATCCTGTCCTCGATCGAATCCGACTTTCTCTTCTGCCCGTAAATGAAGCCGGATTGCAGTATCTCCCATAGAATGCCCATGTTCCCCCCTTTCACCGTACGCTTCTAATCCAGAAGGATGCCCCGAAAAAAAGCGGGTCCTCCCCCACGGAGGGCCCGAAAGCCGCCTGCATCGGCTCCTTGTAGTTTCTTGAAAGGTTGTGGGTGGACAACACCACCTCGAATTTGGAGCTGTTCGCCAGCAGGGCGTGCAGCAGATACCCTTCCGTGTAAAACCTCTCGAAATAGTTATCTGGATAGTCGTAAGGGATGAAGATGTCATGAACGTGGACGAGGACGCCGGGCGGAAGGGCGGGCAGCAGGCGGCAGTATAAAAAGGGCAGGTCTCCTCCGCTTCTACACGCATGGCTGGAATCGATGAATAAAAGGGTATCCGGCGCCATCTCGAGATCGACGAGGGAACTCTCCTCTACAGGCTTGTACTCTATTCTATCGGCATAATTCTCGATCTCCCTGCGGGGGAGCGGATCTATAACGTGGATTTCGCATTTCAGGCCGGCATGCTCGACGGCGGTCCTTGCTATCACCGTGCTGTAGCCCGAGCCGACCTCGATTATCCGGGCCGGCTTCATCGTTGAGATCATCGCCGCGTACAGCTCCGCGTCGGGAGTGGGATAGTAGCCGTTATGGATCAGATCCCGGCCCTTGTAATCGATGCCGCTTCTGCCCGTGTTTATATCATCGCTGTTCCTCAGGACCCGGAACAGCTCCTGGAGATGCGGGTCGGAGAAAGATGCCAGTAATTTCAGCTGGCTCTCGATGTTCAGGGAAAACCCCGCGTTTCCTATCCGCCCTTGGGGAATAAAATTCTCGCGAGGCTCGTAACCCGGGGGAAGCAGATCCCGCTTGACCGTCTCAAGAACGCGAAGATCCCCTCTTGGAACCGCGTGTATCCCGAAGATTTCCGGGATCCGCAGCAACACTTTCCTTATCGATCTCATTCCCCCGGCGTTTCCTTCTTCGATATCATCTTTTCCGGCATCCTGACCGCCACGACCCGCCCCCTGGCGCAGATCCTGCCGTCCGCCGACAGCGTCTCGCTCACCACGACCCTGCGCCCCGTTATCTCCTCCACCGTTCCGCGGACCTCCAGCGGAACCCCCATGGGCGTGGGTCTAAGGTAATCGACGCTCAGCGACGCTGTGACGAAACGTATCGGCGGATCGGTGGACATCTCGCGTCCCTCTTCGCGGTAAGCCGCGGCGGCTGCTGTTCCGGTGCCATGGCAATCGATGAGGGAGGCTATCAGCCCTCCATACACATAGCCCGGGATGGCCGTGTGGCATGGCCAAGGGTTGAAGATCGCGACGGTCTCCTCGCCATCCCAGTAACTTCTTATCTTGAGCCCTCTTTCGTTCAGCTGCCCGCAGCCGTAGCAGTGGTTCAGGTCGTCCGGGTAGTAATCCTGAAATGCCTTCTCACTCATAAGAGACCCTCCTGACGGGAGAGTAATCTTTGCCTGCCGATATTTCAATTGATTAACTGATCTGTCGTAAAACTTTGTTTCGACATTACTCGTCGGCGGGAGCCGACCTTTTCACGACGGGCAACCAGATGGAAAACTCGGCGCCCTCTCCCCGGTAACTCCTGCAGAACAGATGCCCCCCATGCCCCGCAATAATCTTTTGAGAAATCGACAAGCCCAGGCCGAGCCCCTTGACATCGCTCAGCTTGGAGTTGGAGGCTCTCGTGAACGGTTCCGCGAGCAGCTCGATCTCATTCGACGGGATCCCGACGCCGTCATCCTTGATCCGGATCACGAAGTATCCCTCGTAATCAGGTCCCGGTTCCATCCTTGCATTTTTGCGCTCGATGCTCTCAACTGCAGACATTGTTTCATCCGCATTCCTGAAATAATCCACCCAGCCATCAAGGATGTCCTTGGCCTTGATCTCGGTACCATCAGCGTCGCCGGGGGCGTTCCCGTCCAATGACGTGCTCAGTAAGATCGTGCCTCCGGGCTCAATCGAAGAAACCGCGTTGTCGATAATCTTATCCAGAACGATCTTGATCTTCGCCGAATCGACCTGCATATTCCCGGGATCCTCGAACTTGTCTATTTTTACGGTGATCCCTTCCTCCCCCAACCTGGGAACCACGTCCCTGAAATAATTCTCCAGAAACATGGCGACATTCGTTTCCTGAAAACAGAAGAACGAATCATCCAATTCGACATCATTAAGCGATAGCACCTGATCGACCACGTCCTGAAGCTTATCCACCGCTTCCCTGGCCATCTCGGCGAGCATCGTGTCGCGTCCATCCACAGGCTCCATCGAGAACAGGACGCTTTTCAACACCGTCAGGGGCGTTCTCAATTCATGCGAAGTATGATGCATGAACTCCTTCTTCAACTTCGAGAACTTCACCAGCTCCATTTTCGATTGCAGTGTTTCCTGGTACATCGCGGCGTTTTTTATCGTCATTGCGGCGACACTTACTATCATGTGCAGGATCTCGATGTTGAAATCGGTAAAACCTTCGCCCGTCACTTTTTGGCTGAACATGATCATCGCCAGAAGATCGTCACCATCCATCAACGGACAGGCGTAACAATAATTGCTTTTCAAAAGGAGGTCCCGGATCCCGACGTCATCTGAATCTATCGCGTCCGGCTTTACCCTGTATCGATCTATCCTGACGGGGCTTTGCTGCCCCAGCACCCACTGGATGAACTTGTTTTCAATCTTCACTGATTCCAATACTGATTCTCGTCCCATACCGAGCGAATAATATATTTCCAACGTCTTTGTTTCCCGCCAATTGATATAGAACGATATCTGGCTCAGGCTCAGCTGCCCGACCAGCGTCATGGAGAAAAGCCGGATAATTTTTTCCAGCTCTAGGGTAGTTCCCAGTTTTTCGAACAGCCTTGATAAGGCTTCGAATGCGAAGTTCTTGTTCTCAAGGCTCATTTCGAGCCGCTTGATTTTGGCTTCGATCTCTTCATCCGATATTGCTTCAATATTCTTCGACATTTCCGACTCTAATCGCTAACGGTTGACCAATTCATCCGGGCTCGAAAACTCAAAGTAGTCGTTGAGATTGAGCAGTCCGAACACCGACTTCACCTTCTGTGACACATTTATAAATATCACCCTGCCGTTATCCCTTCTCAAGGAAGAGACCAATCCCAGGAGCATGCCGACTCCGGCGCTCGAGACGAATGTGACATCCTCGAAATCCAATATTGCGTACCGGATCTTCTTGTCGAGCAGATCGTTCATGAGCTTTTCCAGGGTCAAAGCGCCCTTGGAATCAAGATCTCCCTTGAGATCTACTCTACAGGCTCCACCCTCGACCGGCTGGGTGATATCAGCTTTAAAAGACGACATTGCATTCTCCTTCCAAGATTGCTCTTCGCTAAGAATATTCTTTTCGATAACGATTCTGTTGTACCCCTTGTCTCTCGAGTACTGCATGCTCTTATTCATTTTCTTGATCATCATCAACCCCAACCCTCTTTTCCCGCCGCTCCGCAAATAACTATCAAGATCGAACTCCTTGCCGCTTGTTGAATCGAACTCAATACCCTCATCGGTAATCGATACGGCTAGTTTATCTCCTTCCCTTCTGAGGCCGATCTCTACGCGGGCCCGGTTCACATCATTCGCTCCATATTCCACGATATTATCGAGCAATTCGTAGATGCTGAATCGGACTCCGAACGAAAGAACTCCGGAGAAGCCCATAATGTTGGAAATCAAAGCCGCTATTTTCGGAGCGAACACGACGTTATCCATGTTCGCCTCGACACCGATAGAGTACCTGTCCCTGTCAGAACCATCCCTGAGACAAACGATTCCGTCGCCGCGGCAAATTACATAATTTCCTCTTTCATCCCTTATCGGTTCCTCGCTGTCATTCGCCATTTTGATTATCCGGTTTCTATCGATGATATTTCTGAATATATCGTCCTCGTAGTCCGGAACATTTCCGGCTGGCGTGATCAGAATCGAATCTACCCTGCATTCAGAAGCGGTCAGAATAAGACTTATAAGCTTATCCGTAGACTTTTGGCCCTGCGGCTCATCGCAACCGACACGGATTATAAATGGATCTCTCTTTATTCTTTGCAGTATCATAATTCAGCGTTCGTTATTATTCTCTCTCGCCGATAATAATCGTATCGGCACTTTCCGTATCCTTCCCAGCGTATCCCAAGGCCTTATCGTGCGTGAGGCTTACCGCGAGCAAGGTCAAATCGTCACTCTGCGGGACCTCGCCTCTGAATTTACCCAGTTCATCTATTACCTTGTACAACAGGCTGCGTGCCCCCTCGTGGGCAGCCGCACCTACCACGGATACGATCTTTTCGAGCCCGAACTCATCGCCGGCCTTGTTACGCATCTCGGTCAATCCATCCGTATACTGAAGCAGCAGGTCGCCCGGATTCATAATGAGCCTGTTCTCTTCCAGCCCGGCCGAAAAAACCTCATCGGAGAAAAATCCCAGCGGTTTTGCCTGGGTTCCGAGCATGTAGACGACCCCTTCCTCATGCTTGTAGTAGAAAAGAGGCATATGGGCGGCGCTGGCGTAATCGAACGTTCTGTTTTTAACATCGAGTATTCCGCAAAACATTGTCAGGAACAGGTTCTTCTTAATGTCCTCTTTCAGATGCATATTCAGATAACGAAGCAACCTTGCAGGGCTCTCTCCCCTGAGCGCAAGATCCCTCACCATTACTCGGGCCATCGCCATTATCACCAGTCCGGGAACTCCCTTGCCCGCGACATCTCCCACAACCAGCATGAGTCTGTCCTTGTCGACCGGTATCAAATCGAAGTAATCCCCCCCGACCTGGGCGGCCGGGTTGTAATAGGCTTCCAGCTCGAAGTTCCTCATCTTCGGTATATTAGACGGAAGGAGTGTCTCCTGAATGCTTTTTGCTATCTCCAGCTCCTTATCCATTCTCTCCTTTTCCAGCATCGCGCTGCGATCTTTCGCCAACCTTTCCGCCATCTGGTTGAATGTGTCGGCGAGGGCCTGGATCTCCTTCACCGATTTCACATTTATCCTTGTATCGAGCTCTCCCCGGCCTATCAGCTCGGCGCCGTCAGTGAGTATGCTCACCGGCTTGGTTATATGAAAAGCCAGAAGAAGGGACACTATCGAACCCGCCGCAAGCGCGATAAGACCGATCCTGAAAATTCTTTTGTAGATCTCGCCGAGAGCCTGCTGCATTCTCCGTTTTGAATATGTCAGATAGACATATCCGATGATCTCGTTTAGATCCGTTACCGGGATTCGAGCTTCTAGAAGCTCGCTGTTTTCTCTGAGCTCCTCTCCGTCGAAAAGGCGTAACAGATATTTCGTCTTTTTCAAATCCACCGCAGGAACATACTCCCTATCTATCATTCGGAGATCGCTGTGCCCTTTAATCGTTCCTTTATTGTCGACCACGAATATCGATTTGATATCGGTATTATTCTGGAGCATTCCGGAAATATGCGGATGAAGCTCGAACTCCGGATCGGTATGCAGAAGGGGCTTGGAGTAGTTGAGAGCCAGATTCCGTCCCTGAAGGATCACGACTTCCGTTAGCTCGTCGAGCAAAACTCCCTGCTGTATCCGGGCGATCGTCCACGAGAAGGCGCCGACAAGCCCCGCCACGAGCATGATTACGAAAAAAGTGATTTGCACCTTAAGGCTCACCAATTTCATCTAAACATAGCCTCTCTATTATCCGGACACGCTTTCGAGCCTGCCGAGTTCCTCTCTCGTTCTTCGAATATATCTAACGGCCTTTTCATTATCCGGATCCACTTCGAGCACCTTCCCCCATATTTTGAGGGCTTCCTGGTAATCATGTTTTGTGTATAGCTCCATCCCCCAGTAGAGGTACGCCTTCACCAGGTAATCCTCGACCTTCTCGTACTTCGCATAGCGTTTCCAAACATTTTCCCACTCCCCAATCGCCTTGTCGAATTCGCCGTTCTTGAAAAATTCCACGCCCTCATCATATATCGGTCGAAGCTCTTCGATCTCATCCCGGGAGAGGACAATCTCATCCGCTTCATTACTTGCCGATATTTGAGCGGCCGATTCACCCTGCTTCTTAAGTCTGCTTACTTCGGCGAGCTGTTTTTCAAGTTCATTGTCTCCTGGATACATCTCCAAACCGGCCCGGACCTCTTCCAAGGCTTCCCCGTAGCGGTTCTTTCCGATCGAAAGTTGTATCCGCCGAAGAACCCTGGAGTATTCTTCAGCGAACCTTGCATTCGCCTTATCGTAGTAATTGCGGGCGATATCGTGGTCCGGCGCGAGATCCAACACCTGATTGAACACCTTGGCCGACTCGGACCATTTTCTCTCCGAATACAGCTCCAGGGCCCTGGCGAACATGTTTTCGATCATCTGCTTTTGATTGGTCGTCCGGCTGATTATCTCCTCACACTTCTCGATACGTGTGTTTATTACATCGGCCTTCAGGGCCTCATTCCCGCGGCGATACTGCAGAAGAGCTTCACCGTACTTTCCCGCCTCGAACAACGAATCAGCCACCATCACCAAAATGTATCCATCGGCCTGGAGCTTCCCGGCCTTTGCTTCCCGATTTTCAGGGTCCCAGAGAAGAACCGTTTCGAAATATTCCGTCGCTGACTTGAATTTTTGCTTCGCAAGAGCTTCCCGGGCTTTCGATAATGAATTTTCTATCTGCCCGGCCTCGTACCTGATCGTCTCTTTTTCAATTTCCCTCTTTATTTTCTCTTCCCTCATCTGTTTCCGCTTCTCGAGCCTCCAGCCCTTCGACGGCCCGAATTCATAGGACAAGGAGAAAAGATGGTAATAATCGAGATCGCTGTTTCGATAAGCATAATCTATCTGGATAGAGTAGAAGTTAAATCCGAACCCGAACGTCGGGAACCCGGAATCCCATCCGCCTCTGGCGGCAAACATTCCCTTCATGCTGTATTCACATCCAAAATGCATCCGGGCATCATCGTACTTGGTCTTATCGATATCCACGGCCAGAAGGAACCGGTCATCGAGTCCTTTATTGAGCGATCTCCAAAGGGCGAATCCAGCTCTGGTGCCGTATGGATCCCCCGATTCCTCGAAGGCGAGCTTAAACTTCGGCTCCAGAACGTTGAAAAAGGTAAGACCGAAAGCCGCGCCGTCTACCAATCGAGAGCTCAAATCGGGTCGAAATCCGAAACCGATATCCAATCCGAATCCGTTCGCGACGTACGATCCCTGCGCGAAACGGTCCATTTTCATGCTGACTCCGCTGTAAAATCCCCTGTACAGGTCCTTTGCGTAGCCGAATACATATCTTATCTGCTTGTTTGATAATTCTCCGCTCACCGGCAGATTTTGCCAATCCCTGCGTTCGATTCCGCCGATCTCGAGCCTGAGCACCCCGAACGAAACAACACCCATATCGGTGAACGGATAAGACCCTATAAGGGACGAGTAGGAGCACGATTCGTCGAACAGCTTTGTATGAAACATGCTGACTTCACCGCGTTCCAGTTGACACAGTCCCGCAGGATTCCAAAGAAGCGCGTATGACCCTCCCCAAACCGCCGCCCTGGTCCCTCCCATGGCTATATTGCGTCCTCCCGCTCCCAGGGCGAACGGGCTCACAGTGCCGCCGCCCTCGTCGTCAGCCGCAAGAGGGGCACAGAAGAGGAGGACGCCGGCCATTACCGCCAGGCCGATATTCCTGCCGTTCATATTCGCGACAATCGAAAACATCAGCGTACCAACGCGACCTTCCGTTTAATAATCCGCTCACTGCCGTCTATCTTCGCTTTAAGCACGAGGTAATAAACTCCGTTGATCACCTTCTCGCCTCTTCCGTTATTTCCATCCCACTGGATGTCCTGATGCGGTCCCTTGTTTCGCCTTTCATTCATCGCGAGGGTTTTAACGAGCCGCCCCAGAATGGTGTATACCTGGATAGAGACTGTGCCGTCACCCGGCATGTAGAAGGTGACCGTCGTCTTCTCCCTGCTGGCTATAAATGGATTCGGATAATTCGAGAAGGAGCCTTCGAGACTTGCCCCCATCAAAGCCGCCCTGCCGGAGCTGAAGGGGAATTGGCGGCCCGCGACCGGATATACGGCAACGGGGTTCCCCGTCGTTTCATCGATGCTCGATATATCAGACGATGAGCCTACCATCGCCGATACCATCTTGAGCCCCGTTCCGGGGGCGATCTTCACAAACAGACCCAGATCGATGGATTCTCCCGATCCCAGTTCCTTAATATCCTCGAACTCGACTCGGACTCCCCCTTCAATCGGTACCATCGCCGTGCGCAGGGCACCCGATTCGCCTTCGAGCGATATATCCTCTATGTTCGAAGTGATATCGACGGGATCGTCATTCTCATCGGCGAAAGACAGATTGAGAGATTCAATCAGTGCCAGCGCCCCCCCGGTCCCACCTTCTCTCTCGAAACGGACATTGAAAACCTTCACCATCTCGCCCGCCACGATATTGGCGGGCAGCTCCCCCTCGGCCATAAAGGAGATGCTTTCCACCGGTAGTATTATCTGCGCCAATCCGCTCGAGAGAGGAAAAGATCCTTCCGTGCCGTCGAACACGGTCCCGGAGGTCCCGTCATATACCTTCACGGCGTTTCCGTACAGCTGAACCTGGAAGAAACCGGTTAAAGCGGATTGCTTCACATCCAGGGAGATTTCCAATACAAGCGAGTTTCCCGGCTCGATAAATACCATCCCGGGAAAATCCAGGTTTATATAGGATGAAGTATCCTGAACCGTCGGATACACGGAGCATATGACGCTGTCTGAGAATTCGACCCTTACCGCGGATATAATCGCATTATTAGGAATACCGTCTCCTATCTGGTTGAGCAACCTCAGCGTCAAGCCCGAAATCGCCGCCCGTGACTCACCGGCGGCTCCAGTGTGCTGAAGAATCAGCCGGAGGGCGTCTACATTTTCCGCTCCGCCGGCGACCTTGGCGGGCAGCAAGCCTTCACCTGAGACCATAAAGCTGTTGAGTGGATCGATGAAGAGAGCCTCCCCGCTGTTCATGGGAAAACTGTATCCTTCCTGGGAATCCGGCTTCACTTCGACCGTCTGCCCCGAGTTGATATCTCTAGCCACGATAGATAGACTGTCGGGTAAAATGAATGAAAATCCCTCTGCCGCGGGCTCTTCGAGCAAATCCAAATAAGCGTTCAGCACGAACGGAACATGGGCCGATACAATCAATTCCGGCTGGAAAACGCACCGTACTCCCCACGCTCCCGGGAAAACCCCGATAACAAAGTGGTTATAGCCCCAGATATCGCTCAGCCTGAGTTTTTTCAGAAAATATGAGGGAGGTAGGGAATCGGTGTCGGTATCCACGGTCATGAATTCAATCTCCGACACGCTGATATCGGCACCCGAGGATCCTCCCGAGTTATAAAGGACCAGGGTGAACGCTCTTACGTCCTCCTGCCCCCTGTTCACCTGTAAGGGAAGGGTTCCATTCATGCCTGCCAGCAGCTCGACCGCGGGATCCTTGAGAGTGATCGTGTTGGTCGACCAGGGGAACGAAGAGCCTCCGAAAACAACCGGGCCCCCGTTGTTATGGTCAAGGAGGATGAAGTAATCGGCGGAGTTAATAGACATCTTGAAGCTTCCAACCGAGGCGCTCTCCGATATATCGAGGGAAACCCTGAATATCTTCATCTCGCCGGGACGGAAGAGAACGGGAAGGGCCGGCGACAGGTCGACCACCGAATCCAGCACCTCGGATGTCGACATCGAGAACAGAACCATAGACTCGTCTTCCAGACTTATCTTCGAGATCACATCCTTTATCGGTAGGCCGACTCCAGCTCCATCCGTGAATAGTATGCCGATAGATGCCAGATCCACCCGGGCACACCGCTCACAGGCCGAGCCGTAGCTGGCTATAATCTCCACCACGGAGGCGTCACGGTGTCCCCTGTTCAAGCTTACCGGAGAAAGATCGTCGATAGTGATGTTGAAGTTATCGGGCACATTTTCCACCAGAAGGGTGTCCGAATATTCGAGCCGGCTGACGGCGCCGCCGCTCTCTTCCAGAGCCTTGGCTCGAAAAACAACGCTCCCGGCGGTTGAAGCGTTAAAAGTCCACACGAAGGACCCACCGCTGTGGGCACCGAGGTCCATGTTCGAGGGTACCGGCCCCGAAAGCAGGTTAAGGACCCCGTCACCCGAATAAGTGAAGCTGTCGGGCCGAACGGAGACAAGAGACGTATCGGTCACGTTACTGATATCGAGCGGCGCGTCGAACTCCTGGCCGATCGTAACCGGCGGCAGGACCTCGAAGGCCACTATTATCGGGTCGGTCGTCACGGTCACCCTGGCCGTCGATCTTACAATTCTATCGATTGGGCCGTCATTTCCCGATAGAACCTCGACACTTTCCAACGGAAGAGCCAGCTCGACGGTTCGGCCGTCGACAGCCGTTGTCGAGAAATCGGCGGTCACATGCAGCTGCAGCCCGTCACAGCCGATATATCTCCAAAGACTCGAGACATTGCTCCAGCTGCTGCCGTTCCATACGAAGTAACTGAGGAACTCCTCCTCGCCCTGATCGAAATTCTCAGCGCTTCCTCCCGATTCCTTCCAGAGCTTGAGGTATTCGATGTCGATCCCCGGCAAGCAGGAGCCTTCGTTGTCGAGCAGGATACTGACAAGAGAGTCACCGTCCGTTCCGTTGCACGGCAACCGGAACGAAAAACACGGAACGTCTATATCGCCGGGCGAGACCCGGGCGCTGTTCAAAGATGTGACTTCGATCTGCGAGGCGATCATACCATCGGTCTGATCTTCGCCCGCCGAGTTCAACGGAAATTCGCCCTCGATGACGATGTGCCCCTCGATGAATCCGATCAACGATCGGTCGGAGACGCTGAAATCCACGGAAACCGAATCACGGACGCCCGTGACCGGGATATCGTATGTAATAAACAGCAGGCTGCTCTTGAAAGGAGCCAGCGTCAGGTTAAGCGCATCGAAGTCAAAGAGAACACCGGTAGATTCCAGGGTTTGGAGCAGTTTATCGTGATCGGCTTTGAATAACCCGTCACCGTCGGTATCCGCGTAGGCGTTGGCCCTGACGATTTCCTCCGGCCTGGCGGTTCCGCTCCTGAGCAACACTATGGATTGAAGCGTTTTGGGCTGGGCATAGCTGTTGTACGCTCCAAGAACCATGTTGAGAACGTTCTTGCCGCCGCCGTGAACCTTCTTGTTACCCAGGATGCTGGTGTAAAATGTCACTCTGTCGGGAACCGGTATCAGAATACTCTTTACGTCGAAGACACTGCCGTCCACGGGACCGTCGTTATCCGATCCGACCTCGATTCCCATCTTCGGGATACCGGCCAAAATCGTCGCTCCGGTCTTGAAATCGTCCATCAGATCCACGGTAACAAAGAATCTCTGTCCTGTATCGCCGCTCAACGGCACCGACAAGGCGGAAGAGGAATATGTTTTAATTCCAGCCGGAACCATAACGGTGATGGAATCGTCCTCTGCCGGATCGAATGATCCGTCACCATCGTCTCTCCAGAGCAGCGCCCGCTCGATATGCTCTTCCCCGGCTGTGCCGTTATTGATAACCGTGATTCCGGTCAGGGTATCATCCATGCATCCGTTTCCCGGCACGGTGAGATCCATAATCAGAATATTCTTTGTCCGTCCGGAAATGGTGCTGTCCCGGCCTTCGAAAAGCTCCAGCTGGAACGACAGCATTCCATCCGTTATCGGCGCCGCCTCATTGATCAACGGAAAATCGCCGTCGATCTCGTAAGGGTTTTCCGTGGAGGCGGAGAGGTATAGATCTGTCTCCGATTGGAGCCACACCGAGAGGGTCTCGTTATCGACTGTTTTGAAGGAATCCAGGTCGCTCGATACAAACAGGATCTCTTGGGAATCCGAAGCGATATCCAGACCGACATCTGCGAAGAGTCCTCCACCATCAGACCATGCGGCGATCGAAACCTGAGTGTCCGTCGCGGGATCGAATATCAGGTCACCGTCATCGTGAAACAACCGCAAGTTTTTTATAGGTTCACAGGCGAACAGATCCTCTTCGCCCCGCAGCTTGAGAGAGTCTATGGTAACGGAACCCAAGGTGTTGTTGACGACCGTCAGCCCCAGAAGCTCCATGTCGAATGCGCCCGGATGAACCGTATGGGATCCATCGCCCGAATCGAGGGTCTCGATCGTGATACTTTCGCGCCTGACGAGAACCTGGGACGAGCCGGCGATCATATTCGAATTCAAAGGCCCATCATTGCCCGAGACATATTCGACTCCATCCAAGGGGATCCCGAATCTCACGTTGAGCTTCTCGGTGAATCCCCAGCCGAAATCGGCCGTGAAGAAGAATCTTTTCGAGCCGATCACCGGCAGCGAGAGGGCCGAAATCTGAAACCGATTCCCCGTATTGTGCAGGGTTCCCAGATAACCGTCATTTTCCGCCGAGAAACTTCCGTCTCCGTTGTCGGCCCAGAGACGCAGATTATCGATGAGCGAGGTGGCTTCGGCATCGCCGTAATTTCTGACGGAGAGCCCCGAGAGAATATCGGGTATATGTCCGTTGGCCGGAATAATAACCGTGAAGACAAGCTGATCGCTATCGCCCGAGTAGATGGTGTCGGGCAGGTTATCGATGATCCTCGCCTGGAAGCTCAAGAAGCCGTCTATCCGGTTTCTCCCCTCGGAGTTCAACGGTTGCTCCTCGAATATCACCGAGACGTTCCCGGAGGTGTAAACCGCGTCGGGCGAATAGATCTCGACATCCAGGAATTCACCATCGCTCGCCGAGAAGGAGTCGACATCGGCGACGACGTAGTAGTATATGGATTCCCAGGGAGGTATGACCCTTCCCCTGGCAAGAGCGAATACGGCCCTGCCGTTTTCTAGCGTGGCGGCGGCCAGGAGCGAATCGCCTTCCACGAAAGGCCTGCTCGTTAGAATTTTATGATCCGTACCATCCACCGAAACGTCCGGAGCTGAAAGCGGTGCCCCCTGCTTGTACAGATAGAGCCTCTCGATGTTAGTATCGCTGGCTTCGCCCCCGGGCATTCGAGCTTTTGGATTCGTGACGATGAGGCTGTCGAGAATTATATTCGTGATATTTTCGAGGTCGAGCTCCATGCGCATGATCTCCACTTTCCGGTCGCCCGGGTTGACGTCCGGTGAAGGAATCGCATGAGCTTCGAAATGCAAGGTCGGCTGCTTGACAATGAGGCCGTTGGTGACCGAAGCCTTCCAGGTTTGATCCCAATATGAGGACTCCATATATGTGCCCTGCAGATGCAGCGTCAGCCTGATGGTATCAGGGGCGGAAAAACCGCCGGGAATATCAAGGGGATCGAACGATATCGGGAAATGCGCGGCCCCCGGAACCAGAACGGTCTCATTGGCGAGGAAAGTCGTAAGAACGGAGTCGCCACCGTCAATCTGCAGATATGACACCGAAGGGAAGGCGACTATCTCATCCGCATTAGGATTGCTGATGTTTATTGAAAAGGTCACATCCCGCTGACCGGGGTACACGTATCCGGGCGAGAGCGAATAAACATCGTCATATACCGCTTCGGAGCCCACGATCTGGATGCTCTGGACATCGCCTTCCGTACAGCTTCTGTCCGAAGCGCCGGTGTCGGAATCGTCGTCGCAGGCATGCACCCTGTATATCAATTCGACCCCTTCGGCCTGTCCACCGACCATATCATCACTTCTGAAATACCCCCAGCCCACGGGCGACATCCGACCC
>CAZPAH010000074.1:0-14999 GCA_964584495.1 uncultured bacterium | reverse complement strand
TGATATATTCGCTGGTGGCCGGATTCAACACCTGGTTCTGGATCGTGGCCGTCATCAGCATCGCGCGCAGATCGCTTTCGTTCACAAACAGGTTCCTCGGATATTTCAGCAGGATCTCCTATCCGTTCTACATCTTCCATCTTGTGGCCATGTCGGTCTCGGGGCACTACATAACACGGTTGAGACGCGGGGTCGTTACCGAGTTTATCATGATCTGCGCAGCTTCATTCTTAGTAACTGTTTTATGCTGCGAGCTGGCGAAGAGCACGAGAGTCACACGTTTCCTGTTCGGGATTAAAGGGAACCGCCGCGTGAGTAAAGAGATGCCGTCTTGACAGTGCCGTTATCGCCTTTCCCGATAACCATCAAGGGCCCGCACTGTTCAACTTCCAATCGAGAATGAGCAGCTCGGCGGGGATCGTTGTGGTCGCCGCTGCGCCGATCGTCCCGATATCGAATCCCGCCGGGATGACCGCGGCATCGCCGGGGGCACCGGTCTTCGATCTCACTATCCCCGCCTCTTCCAGAAGAGGCACGGAGGTTTCCAGCCGTCCGATAAGATCCCGCCGCATCAGATCGGCCGTCGCCTGATCTCCGATATCCTCGTAAAGCCCGATCGCCTTGATGACATAGCCGGGGCGTGACGGATCGAGACTGGCCGCCGCCAGGGAGAGCTTTAAAGGAATGACTCTCATTCCCCTGCCGCGGGCCGCCGACGCAGCCTCGTCGAGCGCTTCGGCGATCACGGCGGGCCTTGAGAAGGCGGAAAAGGCGATGACAGAGATAAGAAGCGCCACCGCGGCCCAGCTATTCCGGGTGACAGTCTTCCGGCTCGAAACCCGTCCCGCCAGACGAGCCCCATTAAGCGCCTGCACGACCCAGGCCAGCCCTCCGAGAGCCGCCATGACACCGATGCCGATCAAAATGTGCTCGAGCGTATCGGGATTCAGAGCAAAGGCGCCCGCATACGCATTGAAATTCCACAACCATTCGGTACTGATGAGAAAGAGAACGGAGATAACGGTCGCGCAGGCGATCCACAGCGCCACGGCGGCTTGTCTGGCGCGCCCGGTGACGAACAACCCCATGCCGGGGAAGATGATGCCGAGCAACCCCGCCGCCAACGGCTTCCTGATCCAGCCGGGCGAGCGCCTCAGCCTCGGACCCTCGTAGTGCCCTGCCTGGATAACCGCCTTCGTCCACGCCGAGAACCCCGATATGACCGCCGCCACCGCCGCGAGGAGCATTGCGGCGCCGGCAGGAGTTCCACGCATCGACCAATAGGGGATCTTCTCCCACATCCATATGACCGCAATACTCAGAATCACGCTGGAGGCGGCGAGTCCCGCCCAGACCTTGCTCCTTCGTCCCCTTGCGGTGGCCAGGATGGAACAGGGCCCGGCGATGTAGGAAAGGATCAGAGGAACACCGGACTGTCTATCCTTCTTCCGCACCCTTGAAGTTCCACGGTCGCTGTCGTCATCGCTCCGGTTCCTTTGTCCATCGTTCCCGTGCCCACCGCCACTATCGCCGTGACTGTCGTCTTCCGATGACCGAAGGTACTCGGGAAGCTCCTTCCCGTCCTCCCCCAATGAAGGGGAGATATCGACACCGATTTTCGAATCGGGTTTCGAATCCACCGGATCGATTACATAAACCTTGTTCCGTCCGTTCATCGTTTTCCCCCTCTGTTGCCGACCCGCCGCCCTTGATAGATAAGCGGCTCAATTCGATGTCACGCGGAGGAAATTTATGAAGATAGCTCTGCTGAATGAAGATTTTCGCAAGTACCATGCCCGGTGCGGAAGTGTACAATATGGGACAGGGATTATAATAGACAACGCCGGCTGTACGGGTGAGATTCGAAATCACGAGGGACATCGGGGACGAAATTTTTTCCCGTCCTTGGCCCCCTGATCGGGCGGTTGAACGCGGGAAAGAATGTTCAATCCTGCAACTACGGCTTCCATCCCGCCCGTTCTATAGCGCCTTGGAGGATCCCCGTTCCGCCCGATCGATTCGAACCCTAAAATTCGAAAGCGAGCCCTCCGGCTATTATACCGTTGAACCCCAATCCCAGCTCCATGTAGGCGGCTACCTGGTCTCCCAGCCGCAGGCCCAGGGCATTCAGCTGGAACGCAAAGAGAGTATGGCTGGTGTCCTCGACATCCTCCCCGCTCTCCTTCATATGGGAGATGCCGACGCTCGCTCCCAAGTAGAGTCGAACGAACCGCGTTCTCAGATAGGTAAGATCCACCCTCCCCATGAAGGTGTAATAATTGATATCGCTCGTAGAAAGCTTATCATCGAGGAAGTACAGATCCCTTTCGAATTTCTGGTAGTCGAATGTCCCCCCGACGCTGAGCAGGCGGCTGGAATGGTAACGGTAGTGCAGTGATAGGGCAGGCGTCGCCGACTTCGTATCTTCACGGATCAGCCCCACGGTTACGATTAGCGGGGCGACCTCCATAAAAGCCTCGATTATATCGGGCACGGTTGCGACACCGGCACTTGCGGAAAACTCGTGGCTTCGCTCCTGGGCGCATACGGAAGAAGTCGCTACCAGCAATACGGATAACAGCAATACAGCCGTAAATTTCATCGCTTTGCTCCCTTCTCTTCTGGCAGTCCCGTGCAGACCGCTTGCAACATGCCTTTATCATTATCCGCTAAATATGCCAAGGCGCCGATCCTATCAGACAATCCAACCCCCCGCAATCACTTTAAGATTATCGGCTGATCCCAACCGCCGCTGTAGTTGAATCGACGCGGGACGTGGTTATGGTTTGAGGCGCAGCGGATTGCGCTCCGGTTATATCCGGACATATTGACATCCACCGGGGACTTCAACTAATATCAGCCGCGACTGTGTCTCATTTCGCATTTCCGACATGATGATCGAATCCATCCTTGTCCCGCGAAGCAGCGGCCATCGATGGTAAAAGGAGGATGGCATGTCAGTTTCGAGGAATCTCGCCCTAGCTCTAGCTGTCGTAATTCTTTTTCCCGCCCTGCTTTCGGCCCAGGAGTCTGGGATAGTCTCGTACAGGATCGACGGCAGGGAGTACACCTTCGATCAGGGCAGGGTGGAATACTATCCGGAGGACGGTTACATCTCCCTGACCTGCGAAACGGCGGCGATGGTTGAAAATCCATCCGGCGCGGGGATGCAGATGGAGATGACGGTCGGAATGACGATCCAGCTGGCCTGTGACGAAACGGATTTCATGGGCATTCATCGGGCGAACACGCCGGATATCATGCCCACATATTTCTCCTGGTACGAGATCGTTCCCACCGAGGATGGGGAAAGGAAAGAGATAAGGGAATACCTTGCCAGCCTGGACAGCGGGGATGAGGATGAGATGGAGATGATCCTGGAGATCATGAGCTTCGGGCCTCCGGGCGGCATGGTGACCGGCACATTCAACGGTAGCCTTTTCGACGAGGAGGGAACCCTGCACAAGATCACCGAGGGCAGCTTTTCCGTGCCGCGGATCGATATGTGACGGCCGGGGCTGATCGATCCGTCGACGAAAACCATTGTCTATCGTGATGCGGCGGCGGATCGGGCCGCCCAGGAGCTCGTGGGACAGTAAACGCTTTTACTCGCGCAGCGCCGAGAGCCTCAGTCGGGAATCCTTGTATTCCGGCAGATCGCGGTCGGCGTTCTTCCAGATATCGAGAAAGCGCTCGTACTGGTCGATCGCATCCTCGCGCCGGCCCAACTTCTCGTAGACTTTAGCCAAACGGTATCGAAATCTCGGGTTCCTCAGCCGCCTGTCGTTTCCCGCAGGGTCGAACGACACGATGCGTTCGTATTCGACAGCCGCCCGCTCCAGATCGCCCATCGCGATGAATACCCGCGCGAGGACATCATGGTTCATCGGCATATTTAACGAAATAACCTCCTCATCCCCCATCTGCATCATCCCGGGGGGAGGCTTGTTGAGAAGTAATTCAGCCGCCTCGTCGTACAGGCCGCGCGCGAGCAGCAGTTCACCCCTGAAGTTAGCAAAGTTATCCTGAAAACGACCGTACGTCGACGGGGCCTCTTCCATTATACGGATCGATATCTCCCGGATTCTCGATTCCTGCTCGCCGGCGTCGTCCAGGCGCCCGGCCCTAATGTATATCAGGCCTCGAATGCATCTCGAACAACCCTCGGTCCTTGAATGGTATTCCGGGTTCATCCGGTCCATCAGAACCTGCCATTCGTCGATCGCTTGCTCCGCCTCGGAATACCGTCCTGTCTCGAGGAGATAGTTGCCCTTGAAAAACGCCTGGGCGCTCGTCGGGAAACGCGGATTTACCCGCCCGAACTCCTCCCAGGTCTCTATGTCGGCGAACGCATCCCGGACACGCCCGATGAGGAAATATGCCAAGGAACGCCACCCCAGGCCTATAATCCGCATGCCCGCGGAGGGAACGACTCTCAAATAACGGTCCATCCATACCAGCGCGCTGTCTATCTCTCCCACAACGCCGTACATGTATGCCACATTCTTCATCGAGCCGTAGAAATCCGGTTTAACCTCGATCGCCTCCCTGTACTTCTCGATCGCCCGGCCGATATCCCCCATCCTGAAATAGAGCTCCGCCATCGAGTCCAGCGGGTTGGCATCGCCGGGGGATGCGGCGGCGTACCTCTCGAAATAGTCGAGCGCCTTTGGGTTATCGCCCTTCCTGGCATATAAATATGCTATCTGGTTAAGGCAGGATGCATACCCGGGATCAAGTGCGAGGGCCTTCTCGCAAAGCGAGATGGCATCCTCGAGGCGATTCTTATTGCCGGCCTGGATCGCGAGCCACTCATAGCCACGTTTCTCCTTCGGGTATAGGCGGACCAGTTCTTCGAGAAGCCTCACATGTTTTCCGACATCGTTTTCTATTATCAGCGCGTACCGCGATTCTATGTAGAGGCGTTCCCTTTCCGTGGCGTGCGCCGCGAAGCGTATCGCTTTTTCGTAAGCCTCGTCGCTCACCATCCTGTCGCTCATCTTTCCATATACCCATCCCAGATACATGTAAGCCATGGCGAAGGTCGAGTCGATCGCGACTGCCTTTTCGAGGAAACGGCACGCGTCCGTATTGTAGTGCTTGTCGAATTCCTCGACGCCCCGCAGGTAGTAGTTGTAAGCCTCCATCGATCCGGTCGTCACGTCGATGACCGGCCGCTGTGTCTGTTCTAACCGCCGCCGTGAAAGACCCACTCCGCGTGCGATTTCCCTGCTCAGATCGTCCACCTGCCGCTTCAGTATGCTCTCCACCCCTTCGCCTCGCGCGCTCGCCGATTTGAGGATCTCTTTCGTTCCGACATCGAGCACCTTGATGTCGGTCGCGAAGGTATTTCCCGCCTTGATGAAGCTTCCCGTGACAATCACATCGATCCCGTCGAGGCTGCAGAGTTCGAAGCCTAATTCCTTGTCGATGACATCTACATCCTTCCTGTTCAATTGCTTCAGCAGATCGTTCATCCTCTCCCATGTGGTGACTCGGAGATACCGCGACTGCTCTAGACTCGTTATGAGCAGGTTGGGGATCGCCTTGCAGAGGTAGTCGTAGGAAGGATCTCCCGTCATATTCTCGAAGCTGATGACCGCGACCGGTTTCGGTGCGGCCTCGAGATTTCGTTCGAGGACCAGTGGCTTCAAAACGATGTATCCCGCGACGGCGGCTATAACGCAGGCAGCCGCAACAAGACCGCCTTTTCTGCTTCTTCTCTTCGGAAGGGCGGTCTTCGACGGTGCGGCGCGCTCCAGCCTCCGCAGATCGACGAGAAGCTCGTCAACGTGCTGGTACCGCTCAACGGCCCGTCTTGCGAGAGCCTTCATCACGATACGCTCGAGTTCCATGGGCACGCCCGTCCGCAGAGCCGTGGGCGGTTCCGGGTCCAGGTTGGTGATCGAGTAGATCACCGCCTGATCGTATTCACCCCTGAAGGGTTGCAGTCCCGTGATCATCTCGTACAATACGGCCCCGAAAGCCCAGATGTCCGTCCGGTGATCCACATCTCCGCCACGTGTCTGCTCGGGAGACATGTAGGCGACCGTTCCCATGGCTGATGCTTCGCATGTCAGTCGCGTCTGGTCGGTCACCAGGGCAAGTCCGAAATCCGTGATTTTCGCCCTCCCGGCGTCCGTGATCATTATGTTGGCCGGCTTGACATCCCGGTGCACGATCCCCCTCTCCTGAGCTTCGTTCAGGCCTTCGGCGATCTGTATTGCGATATCTGTCGCCTTTGCCAGCTCCATCGGTCCTTCCGCGATGATCGAGGAGAGGCTGCGCCCTTCCACCAGCTCCATGGCGATGAACGGCTGGCCCTCATATTCGTCGATCTCGTATATCGTGCAGATGTTCGGATGGCTCATAGACGCGGCATTCCGCGCTTCGCGGCGGAACCGGTCCAGCGTCCCCTCGCCGGCGAACGCCCGGGTGGAAAGGAACTTCAGCGCTACATTGCGGCCGAGCCTCGTGTCCTCGGCTCGATACACGATCCCCATCCCGCCTTCGCCGAGCTTATCCAGGATCTTGTAATGGGATATTGTGTGCCCAATCATAGCGGTAAGATAGTACCACTAGAAAATGTAATGTGATAGAGGAAAATAACCGTACGGTCCGGAAGGAAGCGCCGTTAATTCGGGGAAGAGACTGAATCCTGCGCCGCAGCTTCTTCGGCAGGCCGGGTGGATTTTCCCCCCGGTCTCTTGCGCTCGAATATCGTGTAGACGACCGGAATTAGCACCAGGGTGATCAACGTCGAACTGAGCAATCCACCGATCACTACCCTCGCAAGCGGCGCCTGCGCTTCGCCCCCCTCTCCGAAGCCGATCGCAAGCGGGAGCAATCCGAGGACCGTGGTCATCGTCGTCATCAATATCGGTCGCAACCTGTTCAAGCCGGCCTGCCGGACGGCCGCCGTCAGCTCCATTCCGCCTTCGCGGCGCAGCTGATTGGTATGATGGACCAGGAGGATGGCGTTGTTCACGACGATTCCCGTCATTATTATGCAGCCTATGAACGCCTGCATGCTGAAGATGGTGCCGGTGAGTATCATCGTCAGCACGACACCGATGATCGCCATCGGGATCGAGAAAAGAACGACGAACGGGTCCCTGAATGATTCGAATTGTCCGGCCATCACCATGTAGACGAGAAATATCGCCAGGATAAGTCCCACCAGCAGTTCCCTGAACGCTTCTTGCTGTTCCTCGTAGTCACCGCCGAACAGGATCGCGAAATCCTTCGGGACCGGGATGAAGCCGAGCTTTCCGCGGATCTCTTTTATCACCGTGCCCATATCCTGACCCGTGTAATTCACTTCTATCGTGATGATACGTTCCTGATCCTTCCGTTCTATGCGGACCGGCCCTTCTTCACGCACCGTTTCGACGACGTTACGCATCACGACCATCTCGCCGCGGTTGTTGACCACGGTCAGGTCGAGCAAATCATCCAGATCCTTGCGGTCCTCCTCGCTCAACCGTACGACTATCGGATACTGCTTGCCCCCCTCGCGGTAAAAGGAAGCCCGTTTGCCCCCCACCGCTGTTTCGAGCGCGTCTCCAATGCGCGATACACCCAGATTGAGATCGGCCGCTTTCTTCCTGTCGATCCGGATTATCTGCTCGGGGCTCCCCTGCTCCCTGCTTATCCTCGTGTCGGTGATGCTGGGAATCGTCCTGATCGCCTCGTCGATCCTCTGGGCCAGCATATTCGCCGTCTCCAGGTCGTACCCGCGGACCTCCAGGTTTATGGAGCTTTCCGATGAAGCACCCATGCGAAGGATAAAAAGCCCCTGCCCGGCACGGGTCCGGCTTGTCACGCCGGGAAGAGTCCCCAGCAGCGCGCGCAGGTCGTTCGCTATCTTCTCGCTGCTTCTGTGCCGCTCGCGCCGCGAAACCAGGCTGATCCGTATTTCCGCCGTATGCCCTCCACGGGCGCGCCATCCCCCGCTGCCTACGTAGGACATCACGGACACCGCTTCGGGCACATTTTCTCTGATTATCTCCTCCACGGCGCGCGTGGCCTGATCCACGACCTCCAGCCGGGTGCCCACAGCCATCTCGAGACTGATCCGCACCTCCCCCTCATCTGTGGAAGGCATCAGTTCGACCCCTATGAACCTGATCAATACGAGCGATACCGCCAGCAGCCCCACGACCGTCAAGATCACCGTCTTCTTGTGACCGAGCGCCCACGAGAGAATCCGGGAGTACCTCGTTGCTACGCTCCGGAAGATATCCTCGCTCCAGACATAGATCCGATGTGTGCGGCTCTCGTTCTTGTAATGCTCCGAAGACTGGAACCTGAGGAATCGCGAAGAGAGCATCGGTATCAGGGTGAGCGCTACGACGAGCGAGCACAGCAGCGAGAAGCTCACAACGTATGCCATCTGCCGGAACATGATCCCGGACATGCCGCGGATGAAGATAACAGGGATGAATACCGCGAGGGTGGTCAGTGTGCTGGCCACAATCGCCGACCAGACCTCGGAGGTCCCATCGAGGGCGCTCTGCACGTACGATTCCCCCGCTTCGTGGTGCCGGTAGATATTCTCCAGCACGACGATCGCGTTGTCCACGAGCATCCCGATCCCCAGGGCAAGCCCGCCGAACGTTATGATGTTGAGCGTGAAGCCTCCAAAATACATCAGCCCGAATGTCGCCACTATCGATATGGGGATCGCCGTCGCGATGATAAGCGTGCTCGATATATTGCGCAGAAAGAGAAACAGGATGATGACCGCCAGGATGCCGCCCAAAAGGACCGCATAACCCATGTTGCTTATCGATTGCTTGATGTATCTCGATGTATCTATAAGAGCGATGAGCCGCAGTTGCGGTATGTCCCGGTTGATCCGCTCCATCTCCGCCCGCACGCCGCGGGCGACGTTCACGGTGTTCGCGCCGGACTGCTTGCTGACCGAGATGCGCAGGCCGGGGTTTCCATCGATACGCACTATCTGGCGTACCTCTTCCCATGAGTCCAGGACATCCGCAACGTCCCTGATCTGAATCGGGGAACCCTCGCGTATCGCCACTACCGTGTTGCCTATCTCGTCCAGGCTTCGATACTCTCCCTGGGTACGCACCAGGACCTCGAGATTCCCCTTTTCGTACAGTCCCGCCGGCACGTTGCGGTTCTCGCTGCCCAGCGCCGCGATTATGGCTTCGGTCGGAATGCCGAGCGCCTTGAGCTCGGCGGCGTGCAGATCGACGTGGATCTCCCTGTTCAGGCCTCCGCGTATATCGACCGCCGCCACGCCGGGCACCCGCTCCAGCCGATACTTCACCTGGTCTTCGACAATCTGCCGCAGATCCAGCGGATTGAGGCTTCCCGAAACCCCCAGATACATCACGGGAAAGGCGGAGAGATCGAACTTGCGGATCATTGGGCGTTCGATATCCTCGGGCAGCCTGGCCATCACGCGGTCGATGCGATCGCGAATATCATTGGCCGCCACATCGAGGTCGGTGCCCCAAGCGAATGCGACCCGCACCTGGCTTCGCCCCTCGGTGGATGTCGATGTGATCTCCTCGACTCCCTGGACTGCGGCCAGGGCTTCCTCGATCGGGCGGGAGACCGACTCCTCGATCTCCTGCGGGCCTACGTTGGCGTACTCGGTTACCACGGAAATAGTGGGGAACGTGATCTCCGGCATGAGATCGATCGACAGGCGGCTCAACGAAACGAGGCCAAGCGCGATAACCACGAGAAAGATGATCGTCGTCAGAACAGGGCGGTTGACCGATCCCTTCGCTATATTCATCGCTTGTTCTACTCTCCCCGCGCGGAATCAGGCCCCCCGGGCGCGCCGGATCCTTGTTCCTGCAGCATTATCGGGCTTCCATCCTCGAGCAGGTGCTGGCCGAGGGTCACGACGCGTCCCTCGATGAGCGGCTCTACTATCTCCGTCAAATCGGGGGTGACGATCCCGGTCGTCACCTTGACATAGCGGGCGATCGTCTCGCCGTCGGGAACGACGAACATGACCGTCTCCCCGCTTCGCTCCACTACCGCCGTGCTCGGCACGAGCTGCGCGTCGTCCTTTTCGGCCGTTACCACCTCTATTCTGGCGAACATCCCCGGCTTGAGCATATGCGATCCGTTATCGATTTCCACTTCCATCTCCGCCATGCGGGAGGACTCCTGCATCATCGGCGCGATCCGTGCCACGGTGCCGGAGAAACGCTCGTTCGGAAACGCATCGACAAGCACATCGACGGGCTGATCCCGTTCGATGCGGCCGTAATCGCGTTCCGTTATCGTCGTTCGTACTATGACCGAATCGATACCCACGATCAGAACAACGGGTGTATTCGGCGCGAGCAACGCGCCCTCGTCGACGAATCGCTCGCCGACGAATCCCGCGCCTGAAGCGGTCAACCGCGCATAGCCGAGACGGATCCTCGAGGATTCTAGGGCGGCTTTGCGCTGTTCCACCTGGGCCGAGGCGAGTCGATAACGCGCCTGGCGCGCTTCGTAGTTGCTGAGGGCGGCATCGAGCTCGGCCGCCGTGACCATACCCTTCTTCTCTAGGGATTCGACCCGTTCCTTCTCCTGACGGGACAGCTCCACCTGGCTTTCCGCCTCGGCCAACGATGCCTCGGCGATCTTCATATTGGCCTCCGCTTCACGCACCACCTGCTGGTATTCGGCGTCGTCGATCCTCGCGATCAGCTCCCCCTCGCGGACAGGATCGCCGATGCGCTTGGTGATCTGTATCACCCTGCCGGCGACTTTCGGAGCAACGATATACTGGTTATAGGGAAATACGGTTCCCGTGAACTTACGGATCTCCTTGATCGCTCCAAATCGCACGGGAACGACTTCGACGGCGACGGCGGGCCGCTGGTTCTCCGATTGCCCCCCGCCCCTGCTCTTTATCAGAAGCATTGTCAATCTGAATATCAGCAGGACGATGACAAGACCGACGACTGTGATGGCGAGCCACTTTTTCATCTGACTTTTTCCTTTTATTGACCTTCGCACGTGCTACGAGCTCGATCGGATCGAGGCGACGACTACAACGGAAGATATCCACCTCTCCTCCGCCACGGGGTGGAATTAATTCGCTCATCAATATATATGTTTTCGGGTGATATGTCTTTAAAAATCTAAGGGCAAATAATACCACCCTTGCGTTTATCCGCTTCGTATTACGGTAGTTACAGCCCGCGAACTCCCATAGCTGCCCCGCCCGGCATCGCGATGGACAAAAAACAGGCGCCCGGCTGGAGGCGCGGGCGGACACGTAAAAAAAGTTTTGCCGTTCCACGGAAGGCTATGCTAACCTGCATGCATGCTCATGCTCGCCCGGGCAATATAGCGCACGGCAACATAATGCGCCGATTCCGTTTATTTGGCGAAAGGCGGCTCGCATGATTGGCGAACGTAATAACGTCGTCGTCCATTTCAAGAACGGTGATATTCTCAAGGGATTCTCTCACGATTTTCTTCCCGAAAGGCTCCTTTTTCATCTGCACGTCGAGCTGGGTCCCAAAACGGGACAAATCCTGGAAGTTAAAATCTCGGATCTCAAGGCGATCTTTTTCACCAAGACGTACGAGGGCGACAAGGAATACCACGAGAAGAAACGCTTCGAGGAGATAGAGAGCAAGACCTACCACGGGATCAAGATAAAAGTGGAATTCAAGGACGGCGAAATAATCCGCGGAACATCTCTCGGATACAATAAGCGCAAGAACGGCTTCTTCATCATTCCCGTCGACCCCATAGGCAACAACAACCGGATTTATGTCATTGCAGACGCCACCGCCCAGATCGTGGTCGGCCCCAACGCCGAGCAGTGATTGGAGCGGCTGCGATGTGCTGTGTAAATTATACCCGGCCCGAATCACCACCGAGGAAATATACCTGGAGAGCATGATCGCATGTTCGCTTTCATCAAGAAATTGCTCGGACCTACAAAAAGCGAACTCTATCTACGACTCGGCTCACTACTGGTGTTTCTATTCTTGTGGTATGCGGTGGGTGTGAGATATGAAGGCGATTCGGGAAGTTATATTGATGCACATATTGTTCGTTCGCCGCTGTACCCTCTTATCATCCAATTTTTTGGTTTTTTCGATAGCAGCTTGAATTTATTAGTATTGTTTCAGCTGCTGTTCGGTTTATATGCCATCCATACTTTTTTAATCACTATGCGGGAAATATTCGGTTTCGGCTTTCTCATCTCGTTGGCCGTCTCAGTTTTCATCTCGTATCCTTATTTCTTTATTACGGTTAAACAGAGATTTTTCATCGGCAATTTAATAATGACCGGGGCGATTTGCTATCCCCTGTTCCTGTTGGCAACAGCGTCGATCTTTCGTGCGGTCATGCGGCAGAAGCTGCGCTACTATTTGTACTTTATTTTGCTCACGGCATTGTTGATCCTCACCAGGAGACAATTTCTCTTTTTGTACCCGTTTTTTGGAATCGTGTGGCTGACATTGTTATTGCAGAAGGAGCGAATACTATTTTCCCGCCTTCTTCTATTGGCGGTATTCGTTTTCTCGATCGTTGCCACTAATTTGATAGAAAAGACCTATCAATATATACAAGACGGCAGGTTCTCGACCATTCCATTTACCGGCATGCAATTGCTTGTTATGCCGATGCTTGTCGCAAATGAAAGCGACGAATATCTCTTCCGCGATGAAGCGCAACGAGAGATATTTCGCGGCATTTACAATGAAATGGCGGCCAGGGAAATTACTTTCAACGACTTGGGATCGATATCGTTGAATCTATACAACACTTACGCAAATTACTACGATCAAATATCGCACCACGTCATACCGCAAACCGTTAAAGATGTACTGGGCGAGGATTATGATTCTTACGAGATGGACTCGCGCACGGTACAGATGTCTCTTGTTCTCATAAAACATCATTTCAAGAATTACCTTAAAGTATATTTAAAGAATATCGAGACCAATTCAGGCAAGAAAGCTTTTATAATGTTCTGGTTGCTGGTATCGGCCATAGCCTTCATCAATTATATGACACGTAGAAGCGGATTATCCATGATCCTGCTTTTCGCCTTGATAATGCAATACGGCAACTACATGTTGATTGCGCTGGTAGAACCGATAATATGGAGATACACGATCTATACCAACCAGGTATTGTTCGCATTGCTGGCTCTGTTTGTGACATGCGAGCCGGTGGCGAACAGCCTGAATGGCAAACCGGATCGGCTTCACCTTCCCGCCAAGCGACAGAGGGGTGAAGGCGCATAACATTGACTAGATCCTCTTTTTCATGGGAATCGTCATGTACAAGGAAATCATCTCGAAGGCGCTCGCCAGCTACAAATCGGACGACGAGATCTATCATGACCTGATGCAGTTCCGGGTCAGGGAGATCCTGCTCGTGGCAACGATATACGACGCCTTCATCCTCGAGCAGGAGGGAAAGCTCACCGAGCTGATCTTCGGGGAATATTTCCAGCTCAATCTGTCCACCGCCCCCCGGGTCACCAGCGTCGCGTTCGGCGAGGAAGCCCTCGAGATCCTCGATGAGCGACATTTCGACATGGTCATCCTGACGATGAGGATCGACGAGCTGAGCCCATTCGAGTTGAGCGCGAAGATCAGGCAGCGGAACAGGAGCATACCCATTCTCCTGCTGCTCAGCGACGACAAAGATATCGAGCTGCTCGGCGGGCGTCAGGCGCAACTCCGCAATTTCGACAGGGTATTTACCTGGAACGGCGATGCCAAGGTCCTGTTGGCCATGATCAAGTACATCGAGGACAAGATCAACGTCGTCAACGACACCAGGATCGGGCTCGTCAGGGTGATCCTGCTCGTCGAGGACTCGATCTCCTACTACTCGAGGTACCTTCCCATCCTGAACACCGAGATCATAAAGCAGACACAGAGGCTTATCGTCGACGAGAACCTCGACGAGATGAAGAAGCTCCTGCGGATGCGCACGAGGCCGAAGGTGCTGATGGCCAGGAACTACGAGGAGGCCGTCGAGATCTTCAACAGATACAAGGATTACCTGCTCTGCGTGATATCGGACGTCAAATTCATGATCGGGGGAAAGATGGACGACCAGGCGGGTATTAAGCTTATCCGCCATTTCAAGGAGCAGGTCGAGTTTCTCCCCGTCCTGCTGCAATCCTCCGACCCCGGCAACGCCGCGCTCGCGTCGGAGCTCGAGGCGGGCTTCCTCGACAAGAACTCGGAGAACCTCTCCCAGGATCTCACCGAGTTCATCCTGAACAATTTCGGGTTCGGCGATTTCGTTTTCCGCTCCAGTTCGGGGAAGCAGATAGCCAGCGCGAAGACCATGTCCGAGTTCAGGAAGTTGCTGGATACCGTGCCGGACGAGTCGCTCATCTACCATTCCAACCACAACCACTTCTCGAGCTGGCTGATGGCGAGGGGCGAGATCCAGATCGCCAAGCACATCCAGCCCCTCAAAGTCTCCGATTTCAAATCCAGCTCCGAACTGCGCCGGCACCTCATCGAGGTCTGCAACATGGTCTACAAGCAGAAAACGAAGGGAAAGATCGTCCATTTCGACGAATCCCTGCTCCCCGAGGAGGAGAACCTCGTCCAGCTTTCGGGGGGATCGGTAGGCGGCAAGGGAAGGGGGATGGTCTTTCTCAACATGTTGATCCAGAACCGTGAGCTGTTCTCCATCCACCCCGAGGTCGACGTGATCATTCCGCCGACCGCCATAATCGGCACCGAGGAGTTCGACAGCTTCGCCGAGGATAACAACATAAGGGAACCCCTGGCCGGATGCGCCGACTACATGGAGACCAAAAAGCTGTTTCTCGAAGCGGAGTTGTCGGACGGGCTAAAGGACAAGCTGTTCAAGTACCTGAGCCACAACACAAGCCCCCTCGCGGTGAGATCGTCGAGCCTTTTCGAGGATTCGAGATCGCAGCCGTTCTCCGGGGTATACGAGACCTACTTCCTAGCGAACAACTCGCCCGATATAAAAGTCAGGCTGAGGCAGCTCGAGGACGC
>CAZPAH010000073.1:0-15079 GCA_964584495.1 uncultured bacterium | reverse complement strand
ATCGTACCGCTCCTGATCGTTGGTCGGATCCCCCCCGTGATCGTAAGGCTGATCCCCCGAGAAGTTCTGGTAGCTCGTGATCCCCACTATAGAGGGAGCCCTGTCCCCCAAGGGATCGACGTCGTGCCCGAGGAAGAGGACTCCGAAATATCCGGGCGCCAACCCATTGTCCCCGTCGTCGTCATAGAAATAGGCGATGCTGACCCAGACGGGGACTTCAATTTCCCCTCTTCTTGCGCACCTGATCCCCTGGAAAAGGGCGGTGCAGTCGTCCTGGGCATAGTTATCCGATCCCCTCACGCCTACGTCGCCGTCTGCGAAAAAGCCTATATAGAGATCCTCTATCACCTCGGTTCCGTAGTTGGTTATCTTGTACTCGAGGCCGACCATGTCCCAGTACTGATGATCTTCCCACTGGTAGCTCTCCTGCCTGACGAATAGATGCAGCGGCGTATGCTCCGGATTGGCCACCACTGAGAGCGGATGATCATCGGTGAACCAGCAGGTGAACATCTGGTTGCTGACGGCGGCGAAATCCTCGTCGATCTTTCCGTCCCCGTCGTCGTCTACCCCGTTGAGCCAGTCCTCGTCGGCCATGCCGTCGTTATCGTCGTCCGGCTGGGCGGGGATCCTCCTGCCGCCCGCCATCCCCTCGGAGGTCTCGTATATCCTGGCGAGCGGATCCTCGTTGCCGGGGGGCCTGAATTCGCGCTCGAAGGCGGCGGTTGAAACGACCTTGATCCCGTTCTTTCTAGCTCCCACCCACAACCCAGCGATGTAAAGATACTCCACTCCGGAATTCGCCGGCCACTGGGCCGAGACATAGCTCGAGGTCGGACCGTTCGCATCCGGATACGATCCGAAGCAGCCCCAGTTCGTGACATGCATGTGAAGATTCCCGACATTATGTATGCCCGAGCCGTCGTAGACGAAGATCCTCTCGAGATCCTTAATCTTGTCCCTGTATACATTATCGCCGATCCTGGCTTCGGCGGGGCCGGAGGAAGATGCGGCGGCTATAAATACCGCCTGAACGGCTATCAGGAACACCTTGCCGGCGGTGGAGAGTAAACGAATATCGCACTTGCACAATCTTCCCCTGTACCCGTTCATCACTTGACACCTTCCCGCGGCCGGCTTGAATCCCGCGCTCTTCCCTTTTAAGGGCACAATTGTGTCAGGGTACGATTATTCCCGGTGAATCCTGGAAAACAGTGGGGTCTCTAAAATCAACCTGCGGAGTGAGGTTATATTAAATATACTGCAAAATGCGTTCCAGTCAAGGGATTAACGGTATTTAAAAGAAAAATCGCGAAACAAGACGGAACATAAAAAAGACTATCCGTGCGCCGGTTGAAAAGGCCTTTCCCGGCATTCCTTATCAGGGGCAGGACCTGTGCGTCACACCCCCGTTTCCCTCGCCTGAACCATATCCTTGATCTTCATCAACCTGGTCTGGTTCCCCCGCTCGCTCTCGCTCAGCTTGCTCTCGATACTCCTGATCGTCACCTCGAGATCCGGTATCAGCACATATTCGAGCGCGTTGACCCTTCTCCTGGTTTTCTCGAGCTCCTCGGCCATCTTGAACAGGGCGTTCTCCTTTCCGGCCAGGTCCAGGAGACCGGGAAAGGAGGCGAGCAGCTTCTCGAAGGCGACGTCGAGCTCGACCGAACTCTCAGGCAACGTGTAGGCGGGCACCGTCTCGGGAACCTTGAAGGTGAACTCGGGAATCTGTATGCTCATCTCATGCCTCATCTCGATTCCGAGCTCTCCACGGGCCGCCGAGAACTCGAGGGCGTCTTCCAGCGGCTGGCGCGGTGTCGCCGATCTCCCTTCCAGGTAATGCCTCCCGATATCGAGAAATTCTTCCTCCACCGAATTGCGGAGGCGGGTCGTTTCTTTAACCAGGGAGAAGAAGTTCTGCATCAACTTCTCCTGCTTGTTTTTCAGAAGCTTGTGACCTCGTTTGGCGAGCTCGAGCCGCCGTTTGAGGCGCAGAAGCATCATCCGGTTTGGATTAACTTTTCTCTTCACTGTTCGGCCTCCACCGGAGCTTCCTCATCCGTCCCCGAACCATCGGCCGGTTTTCCGGCATCCTCCTCTTCCTTTTGCGGAAGGTATTTTTCGATCAATTCATCCTTGATGCGCTTGATTTCGTTCTTCGGGATCAACCGAAGCAGGTCCCAGCCTATCGTAAGCGTCTCCTCGATCGTCCTGTTCTCGTCAAGGGCCTGCCTTACGAATCTGTCCTCGAAAGCCTCTCCAAACGCCATAAACGAACGGTCCGCGTCGGTCAAAGCCGCCTCGCCGAGCACGACGGCGAGCTCCTCGACCTCCTTCGATTTCGCGTACGAGGAGAAGAGCTGATTGGCTACCTGGGCGTGGTCCTCGCGTGTCCTTCCCTCGCCTATCCCTTTGTCCCTGAGCCTCGACAGGCTCGGCAAAACGTTAATCGGAGGATATATCCCCTTCCGGTGCAGTACCCTGTCGAGAATAATCTGTCCCTCAGTGATATATCCGGTCAGGTCCGGGATCGGGTGCGTCTTGTCGTCATCCGGCATCGACAGCACCGGAATCTGCGTGATCGAACCCTCGAGCACCTCGCCTTCCTTCTTCCCCTTGAGAAGCCCGGCCCTCTCGTACATCGTCGCAAGGTCCGTGTAGAGATACCCGGGGTAGCCGCGGCGTCCGGGAATCTCCTTCCTCGCCACCGAAACCTCCCTGAGAGCTTCACAGTAGTTCGTTATATCGGTCATGATCACCAGTACATGCATACCCCGTTCGAAGGCCAGGTACTCGGCCGCCGTCAGCGCCGCCCGGGGCGTGGCTATCCTTTCGATCGTAGGATCGTTCGCCAGGTTGATGAAGAGGACAACCCTCTCCATCGCCCCCGTTTCCTGGAAATCCCGTATGAAGTAGTTCGCTTCCTCGAAAGTGATTCCCATCGCCGCGAAGACAATGGCGAAAGCGGCTTCCGCACCGGGAACGGTAGCCTGGCGGGCTATCTGCGCTGCAAGCTCCGAATGCGGCAGCCCGAACCCGGAGAATATTGGAAGTTTCTGTCCCCTCACCAGGGTGTTCAGCCCGTCTATGGCGGAAATACCGGTCTGGATGAACTCCTGGGGATAAATCCTCGCGTATGGATTGATCGGGTTGCCGTTTATATCGAGCCTTTTCTCGGGAATGATCTTCGGACCGTCGTCTATGGGACGGCCGAGGCCGTTGAAAATTCTTCCCAGGATATCCGGGGAGACCGAGAGCTCAAGCCCCTTTCCGAGGAAACGGACCCTGGTTTTCGTGATATCGACTCCCCTGGTACCCTCAAAGATCTGGACAAGCACCTTGTCACGATTCACCTCGAGGACCTTTCCCCTCCGCAGCTCCCCCCCGGGAAGCTCTACCTCCACGAGCTCCTCGTATGTGGCATGGTCCACATCGTCGAGGAGAATCAGCGGACCGGCTATCTCCCTGATCGTAGTGTATTCGGTTGCCATCCGTACCCCTTCTTTCCTTTCATTCAATCTCGAGCCGTCGGACCGGTCACCTGCGCACCGGCGTCGGCGGTCCTGTTTTCGGTCGAGCTTTCAGCGACCTGGGTCTTGATTTTCTCGATAATCGCATCGTATTGCTCGAGCTGATCTTCCTTGATCAGCCTCATCCTTGAAATATCCTCGCGTACTTGAAGCTCCAGCAATTTCCTCAGCGGAACCTTCTTCTCGATCGCCGATAGGCATTCCTTGTGAAGCTCCAGGATGCACTCGAGCATTCTGAATTGCTTGACCAGCCTGGTGTAGGCGTCATCGGGGTCGAACGCGGACTGGTGCAGGAAATCCTCCCTTATATGCTTCGCCGTCTCGAGTATTATCCTGTCGTTCGAAGAGAGCGAGTCGACGCCGACGAGCCGGACGAGCTCCTTCAGCTCCGATTCCTTCTGGAGAATCCCCATGGCCGCTTTCCGGTTTGTGTCCCATTGCTCCATGACCTCGTTGCGGAAATATTCGGAAAGATTGTCGTGGTAGAGCGAATAGCTCGTCAGCCATCCTATCGCGGGGAAGTGCCTTTCGAAGGCGAGTTGATCCTCCAGTGCCCAGAACACTTTCACTACTTTCAGAGTAGCCTGGACGACCGGATCGGATAGGTCCCCGCCGGGGGGGGAGACCGCCCCGATAACGCTGAGCGTTCCCATGCGCTCGTCGCTTCCGAGGCAAATGGTTCTTCCCGCCCTCTCGTAGAACTCCGCTATGCGCGAAGGCAGGTAGGCCGGGTAACCCTCCTCGCCCGGCATTTCCTCCAGGCGGCCCGACATCTCCCTCATCGCCTCCGCCCAGCGGGAGGTGGAGTCGGCCAGCACGGCAACGGCGTATCCCATGTCCCTGAAGTATTCCGCGATGGTGATACCGGTATAGACGGAGGCCTCACGGGCGGCGACGGGCATGTTTGACGTATTCGCTATCAGCACGGTGCGCTCCATCAGCGGCCTTCCCGATGCCGGATCTATGAGCTCGGGAAATTCCTGAAGCACATCGGTCATCTCGTTGCCCCGCTCACCGCACCCGATATAAACGATGATATTGGCATCGGACCACTTTGCGAGCTGATGCTGAACCACCGTTTTACCCGCCCCGAAAGGCCCGGGGACCGTCGCGGTACCGCCCTGCGTGATGGGGAAGAACGTGTCGATGACCCTCTGCCCGGTCACAAGGGGCATCGTCGGCAGAAGTTTCCTGACTATCGGCCTCGGCGTTCTTACCGGCCAGCGGTGGTAGAGCTTGACCTCATGCTTCTCATCCCCCACGCTGATCTCGGCTATCGTATCCTCTATAGTATAGCTGCCCGCCTCCGGAATGCGGGAAAGCAGACCTTTCTTGAGGGTCGGAGGTACCATCACCTTGTGCATTATCAGCTCGGTTTCCCGGAGCTCCCCCAGTATATCGCCGGGCCCTATCTCCATCCCCTTGACTAGACCGGTGGCCGGCGTGAAATCGAAGCTGCGCTTCCTATCCAGTCCGGGGATATTTATACCCCTTGTGATATAGTGCCCCGCCTCCTTGTATATTGCGTTCAGCGGCCGCTGGATACCGTCATATATCGACTGGAGCAGACCCGGTCCGAGCTCTATGCTGAGCGACTGCCCCGTGGTCTCGACCTTCTCCCCCGGGCCGAGCCCCGAAGTGTCTTCGTAGACCTGTATATAGGCCTCGTCTCCGTGAAGCTCAATGATCTCGCCTATCAAATGCTTGTCGCTGACCCTGGCGACCTCGAACATCTTGGCTTCACCCATACCTTCGGCCACGATCAGCGGCCCCGAGACCTTTACAATCTTTCCAGCGCTCATTTCCTGCCATCTCCTTTATTTTGCATGCTCGTCGGTTCTTCGGCAAGCCGCCTACGAACCTGAAATATCCTGTCCAATGGCCTTTATTACGGCCTCGCGCAGCTCCTCGAAAGCGACCCCTTTCGAACTCGGCTTTTGGTCTTTCCAGACGGCCCCGTGTATGTCGGGGATTATGCTGACAACGGGAAAGGTCCTGTTCGACCTTTGCCTTATCAACGTCTTGTACCTGTGGAAAACCTCCTCGGTAACGAGAATGATCCTGAATCTCCGTTCGACCACCTCGAGAAATTTCTCTTCGGTCAACTCGCCGTTCTCGGTCTCGTAGGTTTCACAACCCAGGTACCTGAAATATTCTATCGAGTCGGAATTCCCTATCACCGCGATATTGCCAGCCAAAAGGTCCGCCCTTCATAACGGTCAAGACACGAGCGCCTCGACCTTTTCCAATATCATCTCTTCCGGCAGGTTGTTCAGCTTGCTCGAGATGATCGATCTCAAGATCTTCATATCGAGCCCGCGAAGCTCCATATGGTACAGCACCGGCCCTATTCCGAAAAAAGCGTAACTGTACTCGTTGAGCAGCTCGATCAGATACAACGATATGATCGTTTCGGCCCTCCACGATGGAATCCCCTTTTCCAAACCCCTTTTTAGAAGCCCGCGGTAATCGGTCGTCTGAAGAAAGCCGAAAAATGCTTCCTCAGGCTCCTTCAACAGCCCGTCCAGCCTTGACAGGTCCATCTCTCCGCCTTCTATCCAGTATCCTTCCGGCAACTCCCCTCTCAGTTTCGTCGTCTTCAGGCGTAGGAAGGTCTTTATGTTCGTGAGATCGATTTTCAGCTTAATGTAGTGAAGGGCTTCCCCTGAAGGAGCCGTTTCCCGGAGAAAAGACCATTTCATCGCCTCCGCCACCTGCTGCAGATGGGCGGCGGCGGACGAGTCGGCCCCGTCCCGGAGCATTTCCAGAACGCTCCCGAGATAGCCCGGCAGATCGACCGTCTCCCCCGTCTTCACGGCCTCCTCGAGAACTTCTGGTCCTACGAGGCCGCGGGCGTCGAAAACCGGCGCTCCGCCCATTTTTTGGGCTTTCCACGCTTGAATGAGGTTATCGAAATCGTGACCAGCCCTGATGAAAATCCTTGCCCTCTCATCGTCGATCAAGGTGGAAACCGTCTCGACGAACGATAATTCCTCCGCCTCGATCCCTTTTTCGAATTCGAAGGGGGAATCGACCCCCTCGAATCCGGGAAACCTCTCCCTCAACACCGAGAGAGACGAATCCACCTGATTCCTCGCAAGCCGCTGGAACCATGCCTCGTCGGGAAGCGCCGCCTCCATGGCCCTCAACCTCGCTACCAGATATGTATAATCATGAGCCAACCGGGGACCTCCTACCGGTCACCACCGAAAAGAAGGGCGGCGATCCCGGGCTCGACCTTCTCCTTCAGCTGCTCGAAGACGACATCCAACGAGAGATCAACAACTCTTTTACCTTCCCTCAGCATGATGCCCCAGGAAAAACTTCCCTCTTCGCCGGCCAGCACGAACCGGCCGACGCCGGGAAAGCGCCCGTTGAGCGAATCGATGAAGCTTTTTGAATACAGCCCCCTCTGTCCCTTTGCGGGAACTATCTCTTCGCTCCCCGATACCGCCTGCCCCGCTATCAAACCGCCGACGAGCTCAAGATACTCCTCGCCCTCTATCGCCTCGATCTTTTTCCTGGCTTCCTCGTAGATCCCTTCTAGGATCTCCCTCCTGCCGGCCAGGGCCGACTTCCGGAGTTCGAGCCGCTCGCTTACGATCAACCGTTTTTCCTCTTCGGCTCCCTTTTTCTCCGCCTCGATCTGCAATTCCTTCTCCAGGGCGGCGGCCTTCGAGAGGTAGGCCTGCTTGATGCGCGCCGCCTCCGCTTCGCCCTCCTTGATCACCTTCCTGGCCGCTTCCTCGGCGTCATCGCTTATCCGATTCAATATTGTTTCAATCGACATATTAGATCATCCAATCCCGTTTACGGCGCTGAATGAAAATCAACCCAGCGAAACCTTCTGTAGGAGTAGAATCGTTCCGAGAAGCCCCAGAACGGCGTAAGTCTCCACGATAACGGCGAACACCATGCCCTTGCCCACTTCCTCGGGGCGCTTTGCGACAAGGCTGCACGCCGCGGCGCATACCTTTCCCTGGTATAGACCGGAGACAAGCCCTGTCAGCGCCACCGGAACGGCCGCTCCCAGCATCGCGAGCCCGTTGCCCACGGTGATCGATCCGAGGGCATCGAGGCCGGGAAGCTTGTTTATTATCATGAAGAGGGCGACCAGACCGTAAATCCCCTGAGTTCCGGGCAGGGCCTGAAGCACCAGAAGAGATCCGAATTTTTCCGGATCCTCGCTCACGACCCCGTTCGCAGCCTGGCCGGCTACTCCCGTCCCCAGGGCGGATCCGGCACCCGCCAACCCCGCGGCCAACGCCGCTCCGAGGATCACCAGCATGAAACCGAGCATACTCTTCTCCTTCCTTGAAACTTTTCGTCAATCATCAGTTTCCTCTATCATGGAGTAACGTCTTTCATTCTTGAAAGGCCTGAACTCTTTTCCCCCACCCGTGAAGAATTTCGAGAAGAACTCGAGATACTGAAGCCTTCCCGAGTGCACGAATGCCCCCAGCGTGTTAACCGCGAGGTTGAATGCATGCCCCCCCACCAGAATAAGGGCCATCGCCAGGTATCCCGTGTAATAAGGCATGCCCTTGACCATAGCCGCGATATCGTTGACCGCGATCGCTATTGCGCTCGTGGCCAGGCCGAGGGCAAGAAGCCTGGCGTACGAGAGAACGTCGCCGAAATATCCCACAACATCGTAGAACCTGACAAGCCCGGTCAATCCCTTCTTCAGGATCGATTTCTGATTTCTCCCTCCGGTGAGGAATATTGCGCCGGCCAAAACGATGGCTCCGTACGTGCAGAAACGAATGACGGACCCGTCCACCCTGCCACCCAGGATTCCCGCATACCCCAGGGGCGCGAGCAGTATTAAAAAAACCATCCAGAACAGATTGTCGAAAACGGCATCGGCCACAAGACCGGCCCGGATATTGGCCGTCATCTTCACTCCCATGCCGAAGATCATGTGAACGATCCCCATGAGAAAAGAGATGTTCAGCATCTTCATAGGCTCCTTCAGGGGATCGATCAGCACGAATTCCTGCAGGAAAGGAGGCAGCGACCCCGCCTGTACCCCGAAGATCCCCCCTGCAACCAGTCCCACTACCGCCGTCGCAAGCCCGCCCATGAAAAGTACCCGCATCAGGAGAGAAGCGCCGCCTTTCGGCTTGAACTTGATCAGGATGAAACCGCTTATAGCTGCGAGACTGAATCCATATCCCGCATCCGTAAGGCACATAGCGAAGAAGAGCACGAAGAAGGGGGCCAGCAGAGGGGTCGGATCGACCTCGCCGTAAACGGGCCTTCCGTAAAGCGTGGTCACGAACTCGTACGGCTTTGCGATTCTAGAGTTGTCGAGAGAGATCGGAACGTCTTCCCCTTCCTCCGGCTCTCTGAAAAGTATCTCTATCTCATCGAACTTCTTTTCCAGCTTCTTCTTCAGCTTTTTGGCGTCGAGCGCCCGGACCCACCCTTCCATTACAAAGCTGCTCTCCGTCCTGTCGAAATTCTGCTCGACCGTCTCCAGAGCGACCTGCTCGCGGTAGTGATCGGATAGTATTCGAAGCCTGTCTCCCTCCGAAACAAGCTCCCGAGCCTCTGCGCCGGCCTCCTCGATATCCTTTTCGCATCCGGCCGTCTCCTCCGTCCGGGCGGCTATTATCTGCGACGGCGTTCCTTCCAGCCTCTCGAAGGCGGGCCTGAAACCGCCCCCCTCCTTGAGAAGTTCGGCGATCCCTTGAGTCCCTTCGATGGGGACTATCACCGCCATGAATATCCTGCCGCCTTCCCTGTTACATTCGACGAATTCGCTCAGCGGGAAATCGGCGGCGGAGGTCTCAACAAGAGTCTCCAGGCCTTTCTCGGGCAGAATCCAGAGCTGCGCGGTAAATTTCTCCGTCGTCATGGCCTCGAGGGGCATATCGATCGACCTCCACGGCTCGAGGGAGGATATCAGCTCCCTATTCTTCTCGATCCTGTCGGCCGAAGCCCTTATCCTGCCGCGGAGCCGATCGCATCTGCTCCAAATCTCCCCGACATCGATCTCGCGCGATATGGCGTCGATCTCTTCCCTAGTGACTGTAAGGGGAACTTTACCCAGGTTTTCGAAGAAAGAGGGTTTGTCGGAGAACTCATCGAGAAACTCTATCGATGATAAAGCCTGCTCCAGCAGAAGCTCCATATCCCGAATCCTGGAGACATCCTCTTCGTCGGCAACCTGCCTGCTCGTTATCTCCACCACTCCGGCTTCACGCAGAAAACGCTTCAATTCCCCCTTTATGGAGGAATGCGCTAAAAGCTGCAACTTGAGCATCCGGCTTACAGCCACGCGGTACTCCTTCAGTGTGGTTCAACTCAATGCGGGAATCACAGCCCCTTCCGGAACGTTTCGATGATAATACCGACCGTCTCGTTCCTGCGGCTTTTTGCGGCTTCGCCGCAGGCGGCGAGAGCCTTGGCATTCTCTTCCCGGATTTTCTTTATCTTCTCCTCGGCGTTGCGGTGCGCCTTGGCGATCAATTCTTTTTTCAGCTCGGCGCCGTCGATCTTCGTCTCCTCGAGGAGCTTTTCGCCATCCTTACGGGCCTTATCGATCAGGCCTTCCGCCGACTTGGCGGCCTCGGCCAAGCGTTCTCCCGCATCCTTCTCGCCTGCGCGAATATCTTCAATGTATTTTTCAATCATCCAGCGCCCCCTGTATCGGCATTTCCCATTAAAACGGTTCGATACCACGCAACTCTCGATCGAGCGGGAATATTACTATAAATCGTATTTCGTCAAAAGCCAAAGGTTCTTGAGACTATAATATTTTTCCATAACGGGTTCCATGGTCAATTACCAATATGCAACGGATCGTCCGGTTTCGGTTCGGGCCGCTGCGGCAAAGAAGGGCCGTTTCAGGCATGAAGCCAGCAACTGACCGAGCGCCCCGAGCCGACTTCCATCAGGACCGGTTCCTCTTCCTCGCATCGTTTCATGGAATCGGGGCACCTCGTGTGGAATGCGCATCCCGATGGGATATCCACCGGACTGGGCACATCCCCCCTTATGGCGGCCCTGATCCCGCCGGCGTGGGGATCGGGAAGGGGTATAGATGCTAGAAGACCCTGCGTATACGGATGGAGGGGATCGGTGAAAAGATCGGCCGAAGAAGCCGTCTCGACTATCTTTCCGAGGTACATTACCGATACCGTTTCGCTGACATGCTCCACGACGCCCAGATCGTGCGCCACGAAAAGGTAGGTCAGTCCCAGGTCGTCCTGCAGATCGTCGAATAGGTTGATTATCTGCGCCTGAACCGAAACGTCAAGGGATGAAACGGGCTCGTCCGCCACGATTATATCCGGTTCTACGGCCAGAGCCCGGGCTATGCCGATTCTCTGGCGCTGACCGCCGGAAAATTCATGCGGGTATTTGGCCGCGGCCGATGCCGGCAGCCCTACCCTGTCCAGGAGGAAATGCACCCTTTCGCGCACCTCCCGCCCCTTCGCAAGCTTGTGGATCCTGATCCCTTCGGCGATAGTCGATCCAACGCTCAGGCGCGGATTGAGGGAGGAATAGGGGTCCTGGAAAACCATCTGTATCCTCCGCCTCGCCTTCCTGAGATCTTTTCCCTTGAGGGCCAGGAAATCCATGCCGTCGAGGACGATCTTTCCGCTCGTGGGCTCCTCGAGCCTCAGGAGGACCCTTGCGAGCGTACTCTTCCCGCATCCCGACTCTCCGACGAGACCGCGGGTAGAGCCGCGTTCCAGCTCCAGATCGACTCCATCGACCGCTTTGATCACACTCCGGCCGCGGCTGAACAACGAAATGGAAGCGTGGAAATACTTCCTTATACCTTCGGCCTGCAGTATCTTCACCCTGTCTCCCCTTCCGTAAGCCAGCATCTGGACAACCTGCCTCTGCCGGTCTTGAAGAGGGGAGGCTCCTCCCCGAAACATCTATCAAAACGCACCGGGCACCTGTCGCTGAAACGGCATCCCGCCGGAAGCCGAGCCGGATCGGGAACCTGCCCATCGATCATCGGCAACCTGGCGACACCGGCATGCAGCCTGGGAATGGAGGCGATCAGCCCCTTAGTGTAGGGGTGGCCGGGACTCGAGAAAAGCTCGTCGACCGGAGACTCTTCCACTATCACACCGGCATACATGACTACCACCCTGCCCGCCATCTGGGCGACCACCGCCAGATCATGCGTTATCAGAAGAAGGGACATCCCCATTTTCTCCTTCAACTCTTGGAGCAGCTCGATTATCTGAGCCTGCACGGAAACATCGAGTGCCGTACTCGGCTCATCGGCGATGAGAAGTTTCGGCTGGCAGCTCAGGGCCATCGCTATCATCACCCTCTGGCGCATCCCCCCGCTCATCTGGTGAGGGTAGCTGCCATATCTCTTTTCCGGATCGGGAATCTTGACGAGCCGCAGCATCTCGACCGTCTTTTCCCTGGAACGCTTTCGCCCCAGGTGCTGGTGAAGGGCGATCGCCTCACGGATCTGCTCACCGCAGGTAAACACGGGATTAAGGCTCGTCATCGGTTCCTGGAAGATTATCGATATATCGTTACCCCTGACCCTGCGCATTTCCTTCTCCGGAAGGGTTAGAAGATCCTTTCCCTCGAAGAAAACACTTCCGCCGGTGATCTTTCCCGGGGGGTCCTGCACGAGCCGCATTATCGAGAGAGCCGTTACGCTCTTTCCGCAGCCCGACTCCCCGACAAGCCCTACGGTTTCTCCGGCCCCGACGCAGAAGCTGACCCCGTCGACCGCCCTCGCCTCGCCCGACTCGGTCCGGAAAACCGTTTTCAAATTTTCGACCCTCAGAAGATCCTTCATTCCTTCACCCCGCAATCAGGTGAACTGTACCGGATCGAAAGCGTCCCTCAATCCGTCTCCCAGCAGGTTATACCCGATCACTGTAGCAACAATGGCCAGCCCCGGAAAGGTTGAAATCCACCATGCGCTCAGGAGCACCTCCCTCCCTTCGAAAACCATCTGCCCCCAACTTGGGGTCGGCGGCGGCACTCCCAAGCCGAGAAAGCTCAAAGCCGCCTCGGTCAGGATAATGCCTCCAATGCGCAGCGTCGCGGCCACTATGACCACCGTCATCGTATTCGGGACCAGATGCCTCAGAATAATCCTCTTGCCGTCGGCTCCCAGCGCTTCGGCCGCCCTCACGAAATCTTTCTTTCTGATCCCGAGTATCTGGCCTCTCACCAGCCTCGCGGAAGCCATCCAGCCGGTCCCGCCGAGCACGATTATCACGAGCCATATGGTCCTGGGAAAGAGCGCTATGCAGGTGAGGAGCAGAAACAGCCTCGGTATCGCCATTAGGGCGTCGACGATCCTCATGAGTATGGAATCGATTATGCCTCCCGAATATCCTGCGACGGCTCCGACTAGAGAGCCGAACAGCACCGAGATGATAACGGCGAGAAGGCTGATCGCCAGCGATACCCTCGCCCCGTAAAGTATCCGTGTGAACACATCCCTGCCGAACTTGTCGGTGCCGAGGATGTTGCCGCTCGACGGTCCGACATACCTCATCGCGGGCAGATCTCCGAACTGAATCGGATCGTGCGTCGAAACCATCGGTCCGAATATGGCAGCCAAATAGAATAACGTGACGATCGCCGCTCCGGTCATTCCCGTCCGGTTTTTCCTGAACCTCGCCCAACCGGCTGACCACAGGCTCCTGCCGGCGGGGGCGTCCCTATTTATACCCGGCCGGTTCATCCACATTCCCCCCGCGCCGGCACGGCGGTACCGCACCACGAGCTTATTAATGAGAACCCATTCGATAGGGAGAGCCTCACCGACCCTCTTCCTCCCCGTTGAAGGTTATTCTCGGATCGAGGACCGCGTACCCTACGTCGGCAATCAGGTTTCCGGCGATCACCATTACGGCGACGATGAAGTTGACGGCGAGGACGACGGGATAATCCCTCTCATAGATCGCCTCGACGGTCAGGCGGCCCATCCCCGGCCACGAAAATATCTTCTCCGTCACTACCGCTCCGCCGAGCAGAAAAGGTATGCTGAGGCCCACGATTGTCATTACGGGAATCGCCGCGTTTCGGAACGCGTGTTTCAGTATCACCCTGCTCTCCGGCAACCCCTTCGCCCGCGCCGTTCTGATATAGTCCTCCCTCAACACATCCAGCATCGACCCCCTCATGTACCTTGCCATCCCCGCGGCCGAGGCTACTCCGAGCACGAAGGCCGGCAGAACCAAATGCGCCAACCTGTCCGAGAACCGCGCCATGGCGGACATGCCGGACATATCGAGAGAATGCATGTGGGAGGACGGGAGGATGCCGAGCTTAAGCGAAAAGATCAGAATCAGCATCAGCGCCAGCCAGAAGGAGGGGATCGAGTATATGAAGAGCGAACCTATCGTGCTGAGCCGGTCAAAGAGGGTGTACCGCCTGGCGGCCGAGACGATCCCCAGGATGACTCCAAGGATTATATATATCGAAAGCGCCGCCGCTGTCAGGCCGATGGTGTTCGGTATCGCCTCGGCGAGCAGAGATCTGACCGGCCTGTTATACCTGAGGCTCGTCCCGAAATCGCCCCTCAGAAAGCTCGTCGCCCAAAGGAAATATTGCTCCGCCAGGGGTTTGTCCAGTCCCAGCTTTTCCCTTATCAACTTGACTGTTTCGGGAGAAATGTCGGGATCGTCGTATCGCGCCATCGGATCGCCGGGAGCGATGTGGAGCAGAAAAAAGGTGATCGTGAGGACTATCCAAACGAGAAGAAGCGATTGCAGTGCACGCCTCAATAAAAATCTTCTCACGTCCCTACCTCCATCCCGCCGGTCGCCGGTGAGAATTCGGCGGCCTTCGCCGCCGCCCTCCCGCGGATCTCCTCCTGTCCAGAATCATCGATCTCGAAAGAAACGAAATCGGCTTTGAAGGCGGACCTGAAGGATGAGGCGAGGGCCTTTTTCACATTTTCCGGATCGGGATTCTCCCCCGTTTCCCCGGCGATAGAGGTCACATGATCGCCGAGCCTATTCCACCTGCCTGTCAGATACCGCTCTATCCTTTCCGAAGCGGGGCGCAGAAGGATCGAGCCGTGCTGCAGAAAGGCGTTCTTTGTCCTGCGCTGAGCGCTGCCAACTATCTTCCTTCCCCCCACCGTGATCTCGTGCCTGCTTGTCGATACGAGGCAGGGCGCCGTACTCCTTCCGCCCCCCGTCATCCTCCTGCCTCCGGAGATCGAGGCGGCGATTCCGAGCGATCGAAGGGCGTCGACTATCGCCGTCGATATGCCGATAAAGGTTTCCTGAAGCCCCTTATCGAACGGGTGCGCGCCGAGCGGCGCCGAAACGCAGTAGGTCAGCTCGCCCTCGTGGAGGAGGACCCTGCCACCGGTTATCCTCCTTACGAGATCGACCCGGTCGCACCGTAAAAGATCCAGATCCAGAACCAGCTCCGGAACCTGGTGATACCCTATCGTTACGGCGGGAGGATCGAAAGAATAAAGGCGGAGTATAGGCGCTCCGCCTTTTCCCCCGGCGATGCCGAGGAGATATTCGTCGGTAGCCATGTTGACGGCACCGCTCGACGGTTTATCATCGAGAAACAAC
>CAZPAH010000072.1:0-15083 GCA_964584495.1 uncultured bacterium | reverse complement strand
CCTGCGTACAGCTCGTCCACGTTGTTGAGCCTGTACCGGTACCTCTTTTCACCGCGCCGGTAATCACTATTCTGGTTCTCGGACTGATCTTCGCAGCAGCGATCATCATGAAAAGACGTTCCTCGAGGGTCCGGTAGATCGGCCTGTAATGTCACTATTGTCCGCGCGGCCCCGGCCGCGCGGACATTTTTATTCTGTTTATCCCCGGGCATCGTTCTGTTAATATCCGGCTTGTTTCTTCGAATAAACCAGCCCTAGCCGACTTGCGGGATGCCGCCGATGAGTGGAAGATTCGTAACGGGAAACAGCTATTTCGATATCGAGAAGGCGCTCTTCAACGAGCTGGACCGGCTCGGGGAGATAGATCCCTTCGGCGAGAGGCATGTACTCGTCGGCTCGAACCTCCAGGCCCTCTATCTGAGAAGAAAGTACGCCGCAGCCAGGGGAGGAACGTTCAACCTTAATTTCATCACCTTCCCCGATCTTGTCAGGCTGATAGAAACGAGGAAAGGGGGGCTGAAGGCGCCGCCTCTTCCTCCATTCGCCGATCTGGCGGTAGCGGCCGATCTGCTCGCCGCGGGCGGTTCGGCGGGGATCTTTGAGGGCATGGAAGGTTCGAAGGGATTGCCGGAGGCCCTGCTGGACACATTCACAGATCTCGCAGAGGGATGCTGCGGACGGGAGGATTCGCTTCTCCTGGCCGGGTTGAGCCGTGAATCGAGGATGCCGGAGAGGGTAGCATGGATACTCTCCCTCTACGCTTCATTCCGGGAGAGGATAGAGGCTTCGGGATGGGATATCCATACAAGGTTCAAAGAGGCGGGAACGGCGGTTCCATCGAGGATAACCTCATCCCCCCTGCTGGTCTATGGGTTCTACGATTTCAACGGCGAGCAATGGCGGCTGCTGAAGGCCTTGGAAGGTGCATGCGGCACCTTTTTATTCGTCCCGCGAGGGGGTGAGCGCGGCCTCAGGTTCGCGGGGCGCCTCGAGGAGAAACTTGAGGGGGATGGATACGAAAGGCAGCCCGCCGCGGTGGTGAACGATAAAGCGTTAACATGGGCGGCGAGGGTCAGCGCCCACGATGCTGAGGAGGAGATAAGGGAAACAGCGCGGAAGATCATCGACCTGGTTCGCGGCGCTGGATTCGTCTTTTCCGAGACGGCGGTATTGCCGGTCTCGGAAGAGTACATCCCCCTCATTTGCGAAATACTCGAAGAGGCGGGGATTCCGGCCCAAATCGACCGGAAGGTCCGTCGCAGGATGACGCTGGAGGGCGCCAGCGCTATCCGGCTTCTCGACATAATCGGTAAGCGCCCTTCGCCGGACGAGATTGTGGACTTTATCGTGTCGGCCCCCTTCGTATCCGGCGGAGGGGATGGAGCGGGGCGGGGCCTCTGCGCTCTTTGGGCGCACCGTTGCACGGCGGCTGAAATAGGCATAGGCACAGGAGCGTCGGTCGCAGGCGTGTCCCGGGGAGAGAAAGTTCCAGGCGGCCCGAGAGGGTCGGGCGGAGGGGGCGCCGGCGGGGAGGCGGGCTTCGTCGGTTCGATCCTGGATCTGATCGGCTCCGCCGCCGATAATGCGAGAAAGGGAGGAAGATGGAGCGAATTGGTCGGCATTTACGGCTCCCTCCTAACGAGCTTGTTCGGCGATACGGAGGGGATGCGTCCTATCATTTCGGCCGTCGAGGAGCTGGCCGGACTCGACCGGGTATCGGGCTGGGCGTCGATCGAGACGTTTTCGATGATTCTAGGGCGGGTTCTCGCCTCGCCGGGAGCGAACGATCCAGGGGCCGAAGAGGGAGGGGTAAGGATCCTGACGCCGGGAAGGGCGAGAGGGATCGGGTTCCGCGCTGTTTTTATCCCTGGGCTGACCGATTCGGCATTCCCAGGGAAGACCGGTCAGGATCCGCTGCTCAAGGATGACGAGAGAAGGAAGCTCGGCCACCTCTCGAACGGAAAGGTCTCGCTGCCGGCGAAATCCGAAAGGTCGGCCGAAAGGGCGCTGCTCCTTTCTCTCGCCTCGTCATCCGCCGAAGAGGTTCTTGTGTTGAGCTACCCGAGGATCCAGCCCGGCTCGGGAAGGGAAAGCATACCATCGCCCTTCCTGGAGATGATATCGGAGAGAGGTGGCTATGAAGCGGCGAGAGGGTACGAGGATATCCGCATGCCGCGGCCTAACGGCGGTCCGGGCGCCGATCGATTCCTCTCGGCCGCCGAGTACGATTTTCAGAGGTGTGGAGGGGGGGGGCCGGGTGCCAATTATCACCCGGGACCTTTCTTTTTCCGCGGACTCCGCGCTTCGTTCTCGCGGTTCGGCGGGGATCGATTCACGCCTTATGACGGAGTTTTCGAATCGAAAAAGGGGCTTGACGAGCTGGGCAGGCTTCTCGACGGGCGGGGATGGTGTTTCTCCTCCACCGAGATGGAAAGATGGGCAAGGTGCCCCTTCGCCTACTTTCTCGAATCGATTCTCGGTCTCGACATGTCTCCCGCCCAAGAGCCCGGTTTATCGCTGTCGCCGCTGAAGAGGGGAACTCTCGTTCACGCTATCCTGGAGAAGATATATGAGGATCTGGCGTCGGAAGGACTTCTTCCGGTCTCCTCCTCACCGCCCGAGAAGGTGCTCGAATCGGCCGGTGCCGTGATAGACCGGTCGCTTTCATCCTTCGAGAAGGAGGAGAATGTCGGGATACCGCTCCTTTGGGAAATCGAGAGAAAATCGATAACACGGTCGCTTCGTCTCTTCCTGGAAGAGGAGATGAACGAGGAGGAAGTCTTCGTCCCTCTTCTCTTCGAGAGGGTGTTCGGCGGCGGCGGTCATCCTCCGGTCGATTTCAGGGCGGGTGATAGAAAGATATCGTTCAGGGGCAGGATCGACAGGATAGACGGGGGGGCCGGATCATCTTTCCGGGTGATCGATTACAAGACCGGGGGTCTCAGGGGAAAAGATAATGATATTGGAGGTGGGGAGAATCTTCAACTTCCCGTCTACCTGCTGGCCGCCTCCGCGATAATGGGACGTCCCCTATCGAAAGGAACGGCGTCCTACAGGAAGATAGGAGTGGGAACGGGCAGGGGGAGGATCGATTTTTCGGGCGGCATCTGGGAAGAGAAGAAAGATGAGTTCGCCCGGATTACCGGGACGATCGCAGGCGGCATCGCCGGGGGGCTGTTCTTCGCCTGCGCGGACGGAGGGAGCTGCAGGAGTTGCGGGGCGAAGATAGCCTGCCCCTCGGGCAGGGATAAGATCTTCGAGAAAAAGTCGGCCGGCGACCTCAGGTGCGCGGCTTTTCTCGAGATGAAGGGAAAAGGAGGGGGCGGTGAGCCGACCGGGTAGGACGCTGGTCGACGATGAGGCGAGACGCAGGGCGGGTGGGGATCTCGACGCCTCCTTCTGTGTCGAAGCGGGGGCCGGCACGGGGAAAACGACCCTTTTGGTCGACCGTTACCTCTCGATAGTGAGAAGCGGCCGGGCCGGATGCAGCGGAATCCTGGCGATAACCTTCACGGAGAAGGCGGCCGGCGAGATGAAGGAGAGGGTAAGGAGAAAGATTAACTCCCTCGCGACCGATCCACGCACCGGCGATCCGGAGCGGGGACATCTTCTGGCCGCCCGCGAGGAGCTCGACGCGGCTCCCGTATCGACGATCCACGCCTTCGCATCCTCGCTTTTGAGGGAGTATCCCCTCGAGGCGCGCGTGGATCCGGCCTTCAGACAGCTCGATGCGGTCGACGGTCCCATCTTCCTGGAAAAATGCTGGGACGAGTTTCTGGCGGATCTCTCCACCCCATATGACGATCTTCTGAGGCGCTGTCTGGCCGCCGGAATGACGGTCGGCAAGATATTCGAAATAACAGCGGCTGTATACCGGTCGCGGGGGGGGAGATTCGTCCGGGGAATCTTCCCCGCGGGTGGAAAAAAGACCGTCGAATCGAAGCAGGCCGGAGAGGGACGGTCCCGAATTCATGCCGGCGGGGACCGGGCCCCGGACTCGTATACCGCGGCTTACAGGGACCATCTCATCGGTGCCGCACGGGAACTGGCGGCTCTTGTCGAAGCGAGCTGCACCGACCCGTCCGACAGGGGAGCGGTCGAGATCGACAGGTTCCTCAGCGCGATGCGGGTTTTAGAGGATTTGGATGGGGAGGAGCTCGAAGAGTACCTTCTCAGCCTCGAGATCCCCGCACGAAGGGGGAACAGGAAGAACTGGAATCCTCCGGAGGCTTGCGCAGCGCAGAAAGAGATCGCCGCCTCGATCGCCGAGGCGGCCGGTCAATTCAGAATAACTTTTACGACCGGCTTGAGGGACCTTCTAACCCGGTGGATCGACGGGTTTCTTCTTTACGTGGAAGAGCGCAAGAGGCAGGAGGGTGTTCTCGATTTCGATGATCTTCTCATAGAGGCCAGGCGGCTGCTCGAGAATGAGGGCGTGCTCGATTCGCTCAGACGGAGGTTCCGGTTCGTTCTTGTCGACGAATTCCAGGACACCGATCCCCTGCAGGCCGAGATAATATTTCTTCTTTCGGCCGGAGAGGACCTGGCGGGTCCCGACGGGGGCAAGCTGTTCATAGTTGGAGATCCCAAACAGAGCATATACAGGTTCAGGGGGGCGGACGTCGAGATCTACGAGGAGTTCAAGGAAATGATGTCGGCGACCGACTCGCTTCTCACGATCAGGCAGAACTTCAGATCTGTGCCCGGTATCGTCGACTGGGTAAACCGGGCATTTGCCGGCATCATCCTCAGGTCGGAAGAAGGGAAATACCAGCCTGAATACGAGCCGATCGATCCGTTCAGGGACGGATCGCCGGAAGCGGTGACGTTGCTGGAACCCGAGCGCGAGGGCGGCGGGGCCGAAGAGATAAGAGCAGAGGAGGGGCACGCGGCGGCAAGGCTCATCGCTCATATTATCGATGAGGGCCGGGAGGTGAAGGATCCGGTCACCGGAACTATGCGACCGGTGAGATTCGGCGATATCGCCCTCATCTACAGGGGGACGACGGGCATAGAACACTACGAGGATCCCCTGCGAGACGAGGGTATACCGTACATCGTGGAAGGCGGGAGGGTTTACTATACGAGGCAGGAGGTGAGGGACCTTTCGCATGCGCTCTGGTCGTTGGAGGATCCGCACGACCATCTTTCGCTGGTAGCGGCCCTCAGATCGCCGCTGTTCGGATTCAGCGATGAGGAGATTTTTCTTTTCACAAGGTCCGGCGGATCTCTCGACTATCTCTCCCTGGAGCTGGCGGGCGGCGAGGATCCCGAGGGGATTATCGCCGCGTTGGCCCTGATGGCCTCACTTCACCTCGACAGGAATAGGAGGGGGGCCGGCGGCACACTCAGGGATCTCATCGCGGCAACGAGCTTTCTCGAGAAGTTAAAGCTGGAGAGACACGGCGATCAACGCGTAGCCAACGTCAGGAAGGCCGTTAACCTGGCCAGGGAGTTCGATGAGAAGGGATTCACCTTCAGGGGATTTGCGAGGTGGTTCCGGCGCCAGGACCTGCTGGGGGCGGCGGAAGGGGAATCGCCCCTATCGGCCGGGGAGGATGACGCCGTCAGACTGATTACCATCCACACAGCGAAGGGGCTGCAGTTTCCCATAGTCTTCATGGTGAACCTGGTCCAGGGGAAACGGTCAGGGGCTTCAGTGCTGGTGGAAGGGGGAGGGCGGATCGCCTTCAGGTTGAAGAAAGGGAGTTTCTCGGGCGATCCGGACTGGGAAACCGTAGATTTCGAAGAAGCTTCGCGGCGGGACGGGGTGCGCGAGGAGGCGGAAGCGGCGAGGTTGTTGTACGTTGCCGCAACGAGGGCGGGCGACCACCTAGTCATACCCCGTTCGCCCCGGGGAAATAACTATTTCTCGATGCTCGAACCGTATCTGGATAACGGGGGGATAAGAGTGGTGAGGGCATGCGACCTTCCCCCGCTGAAGGGGGGGGAACGCCGATTTACACTCCCGCGCAGGCCCGGTCGCCGCCGGTTGGCCGAAATCGAAAGGGCAAGAAAGGAGTGGATCGCCGGAAGGGAAAGAATAATAAGAGGTGGGTCCAGAGGGCCCGCCGTCGTCACACCCTCTGGTGTGGAAACATTCTCACCCGTGGAGACACCTGCCGGCGCCCGGAACGATGGAGGAGCCCTCTCTTTCGGGTCCTGCTTCCACCGTATAATGGAAATGGTGCCACTGGCGGGGGAAGGGGGAATCGAGGGGGCGGTCTCGGCCGCAGCGGCCGAGTTCGGGCTCATCGGCAGGAAAGACGAGCTCGCCGAGATCGTCTCGCGGGTTCTCGATACCGGTCTCGTAAGGGATCTGGCCTCTTCCGGCAGGATCTTCAGGGAGGTATCCTTCTCGGTCCCTTTGGAACCGGCAGGGCCCGGGGGTCAGGAGGCGCGCGGACGGATCGTCGATTTTCTTGAAGGCAGGATAGACCTGCTCTGCGAGAAAAACGGCTGCTGGACCGCCGTCGATTACAAGACCGACGATATACCGGTCCATCTCGTCGACGAGCGGTTCGCCGCCTACCGCGCGCAGGGGATGCTTTATGCTGCGGGGTTGAGCAAGCTCGGCATAGTGCCGGCCGGCGGGGTCGTTTTTCTATTCGCGAGGAACGGAGAGATCAGAAGGCTCGATGTCACACCGGATCTTCTGGAAGAGTCGCATTATATCATCCGCCTGGCGCTCTCTTCGATCCGCGACGGTCGCGGGTAGCCCGCCGGCGCGCGGGAGGTAAGGGCCGCGACGAGGAGAAGGCGCAACCGCTCAGGCTTTCTCCGCCTTGATCCTTTCGGCTATGAGCTTGGCCGCCTTTCGGCCCGAGAGAAGCATGCCGCCGAAGATCGGGCCCATCCTGTACGAGCCGAAAGCGGCATTGGCGCACATCCCCGCCACGTAGACATTCGGAAAAATCTCACGGGTATTTTCTATCGTGGTTTGTTCGGCCTTGTCGGCCCACATCGATCTTTCTCCCTCTATCTTTCCGCTCGGAGTCATCAGCCTTGTATCGACCTTCCGCTCGATGACCCTCACGACCTCGGCCGGGTGCCCTGTGGAATCGATGATGAATTTCGATTCGATGGTGAGGGGGTCCACGTGGAGTCCCGCCATCTCGACCGAAGTCCAGTTGATCACGACCCCGCGGGCGGCATTTTCCTTGAGCACGATATCTTCAACGCTCACAAGGTTGAAGATCCGCGCTCCGTTCTTGGAGGCCCTCGAACCGAGGGAGCAGACGGCCTGAACCGCGTCGGCCGTATAGTACCCCTTCTTGAAGAGGGTTGTGTCTATGCTGAATTCGTCCAGTATCTCTTTTCCTTCGGACTGAACGACGATTTCGTTCATCATCATTCCGCCACCCCTCATTCCTCCGCCGATGCTCAGCTTTCTCTCAAAGAGACAGGTCTTCATCCCCTGTCTGGCCAGATCGGCTGCCGCGACGAGGCCCGCGGGACCGGCTCCCACTATCGCGACATCGCATCTTATAGAGTCGAGCAGTTTTTCGGTGTAACGTTTTATTATGGCTTCGGTTATTGTCCGTTCATCCAGCGACATCGCTTTCTCCTTCCTGAGATACCGTCTTCCGGCCGGCCCTAAAGATAAAACCGGCCGCGAGCAAGCGGGACGGCATCTCTTGTTTAGCCCATGTCACGGGAAGGGTCAAGTCCAATCTGCCGAATGAGGCTTTTTCCCAGCCCGCCGGCACGGATGATTGTACTTTCATTGATTGAAGGGGTGGCTTAAAATGGAAGTGTCGAATATCAATTAACGGGAAGACACTGCGGGAGTTGAATCATGCCGGTAGCGGGCGACCTGGAGAGGCTGCTGCTCAAGATCGACGGCAGGGGATACAAGTCGTACAGGGAGATACGTGGCTCTTATAGGTTCGATCTGTTCGATCTGCACATCGACCATGTTCAGGGAGACCCTTTTGCCGCTCCATCGAGGATGCGCGTCGTGATAGACCCCCGGCGGGCCGGGTTTCCTCCCGACGCATACTCGGGCAGGGCCCGTCGGACGGCGCTCGAGGATTTCTTGACGAGGAGCTTCGCCGGTTCGCTGAGGAGCCGGTTCCCGGGGACGAAGGGCTCGGGTGGTAGCGGAAGGGTCTCCATAGATCTTCCGGGGCAGGAGATACTCGAGAGGAGCTCTTGCCTGGTCCGCGGGGGAAGAGTCGAGGTGCGGTTCAGGGCCGGTCTGCCCGGCGCGGGGCGAACGATACTGGGAAAAGAAGCTGCCGGGATGCTCCTGCGCGAGTTGCCGCCGGCCGTCGAGGAATCGCTTCTATATGCCTCGCTCGATCGGGAAGGGATCGGAAGGCATCTCGATGCGAACGAGGATCAGGATTGCCTCAGGAAGATCCTCCGCGAAAGGTCTCTGGTAGCGTTCGTGGCCGACGGCTCCATACTGCCCCGAAGGAGCGGGGTCGATGACAGGCCCCTGATCGCGAAGGACGGGCGAGCGCCGGTTCCATTCTTTTCGCCCCCCTCGATGCTCGTCGAAATAGATCTGCCACATGCGGGAAGGGTGAAGGGGATGGGGATGGAAGAGGGGGTCACCTTGATCGTTGGGGGAGGATTCCACGGCAAGTCGACGCTTCTCAGGGCGGTCGAGAGGGGGGTCTACAACCATATCCCGGGAGACGGCAGGGAACTCGTAGTTACGAGAGAAGATGCGGTTAAAATAAGGGCCGAGGACGGACGGAGCGTATCGGGGGTCGATATCCGCCCCTTTATATCGAACCTCCCCCTTGGCGTCGATACGGCGGCGTTCACGACGGAGAATGCGAGCGGGTCGACATCCCAGGCGGCTAATATAATCGAGGCGATCGAGGTCGGATGCCGCCTCCTTCTTATAGACGAGGATACCTCTGCCACCAATTTCATGATACGTGACGCGGCGATGCAGGAGCTCGTCCCCAAGGAGAAGGAGCCGATCACGCCGTTTATCGACAGGGTAAGACTTATGGCGGGCGATAAGGGGATTTCAACGGTCCTGGTGATGGGTGGGAGCGGCGATTATCTGGGAGTCGCCGACACGGTCATCATGATGGATTCCTGCCTTCCCCGGGATGTAACGGCAGAGGCGGCGGCAATATCGAAAAGGGGCCCGGCGAGGATAGTCGAAGGAGGGGAAGATTTTGGCGAAATCACGCATAGGTTTCCCTTGCGGTCGAGCTTCGATCCCGGAAGGGGGAAAAGGAAGATCAATATCAGCGTCAAGGGGAGCTCGACTATCCTGTTCGGGCGCACTACCGTGGATCTTTCCTCGCTCGAGCAGCTCGTGAGCGAAAGTCAGACGAGGGCGATAGGGGATATGATATATTACTATTCGACGAGATACGCGGGGGACGACCGGTCGATCGCCGAGGGGCTCGGCTCCCTCATGTCTCAGGTTGACGCCGATGGGCTGGACGGGGTGGTAACGGTGATATCGGACGGTTACTCCAGGCCGAGGATCTTCGAGCTGGCCGCCGCGATAAACAGGATGCGCCCGCTGAGGGTCGAAATGAAACGGGAAGGTTGAAAGGCTGGATAGATTGACATGATGTTCATGGAACGGGACAGGATCGCCGAGATCATCAACGCCTTTGACGGCGGCAGCGACGGGATAGCCGTTCTTGACGGCGACAGAAGGCTGATCTACTACAACAAGGCCTGCCTCGACATCTATAAGCTCGACCGGGATATCGACTATATCGGTAGAAACTTCGACGAGATAGAGTGGAAAGAGCTCCGTCCGGTGATCGAGGAGGGCAGGGAATTCCTTTACCGCGACGGTGTTTATATAAAGGAACTGAAGATTTCGAGGAGCGGGAAAGGCGAGGAGACGATACAGATAATCGCCGATTACCTTGATAGTCTCGATCCCCCTCTTATTCTGATAGTGAGCAGGAACATCACCGAAATGACAATGGTAATGGAGGAGCTCGACCGCTACAAGGTCAAGCTTGAGACGCTGGTGAAGGAAAGGACCAAGGAGCTTTCCGAGGCGAACGAGAAGCTCCGGATACTGATCGATTCACGGTTGAGCGCCGAGAAGGAGCTGCGTCTCAGCGAGGAGAGGGTTCGGCTGCAGTTCAAGGCCGTTCCGATTCCCCTGTTCGTCTGGAGGAAGAAGGGAGAGGAGTTCGTCCTGGCCGATTTCAACGACGCGGCGGCCGATATGACTCGAGGACATGTAAGGGAATATATCGGAAAGAGCCTGCCGGAGGTCGTCAGCGGCGGCTCGGAGATAGAGCGGGATATCGAGACCTGCTACCGCGAGAAAAAGATCGGAAAGAGCAAGGTGCATTACACGGGGAATAGAAGCGGGCTCGAGTGGGAGCTGGATGTCACCTATGCATTCTTTCCCCCCGATTTCGTCATCGTTCATGCCGAGGACATCACGGCCAGGGTCATGGCCGAGAAAGAGCTGGCCTCCCAACGGGAGCATCTGGAGGAGCTGGTCGAGGAGCGCACATCTCAGCTCAAGGATGCAAACCTTCAGTTGAAGCTTGAAATAGCCCAGAGGACGAGGGCCGAGGCGGCCCTCGCCGAGTCCGAGGAGAAGTACCGGGTGCTGACCGAGCTGGCTTCCGACTACACCTTCGCGGGGAGGAACCACCGCAGCGGCGCCATTGAGGTCCACTGGTGCGAGGGGGGAGTGGAGAAGATCACTGGATTCACCCCCGCGGAAAAGGACGAGCTGTTCAAGATAGAGAGGATATTTCCCGAGGATATCCCCGTCGCGAAAAGACACATCGAAGCGCTTTTCGATAGGCGGGAAGTGGTGAGCGAGATGAGGATCATCACGAAGGAGGGCTCGATCCGCTGGGTACAGGTATACGAGCGATGCCTGTCGGTAGACGCCGGCGGCGAAACGATCGAGGTCATCGGGGCGGTCAAGGATATTACGGGGAGAAAGAATGCGGAAAAGGAGATCAAGAACAGGAGCAGGGAGCTGTTCGTGCTGAACAGGATCCACGAGTTGTTCGACGCCCCCTCTTCCAGGGAGGATATACTGGAAGGTCTCTGCGGAACCCTTTCGGATAGCCGCACCTCTTCATATGTCACATCGTGCGACGTCGATCTCGAGAACGAAAAAATGTTTCCCGTGGTCAAGTGCGCCGAGGGCAGGCCCGGAAAGCGGAGTAATGTTGTCGTCGCCATCGACAGGGGACTGATAAGGGAGTTCCGCAAGAAGTCGGTAATGATCGTGCGGGAAAAGGAGATGCTCGAATGGATCGCGGACATGGGGATGGCCTATGAGTTCGAAGCGATACGCAAGACGCTCGTTCTTCCCATATACGCGAGGGACGGTCTTTATACGGTCTTCCTGATCGGGTTCACCGGAGAGGACGAGAAGAATGAATCGAGGAAGAGATTCTTCGAGATCATAGGGAAACAGATCAATTTGGAAATAGAGAGGATGGAGCTCATCGAGGAACAGAAAGAGCACGGCCGGGAATTGAAGAATTACACGGGCGGACTTCTCAAGCTGCTCGAGAAGGAAAGGAGGCAAATTGCGCTCAACCTCCATGACGGGATGGGGCAGTCGATCGTCGCCTTGAACGCCGAATTCGCCCTTCTGGAGGAGAAGTGTCAGCCGGTCGACGACGAAGCGCTGGAACTGCTCTCGAAGATCAGGGAACAGCTGGGCGATCTGACTGAAAGTACGCGCCAGATTTCTTATTCCCTGCACCCTTCGATGCTCGAGGACCTCGGGTTGATTCCGACGCTCCAATGGTTCATCGCGAGGTTCGTGGAAAATGACAAGCTCCATGTCGAGATCGAGAGCGCCGGTTTCAACGAGGAGCTTCCCGGCAAGGTTGCACTCGCGCTTTACCGTATAGCGCAGGAGGCGCTGACAAATACGCGGAGGCACGCCGATGCGGATAAAGTGAATTTGAAACTTGCAAAAGGCTTCCCGAGTGTAATAATGATTATAGAGGATAATGGAAAGGGATTCTCATCAGAGGACATCCAATCCCGGGACAAGGGGCTGGGGATCGTTGGGATGAGGGAGAGGGTGGCCCAACTGAACGGCAAATTTACGATTAAATCCATCCCCGGCAAGGGGACCAGGATACGCGTGACCATTCCACTCGAGGGGGCGGATGATGAATAAGGTAAAAGTATTGCTGGTTGAAGACCATACGATCGTACGGCAGGGATTGAAAAGGCTTCTGGAGGAGAAGGGGATCGAGATAGTAGGAGAGGCCGAGGACGGACGCAAGGGTGTCAAGCTCGTCCGCGAGCTCGACCCCGACATAGTAGTTATGGATATCGGTCTTCCCCGTCTGGGCGGCATAGAGGCCGCGCGAAGAATCCGAAAGGAAAAGCCGGACACTAAGATCATAATGCTCACTATACACAAGGAGGAAAGCTATCTCTTCAAGGCGCTTGAGGCGGGCTCCGACGGGTACCTCGTGAAGGAAACGGCCATGGCCGATCTGGTTAATGCGATCGAGTCGGTTCTGAAAGGTCAGATTTATATCAGCCCTAATTTTCCCGACGACACCGTAGAGAGGTTCCGGAAGCTCCAGCGCTCCGGCAAGCCGGCCGACGAGTTCAGCCGACTGACCAACAGGGAGAAGGAGATACTTCAACTTATCGCCGAAGGATACACAAGCAAGAAGATCGGTGACACGCTGTTCATAAGCGTTAAGACCGTCGAGAATCATAGAGCGAACATAATGAACAAGCTGAACATACATGAGACCGCCGGACTGGTCAGATATGCGATACAGATAGGTCTCGTCGATGCCTGACCGGCCGCCGAAACCGGTCCCCTCAAAATAGGTGTTTGACCCCATTGTATTTAAGGGCTACAAGGGCTAATATAAAGTAGCCTGAAGTTCGGGCTAATTGGGACAATCAGAAAAAACCTTTCGGGTGAAGAAATAGATAGAATTTATTAAGCGCTATAACGTATAATGCCGATATGCAACCGGAGGAGGTTCATCTGATAGACAGGTAAACTAAAAATTTTACGGCTGATTTATGCCACCTGAATTATGGGGGTCTTTTCCTTCCTACCATAAAACCCCATCTCTTCCCCTAGGAGATGAGCCGCTTATCGGGGAAAGACCTCCGCCTGATTTATCAGGTTTCGACCTCCAACGCTCCGGTGAGAGTCCCTTAGGATCGCTTTACACTTCCTTGGAGCTGTGGTCGATTACGGGTGGCATTTTTTTTGTCCGGACGGTTGACATTCTCCCCCCCTTTATCTATGATCCCTGCCTTGGGGTATTACCATTTAAAAAAGTATTCATCACGGATAAGCGGTAGCCGTGACTCGCTCCAACCTCAGGGGGTCGTCGCATATGGATGAAGTACGTACCTGGTATGACGAGAGGAAAAGGATTCAGTCGGATATCGCCCGCGAGGTTTCCTCGAAAACCTCCATCAGCGAGGAGAGGTTCCGGGAGGTCTATCTCGATGAGAACGAGCCGCGCTCGATAGGCGATTTCAACAAGAAGTACCTGCCCGACGAAAGAACCCTCGGGGAGATTTTCGCCGGATTGTCGAAGGCGACCGGGCTTGCCGAGAAGAAGATAGAATCGCATTACGATGCCGGGGAGAGCTTCGCACAGTTCGGGGAGCATCTTCTGAGATCCGGAGCATATGTCGGTTGAGATTTCCTCCCCAGCCGGGGCGGCGCCCGGGATTTTCCGGGAAGGAATTTTATTTTCCAAGGAAAATTCACTCCGCCGTGGGGAGGTCCGATCGGCGCAGAACGGCGGAAAGGAGATAATGTGAAGGGTAGAGCATGGCCGGTATCGGCATTAATCGTCGTCATTTCCCTTTTAGCGTTATCACGGGCGCATTCCTCCCCGGGAGAAGGGATTCTTTATTATGACAGGGGACATTACTGGATAGTGCTTATTCTCGATGTACCCGCCGGCGGAGGGAACATGGGTGAGTTTTCGAGGGAGGATTTCACCGTAACCGATCTTGCTGGGGGGGATTCCTTTCACCCTTCCAGGGTCGAATTTCTCGGTGCAAAAGACGGTTCGGCTGCTCTGGTCCTCTCATCGGGAAAGTTTAAGGGAAGAACCTCTTACCGCATCGTCTACGGTCCGCCGGGAAAAGACGGAAAAGTGATCGAGCCGGTCCGTGACCCGTTTCATTCCCCGCCGGCCGTCGAAAACACTTTTTTCCGCAGGTACATCGCTAAGGCTTTCGCCAGGAGCGGCAACTATTACAGTCTCGACGAATTTTCATGTTCATACGATTTCGAAGCCGAAAAGGCCGTTTCCGAGATCTCCGTAAGACCGCGCTTCGATCTCCGCGTCGTCAGCGTGTCCCCCGCTTTCAAGCAGGACGGGACGGTCTACACGGGAGAGGCGCCCGGGAAAAGAAGCGCCGTCAGGCGCGATGCGGGCCTGACGCTGTCGTCTTTCCGGTGGCTGGGGGGCCTGAGGACCGGTATCGAACTGCAGTACGAGCATGAGCGGACGAAAAAAGGAGATGGATCGCAGCAAACGATCGTTTATTCCCAGTCTTTTAACGCGGCGGCCGAGGTGAGGCTGGACAACCTCTTCGACCCGGTGAATGGAGCGATCGACCGGTTCTGCGTTTTCAAGGGGATCGATCTGACGGGCGGATTCGCATGGCACTATTCGAACGACGAGGATGTGTGGGGAAGCTCCGATTTCAGAATGAGGACGCCGTTTCTGGGGGGACGCATCACATGCACTCTTTTAGACGGTATCCAGGTCTCCTACTCGATAGAGTCCTTCTTCCCCTCTTTCCCGGAGAATAGTCGGCTTTACTTCCACGATTTTAGGATAAGGCTGCTTCTGAGGGACGCCCTCGAACCTCCCGAGGGGAAGTCCTTTCATCCCGATCTGGAATTTGTCTACGAGACGGGGGAGAGGCTTCCTCTGTTGGAGAAGGAGAAAAGGTACTCGATCGGGTTCACATTCAACCTGTTTCCCTGGGAGGACTGAGGCTACTCTATTCTGACGATACAACGGCGTTTCCTCGGACCGTCGAACTCGCAGAAGAAGACCGCCTGCCATACGCCGAGAACCGGTTCGCCATCCTTGATCATTACCAGCTCCGATGCTCCGACAAGGGATGATTTCACGTGC
>CAZPAH010000071.1:0-15146 GCA_964584495.1 uncultured bacterium | reverse complement strand
TGGGAACCCGTTTCCTTCGAGGCGGCGGCCCGCGTATCGGCCATCCTGGTCGGAAAGATGCTTCGACATTCGGCTCCAAAGCCGCTTCTGTGGAACGTAAACATCCCACCGGTACCGTACGATCAAATCAAGGGAATAAAAATCACGAAGTTGGGATCTAGGGTGTATAACGATGTGATCATCAAGGAGACAGATCCGAGGGGAAAGGAATGTTTCTGGATCGGCGGGGGCGATCCGGGATGGTCAACAGAAGAAAACACCGATTTCGCCGCCGTAACCTCAGGGTACGTATCGATTACTCCACTTCGTATAGATCTTACCGACATGGATGGCATCGCCGAGCTCAAAGGTCTGGAATTCGGATGGAAAGAGAAATAGATTTCTCGATCGCCCGCAGGCGGATGGTCATGGAACAGATCGTCTCCAGGGGGATCAGGGACAAGAGGATAATCGAGGCCTTCATGATCGTTCCCAGGCACCTTTTCGTCGATCCGGCGGTAGGAGGTAGGGCCTATGACGACTGTTCCTTTCCAATAGGATATTCCCAGACGATCTCCCAGCCTTATATACAGGCCCTCATGATCCGGCACCTTGGAATAGGCAGCACCGACCGGGTTCTCGAAATAGGTACCGGCTCGGGTTATCAGACGGCGATTCTCTCGATCCTGGCCAAGGAAGTATACTCCATCGAAAGGTTATCTCCTCTTTCGAAGAAGGCCGCCGATGCGCTAGCCAGAATAGGAACCGGCAAGATAAGATTGAAAGTCGGCGACGGCTCGAAGGGCTGGGAATTCTACGCTCCCTTCGACAGGATTATCGTATCGGCGGCAATGACGGAAAGGCCGGATGCCTTGCTTTCACAATTATCCGAAAAAGGCACGCTGATTGCACCGTTGGCGTCGGATTCGGAGCATCTCGTTCTTTTCACCAGAACCAACGGCAGGCTCAAGGAGAAGCGTTTGTCCAGATGTTCTTTCGTGCCGTTGCTGAAAGGGGTTGAAGATAGTTGACACCGGTGTTTGCCTTGATCCACAACCTTTCGCCGCGACTGGTCACCCTTCTCATAGCGATTCTTCCGGTCTCGGAGCTCAGAGGGGCGATACCTTACGCTCTCTCGGCGGGAGGATTGAAATGGCAGGAAGCGTACATCTTTGCGGTTCTGGGGAACTTCATACCGGTCATTCCCCTCCTGCTATTTCTCGAGCGGGTATCGCTTTGGCTGAGGCGATATCCTTTCTGGGACAGGTTCTTCGAATGGTTCTTCAGCCGTACCCGCAGGAAGGGAAAGGTCATCGATAGATTCGAAGCGCTCGGATTGATACTCTTTGTCGCAATTCCATTACCAGTCACGGGCGCCTGGACGGGATGCGCCGCCGCATTTCTTTTCAAGATCCCTCTCAAGCTGGCGATTCCCGCGGTTGCGTGCGGAATCCTGATAGCGGGGTGCATAGTGACACTCGCCAGCCTTGGGGTAATCTCCTTCTGGGGTTTGTAATTGCGGCGTTTTAAATTAGTTTGCGATTATTTATATTAGTTCGAATTTGTTTGAGTTATCGGAAAACAGATGCTATTTTAAGCGGTGAGTGTCGGGGCGTAGCGCAGCTCGGTTAGCGCGCCTGCTTCGGGAGCAGGAGGTCGCTGGTTCAATTCCAGTCGCCCCGACCATTTTTATTATGAACCTTTTTTCAACCAGAAGCTTTACCGTAGCCCTTATCTGCTATGCGATCCTCTATCTTGCCGGATGCTCCCCGGCGCCGAGATACCGTGGGGGTTCCAGCAAAGCTCGGAAGTCGCATCGGGCGGTCAGGGAAAAACCTTCGGAATTAGTCCCGAGCCCGGTTCATTTCCTGCCCCCTCTCGAAAATTACAGTCCGTCGCGGATAAACAGTTCTTTCGGTCTCAGAAGACATCCCCTGTACAAAACTCGCGAATTTCATCCCGGCATCGATATTAAAGCGGATATCGGAGACAATGTCCTTGCGTCGGCGGGGGGCACAGTGATCTTCGCCGGGCGGCAGAGAGGTTTCGGAAACATAATCATTATCGACCACGGAAAGCATTTTTGCTCGGTTTACGCTCACCTTTCCGTTATAATGGCTGGGAAAGGCGACCGTGTCGAAGCCGGACAAACGATAGGGAAGGTGGGGGTATCGGGAAACTCGACCGGTCCGCACCTGCATTTCGAGATAAGGAAATCCGGAGAAGCCGTGGACCCGAAAGGCTATATCGGATCGAATTCCTGAACGGATCTTGGAGAATGGGCGATAATGGCTGAAGACAGAACGGAACGGGAACTCCAGAACAGATACTTCAAGGAGATCAGCGCTTATCCCCTGCTTTCCAAAGAAGAGGAGATCGAACTCGCCAGGAAGGCCCGCGATGGCGACGAGAAGGCTCGTAGGAAGCTCATACTGAGCAACCTTAAGCTCGTTATAACGATCGCCAAATCATATTCATCCTACGGAGTGCCTTTCCTCGATCTTATAGAGGAGGGAAATCTGGGACTGATAAAAGCCGTGAACAGGTTCGACCCGGATAAAGGATTCAGATTCAGCACTTATTCTTCCTGGTGGATAAAACAATCCATAGTGAGAGCGATTTCCAACTATTCCAGAACGATCAGGATACCGATCCATATCTTCCAGCTGATGTCCCGCTACGTCGCTCAAGAGAAGGATAAGAAATCACTTTCGCCGGAGGAAAAGGCCGATAATCTCAACATCTCAAGGAAGAAGTTCCGGATGCTCGAAGAACTGGTAAGTAATATACGCGCGCTCGATCTATCCACCAGTGTGGATACCTACAACCAGCTTGCAAGTAATTTGGAGATGGAAGACGGCATCGACGCGGAAAAAATCATCCTCCAACAGATCGAGCATGAGGAACTATCGGCGCTTCTGGACAGGCTTTCCGATAGGGAGAAGCTCATTATCAAGATAAGATACGGATTCGATGATGGAGAGCCGCACACGCTGGCGGAAACCGGAGAGGTTATTCACGTATCGAGGGAAAGGGTTAGACAGCTCGAGATGAGGGCGCTTAAAAAACTTCGATGCATTATCGCTCCACAAGAAAGCTCGGAGCGGTTCTGCCAAGATTAAGAGGAACAATGAACGACGAAATTAAAAAATCGATAAGGGAGATCCCCGATTTTCCCAAGGAGGGGATTCTGTTCAGGGATATAACACCCGCTCTGCTCGACAGCAGGATCTTCAACGGTATCTGCGACCGGCTCGTCGACCGTTACAGGAAAATGGAGATCGATAAAATCGCCGGCATTGAAGCGAGGGGCTTCTTCTTCTCGTCGGTTCTCGCCTACAGGCTGGGCAAGGGTCTGATTCCCATCAGAAAACCGGGGAAGCTGCCCTGGAAAACCGTATCGGAAAGATATACGCTCGAGTACGGGGCGACCGAGATAGAGATGCACGCCGATGCCGTATCGAAGGGAGAGAGGATCCTTATCGTCGACGACCTTCTCGCGACCGGAGGCACGGCCCGCGCGGCGGCAAACCTCATCGAGCGGCAGGGCGGCATAGTCGAAGAACTGTGCTTCATCATTGAACTGTCGGAGTTGAAGGGGAGGGATGCCTTGGGGAACCGCCCGGTATTCGTTATGCTTTCGTACTGATTATGGGATTCCCTCGGTTTCTACTGCAGCGATTGGGGTATTGTCCGTTCCGCCGAAAACTGTATTTGCGTTACAGTCAATAAAAGATTAAGTTAGTGAAAATACATTCCGCCCCCGTAGCTCAGGTGGATAGAGCACCGGTTTCCTAAACCGGGTGTCGCATGTTCGAGTCATGCCGGGGGCGCCATAAAAAGGGGAATGACTTCCGGAATAATGATGTCATTCCCTCTTTTTTAAAAAATAACGAGACAGAGCGGGACTACTTTGCTTCACGTGTCACATTAACCCTTGAGGCCTGAGCAGCAAGATCGCTTCGCTAAAAAACTGGCTTTAGAGCTTATGAATCACGATAGCGTAGTCTGCTTCATGTCCCGTTAAGCCCTATTATAGAGATGCCGAGAACTTTGTCAAGAAAAAAAATAAATTATTTTGACTGTCTATTACGATATATATTAAGTAGTTACATTGCTATGTTAATAAATTGGTTTATAGCGGTCTCATCCAGCAGCCTATCTCGTCGTTAACACTTTGTATTATTGTGGATGACGGGATCGAGGGGAAATAAACATTCCCGCCGATACACCCCATACCGACGGGAATATTTTTGAAAACCGACCGAGAATCACACGTTACCGCAGCCACCAGAAGAGATCGATTATAAGTAGTATCGGTAGCAACTCGATCACCTCCAAATTAATAAGCTTTACATTTTCCCGGTTCCATCTAAAGTATCGACCTAACAGCCGTTTTCTTTAGTTGCATTATCCATGCCTATAGATATTGCATTAGAGGAATGGAATGCAATTGCAGAGATCTGCTTTTATCTTCAACTCATAACAATAGTTATAAGAGATGACTAGATAACGGCATCTTAAGCGACTTAAATACGCCGGTACGCATCGGTCGTGCACCAATGCAGATATGCAAGGTATATAGGCAATATATGATGAAAAATATGCCTGGCGTGGCGGGCGCAGATTTACCAAATTCCTATATAACGCAATATATCCGTTTTAAGCTCTATTTTCTATAGGTCCGGCCTAATATTCCTTCTGAGAAGAATGACGGTGATATCATCCTTAACTATTCCCGATCCAAAAGAGAGAATGTTCGTGTAGATCTTCTCCATCAATGCTTCGAGCGATAGCTCACAATTATCCTTCAGAATCTTTATGAATCTTTCCTCGCTGAAATACTCTCCTTTTTCGTTTTCCTGGTCTATGCAGCCGTCGGTGTACGATACGACCATATCTCCAGGCTTGAGCTTGACGATCCCCTCGCCGTAAAACGGATCGGGTTCCACTCCTATGAGTATTCCACCTTGCTTGAGCCTCATAATCTTTCCATCGGCGCTTATCACGATGGGAGGGAATGAGCCGGCGTTACAGTAATTTAAAATTCCCGTACGGTCATCGTAGACTGCATAGAAGAATGTCGCGAATTTGCTCGGCTCGCTTCTCGTGTACAGGCATCTATTCAACGCAGTGAGAACCTCCGCCGGCGGCCTGTCGTCGGAAGCTTCCGATCTGAAAGAAGCCTGGAGCGTCGTCATCAATATGGAAGCGGGGATCCCTTTGCCGGAGACATCCGCTACGGCTATTCCTATCTTTTCAGGTGAAAACTCCACTATATCATAGAAATCTCCTCCAACCTCGTGACAGGTCCTGAGGTTTCCGAGAACCGAGGAGCTTTCCATCTCGGGCGGCCGCCCCGGAAGCAATCTTTCCTGTATCTTGCTCGCAAGGTGGACTTCCTTTTCCAGCTTCTCTTTTTCGACCGACATCCGGTAAAGCTGGTTGTTACGGATCGCCGCGGCGCTTCTTTCCGCGATCAATTCGAGAATATCGGCGTCCGATCCGCTGTACGGCCTTCCCGACTTCTTCCTTCCAAGCAGCACGAAACCGAGCAGTTCGTCCTGCTCTATCAGCGGTACCATCACGGAAGCACGGGAAATCGATATAAGCTCCCTCGAAATTCGATCGAGATTACTGTTGATCCATATCTTGTCGAAGAATTCGACCATGATGGGAAGCCGTTTTTCACTGGCCAGCTTTATCAACTCTGTGCCGGGGGGGAATGAGGTAAGAGGAATCCTCGAATCGGCGGGGCGGCTGTGCCGGAGCTTGTAGTTGTGCGAATCATCCAGCAGAAAAAGATGGACATGCTCCGAATCGAACAGGTCGCAAATCTCCTTCGACACGAAAACGGAGATTTCGTCGAGGGTCCGCATGGATTGAATCTTTCTCGAAAATTCGATAACCTTCTCCCTGAAGATCTTTCTGTTCCTGAAAAATATCCAGTCAACGAGCTTCCTTATTCCGTTCATCGCCGGAATGAAAACAACGAAAAGCAGAATCACCGCCGCAATTGTCAGGAGATAATGTCTGATTCCGAGCAGCTCGGGAAACCTCCGCTCGATTATCTCGCTTAAAAAGTAGAGCAGCGTTACCATCACTACCGGAAGAACGACAAAAGCCAGCCCGATGCGGAACACTATCCTCATATCGAAGGCATCATGCTTGAGGATCGTGTATGCGAACGAGATCGATATAAAGGATAGGAATATCATCGATAGATAGTCGTGAGGGATATTGACCGTTGGAAGGAACTGCTTGACTATTATGACCGTCGAGACCGGGATTATCCCGATGAAAAGTCCTATCGTGGCTATCCTGAACTTTATTTTCTGGACCCTGTCGGATGTCATATAGGTCCTTATGAAGAGGATCGGCGAGGCAACCATATAAAGGAACCAGAATATCGAAATTATTCCGTTCATCAGAAAAACGAGGTCGCGTCCTTTACCGGTCGTATACCGGTATAGGGCGAGAACGAAGAGAATGACAAACAAAACGGACGGCACTATATATATTATCTTGCGTATAAAGAACCTTCGCGTACCCTGATAGATCTCCTTTCCGGGAAATATCATGAAGAAATGTAGAAAGAATGCGGGAAGAAATAAGAACAGGCCGTCATATATGAGTTCTCCGGCGATGTGAAAGAAAGGGATAGAAGTTATCGGCCTAACCGTGAGTAGAAAGGCGATAATAAGACAGTTCGTCGTGAAAAGGGTCCCCAGGATGTCGGGACGTTTCAGGATCACAATGACGCCCACCAGAATGAATGTGAAGGCCGTCAGACTCAGCGCGAACCTCTGGTAAAGCTTGGAGTGCGGGGGGGAGACCGATTCGACCTCTACATCGAATAAAGAGTCTCCTCTGGCAATCGTGTACACCTGCCTCCCCGGTTCTCCGTTCATGAAGGTGAGATAGTTGAAATGATTCAGGTTTCTTATAATGTGCCCGTCAACGGCGATTATCAGGTCGCCCTGCTTGATCCCAAGATTATAATTGGGACTGTCCTTTTCTATGTGCTGGAATACCAGATTGTTGTGATGAATTCCCGTGTGGGGAAAACGGGAATAATCCTCGTAGCCGAATAGATCGAGAACCGTTATAAGAATCGCCGCAGCGACCAGACCGACTCTGAGAAACCGGGTCACCAGTCACCTCCCAGCTGAACACTCTGGACGTTGCAAAAGTCTCTCAAACCGGCTGGAGGATGTCAATTTCTATATTTGGCAAGATGTTGCGGATTCAACATTTTCCTTGAAAAATTTACCTGTCCGATGTTTATTATGGTTAGAAGGAGGATTGAAAGAGTGGCACATCACAAATTGACAAAGCATGATATTAAGGAAGACTCGTTCGTTACCTTCGTCCTTAAGAGCTGGGAGTATATCAGGGCCCATCAGAATCATTTTTTCTTCGGTTTCTTGGCCCTGATAGTCATTATCGCCGGTTCCATCTGGGCTACCGGCTCGAGGATGAAGACCCGTACGACGGCTGAATCCCAGTTCTCGGAAGCTATTGCGGCGTTCCAAATGGGTGAGTTCAAGACGGCGGAGGAGATGTTCAAGATCGTGACCGATCGTTTTCCCGGTCTCAAGGAAGGGGCATATGCCAGCTATTTCACGGGCAAATGCGCCCTTATAGACGGCAGGAACGCGCATGCGATTGAGTCTTTCGAGAAGTATCTCCAGGTGTCGTCAAAATACCCCTTTTTCAGGGATGCGGCGATGGACGGGCTTGGAACCGTATACCGGAACGAACGGAATTACGACAAGGCGGCGGCGATCTATCTTGCTCTGGTCAATGGATTGAAAACCAACACCTTTCTCGAAAGCGAATACCTAGAGAAAGCCGCGGAAACTCTGAAAATGAGCAATCAGACCGACAAGGCCATCGAGATGTACGAAAGGCTTCTCGATAAGTCGACCGGACTCGAGCGTCGCAATGTGGAGATCGAGCTTGAAATTCTTCGTGGATAGGATCGATGGAGGAGAATATAGAGAATAAGGAGAATGAGAGGGAGGGGGCGAGGCCGTCTGAGAGATCCAGGTGGACCGCTTCCATAAGCTATCTATCCTTTCTCTGCTTCTTCTCCCTATGGAAGTCCAAGGACGATCCCTTCATCAAGTACCACGCAAGACAGGGGTTCATGCTTCTTTTCAGCGAATGCGTGGTGCTGGTTCTGCTTGTTATTCTGGATCTCACGATCGGCAAGCTGCGCTTAATCGGACTTCTAGTCATAGGACTGCTCCAGCTGGTCGCCGGACTTGGAGCACTTACATTGTCTGTTCTGGGTTTCGTGAAGGCACTTTTCGGGGAATACTGGCACCTCCCGTTTCTCGGGGATTACAGGGAAAAGATTCCCGGTTTTCACGAAAGGTAAGACGGTTTTTTCTTGACACATTGAAAGGGGGGACGTTACGCTACCCCGGAAATTGAAGAAGCATTGAAGATGGAAGCCAGACGGGAAGGTAACTATAAAGTAAGGAGGAGTGGGACATGAAGAAATTGTCAATAACTGCTGTGCTTGTTGCATTAATGGCCACATCGGCGTTCGCCCATCCGGGTTCGGTAGGTCTTTTTGCCAATGATTTAGGAACCGATTGCGACGCCGACGCGACCCTGTACCTGCCGTTCGATATCTATCTCGGATACCAGAAGTTCGACGCAGGTCCGAACGGTATTTTGGGTGGAGAATTCAAGATCGTGCTTTCGGACCCAGTATCATTCGTGATCACGGGCACTACATGGTCACCGGCCGTTATCCTTACCAACGGCAGTTGGGCGGCTGGGATGGCATTCTCGTTTTCGAGCTGCCAGGGTACCGATGAAACATTCGTGTATATAGCGACGCTCACGATCCTTAACACGATGCCTTCGCCTGGGGCGACCGCTTATATCGCAACGAGCGATGCCCTGACTTTCCCGCCGTATGCGCCACTCGTGGCCGAGTGTCCTTACCCGCAGGAGGTTGTCGGTGTTCTGGGCGGCTGGTACCATTTCACGAACGGGGAGTGCAACATGGCCGTGCAGCCGTCGACATGGGGTGCCATAAAGAACCTAGAGTAGAGGCAGGAAGATATAAAAGAAGAAGGGGCCCGGCGTGAGGAAAGCCGGGTTTCTTCTTGCGGAAATAAAATGGCGCATAATATATATTATGTTAACCATTATGTTGGCAGGTATGCGATTTTCGGATTCATCATGATTTATCGATTGATATATAATGAGTTATAAGCCTTTAGCCGGCCACGACATTGACTAAGCGTCCCGGCACTACTATTACCTTTTTGACATTCTTTCCGGAAATAGCATCGATTATCCTTTGATCGGCCAGGGCGATACCTTCCAGGCTCTTGCGATCGAGATCCTTCTCGACCTCGATCCTCGACCTTATCTTTCCGTTGACCTGCAGGACGAGAGTGTACCTGTCGCCCTCGAGATAGCTCTGATCGGCATCGGGAAGCTTTTCGTTGAAGATAGATCTTTCGTTTCCGATTCTCTGCCATATCTCCTCGCACATATGTGGGGCCATCGGGGCGAGCAGAATCAGCATCTTCCTCATGGCATCTATGAATAGATTTACCGAGTTTTCCGATCTTGCCTCGAACCCGGTGCAGTTATCTATGAACAGGTACAGATCGTTCGTCAGCTCCATCAATGCGCTTATCGCCGTGTTGAAATGGAAAGATCCTCCAAGAATATCTCGTTTGACCCTGTGGATCGTCTGTTGAATCTTACGGTAGAGCTCCTGGTGCTGCTCATCCATCGAGCCTGGATCGATTCGTGGGTCGAGAAGCCCCTTATCGACAAATATGTCACTTTGCCTGAAATAAAGCCTCCAGACCCTGTTTATGAATCTGTAGGCCCCCTCCACGGCTCTATCGTTCCATTCCGCGTCCTTTTCCGGTGGTCCGATGAAAAGTGTGTATAACCTGACCGTATCGGCGCCGTATTTCTCGATCAATTCTCCGGGATTTACCGTGTTTCCGGCGCTTTTTGACATCTTGGCGCCGTTCCTGGTTATCATGCCCTGAGTGAAAAGATTCGGAAAAGGCTCGTCAAAATCAACTAACTTGACTGTATTCAAGAACTTGACTATGAATCTCGAATAGAGCAGATGCAGTATCGCATGCTCTATCCCACCGATATACTGGTCGACCGGCATCCACCTGTTAACCAGGTCGGTGTCGAAAGCCCTGCTCGAGTCGTGTGGCGAGAGGTAACGTAGAAAATACCAGCTGGAATCGACGAATGTATCCATCGTGTCTGTATCCCGGCTTGCGGGGCCTCCGCATCCGGGACAAACGGTATTGACGAACTCGGCCGAAGCGGCAAGCGGGCTCTTACCGTCGCCGCGGGGTATGAAATCGACATCGTCGGGAAGGAGGACCGGCAGATCCTCTTCCGGCACCGGAACGGTGCCACACCTTTCGCAGTGGATCATCGGGATCGGCGCGCCCCAGTAACGCTGGCGCGATATCAACCAATCCTTCAGGCGGTAGTGCACGACCCTTTTCGCTCCGCCTTTCTCGGCCAGATGATCGGTAATCCTCTCCATCGCGACCCTGTTGTCGAGTCCATCGAACTCGCCCGAGTTTATCATGATGCCGTCGCCCGTATAAGCTTCCTTCAAAACGGGTTCACCGGAGTCTTCGGGACTGATTACCTGCACGACCGGAATCTCAACCGGCGATTCTCCTACGAATTCGAAGTCACGCTGATCGTGGGCGGGAACGCCCATCACCACGCCGGTGCCGTACTCCATGAGGACATAGCTGGTCAGGAAGACGGGGATCTTCCAGCCCGTGCACGGGTTCACGGCGTAGCAGCCCGTAAAGAAACCCTCCTTTGTGAATTCCGCCTTTTCTTTGGCCTGTAGTCTCTCCTGTTTCACGCTTTCTATAAAAGCCCGCCCCTCATCTTCCTTCCCTCCCCTTCCGAGCAGATCGAGTGCAAGAGGATGGTCGACCGCGATTACTATAAATGTAGCTCCATATATGGTGTCGATCCTGGTGGTGAAGCAGTTGAGGATTCGTTCGCTTCCCTCGAGGGGAAATGCCACCTCGACCCCTTCGCTCCTTCCGATCCAATTACGCTGCATGACGCAGACCCGCTCGGGCCAGTTTTCGAGCTTGTCGATATCGTAGAGCAGCCTGTCCGCGTAACGTGTTATGCGCAGAAACCACTGTTTCAGCTTTCGCTCCTCGATCCCGGTCTTGCACCGCTCGCACGAACCGTTCACCACCTGCTCGTTCGCCAGGACCGTCTTGCAGGACGGGCACCAGTTGACGGATGCCTCCTCCTGATATGCCAGCCCCGCCTCGTACAGCTTGAGGAAAAGCCACTGCGTCCATTTATAGTAGTCCGGCTTGCAGGAAGCGATTTCACGGGACCAGTCGTATATCACGCCCCATTCATGGAACTGCCTCTTCATCTTGGCGATATTCTCGTCCGTCCATATCGAAGGTTGAATATTGTTCTTTATTGCGGCGTTCTCCGCCGGAAGGCCGAAGGAATCCCACCCCATCGGCGCGAGAACGTTGAACCCCTCCATCATCTTTATCCTGGCAAGAGCGTCACCGATGATATAATTGCGCCCGTGCCCCACATGTAGGTTACCCGAAGGATATGGAAACATCATCAGACAGTAGTACTTCCTGTCGATGTCGGAGAGATCGCACCGGAACAATTCCTCCCAGCGCTCACGCCATTTCTCTTCAATTTCCGCAAAAGGGAAAAAATCTTCCATCATTTGACATCCTTGAAATTCTTGAGATCGGCCAGGACATGGAAATCATCGCCCGCGCGGTCGATTTCCGTGCTCGCCCCCCCTTCTCTGAAAAACCGGACCAGCTCGTCGGCGGCGTCGCTGAAAGAGACGATCACGCGTATCTGCTTCGTCTTTATTTCACCCAGCCTCTTTTTCACTACAAGGAGAGGACCCGGAGAATGCAGGCCCCTTGCAATAATTCTTTCCTCGTCTGAAACGGTCATTTTCGGCAACTCCCTCCAGGCCCGGTAGATTTCACGGCGGGATATCCAATCACCTGCCCGGTTCGAAAAAAATACAGATTGCGCGGGTAACTCTCAAGCGGATTCGAGCATCCTGTTTAATTTTTCCTCGATCACGTTGGACGACAGCGAGCCGACGGCATGATCGACAATCTCTCCTCCGTTGAAAAAAAGCAGCATAGGGATGCTTCGAACTGCATATTTTGAAGCAGTAGCATTGCTTTCATTCACATCAACCTTGTAGAAAGAGACCTTGCCGCTGTATCGCGAAGCCATCTCCTGAAGAACCTCATCGAGCTGCCGGCAGGGTACGCACCAGGTCGCCCAGAAATCGACGATTGCAGGCTTCCCCGATTCTATGATGGCGTCGTTAAAATCCTTATCCGAAATCTTCTTGATCTTCATGCCTGTTTCCATTCCCGGTTTCCCCCATTATCTGCTTTTGAACGGGCGGACCCGTTCCGTCATGTCCGTTTCCCTACCTCTTCGAAGCGCCCGAAAGCACGATTCCTCTCGACGAATGAAGCAGCGCGTCGACTAAAAGCAACTCCTCGGGAAAGGAGACGCTCTTCATCAAAATCTCCGTTATCCTGAGATTTTCGAGCCAGGTCAGCACTTCCCTGGTGCTGAATCCATCCGCCTTTCTCTTCATCTTCTCGTACTGATACCCTCCCGCCCTGACTCCCGTCTTGATCTTCAGCAGAGAAAGAAAATGCCGTATCAATAGGTACACTATCGTGGAAGGTCTCTCGGCTCCGCTGTTGATGAGTCTGGACAGTATCGCCAGCAACCTTGAATCATCCCCGTTTCCCGCACCGTCTATCAGTTCGTAAACCGCGCTGAGCCTGTACCTGCCGATAACGCTCGCGACACCTTCCTCGTTTACCGAGTGATTTTCGTAGATCAGGGACAACTTGTCCAGTTCATTCTTTATATCGAAGAGATTCGTTCCGATGCTATCGAGGAGAAGGTCTATCGCACGCCCTTCCATATCGAAATTCATCTTCTTCGCCTTATGTCGCACCCATTTCTTGAGTTCTGAGTCCGTAAGCCGTTCGAATAATATAAGATCACCGTTCCGTGAAACGGCTTTCTCGAGCGCAGCCAGATCCCTGGGAGGCCTTATCCTCCTGTTGTTATCGTCATGCGTGTTGTAGAAGAACACGACAACGGACGAGGCGGCCGGTCCGGCGCAATACTCGATCAGGTTCTTCCACTTCCCCCTCATCCTCTCCAGCTCCTTCAAGATGAGAACCCGCTTACCAGCCATAAAGGGATAGGAGTTGGCCGTCGAGATGAAAGTATCGATCTCGACTTCCGGGGCATATTCAACATCGAGATTGAAGCTCCTCGTATCTTCCTGAATAAGTGTGTCGATGATCTTCGCCGCCATCTCCTCCATTATGAAGGTTTCCGGCCCCCTGAAAAGATAAAGCGGCGCTATCTTCCCTTTATCGATTTCCCCGAATGCTTTCTTGTAGTAAGCAAGGTTGGTTCTCAAGGCTCACCAGTCCTGTACCGTCGATGACAGGATCGCTTCGACTATATCGCTGTAGACGTTCTTCAGCGCATTTTCGTAGTTCTGCTCGGCCGTCTCCTCGAGATAGTAATCGCCGTGCGCTTTTATCATCTTGTTTTCCCATATGTAAGTATTTTCTTTCCTGTTCAACAGGGATACATTCAACCCTATGAAGAGGCGGTACTGTTCAGCCTGGATCTGATTCTGGCTTTCCGAGAAGGTAAAGGGGATATTCCTGTAGTCGACTATGCTCCCTTCAAGCACCGCATCCGCCTCTTCTTCCGGCACCACCTTGAGGGTGTTGTCGTTAATCAATCCTTCGATGATCTTCTCCGTGATCTCGATCTCGATATTCGGCTCCGATGTCGCGTTATTCAGGTAGGGGACGGCGATCCTCTTTATATCTCCCGCCGTCCTGCTGCCCGTGCTGTAGTGCAGACACGAACCGTAAAATGAAATAAAGATGGCCGCAAAAACCAACAGAGCCTTTCGCAAGCCGGGATACCCCCTCTATTCCGTCTCTTCTTCGAGATCGAGATTCTTCAACCTGTACCTGAGTTTGTCACGGTTAAGATTGAGCAGGCGCGACGCCATGCTCTGGTTATTGTTCGATTCTTTCATCGCCTTCATAATAAGCACTCTTTCCATATCCTTAATCAAGTCTTCCAACGAAACGCCGTTTTCGGGAAACGGCCTTCCCAGGGCCATTTCAAGCCGGCGGGTCACCGTAATGTCCCTATCCGGCGAACCGCCCGCCCTGATACTCTCCGGAAGGTGCTTCAATCTCAGAACCGAATCGGTTTCCAGCAGAATAATCCTTTCGACCACGTTTTTCAGCTCGCGGATATTCCCCGGCCACGGGTACTGCTGAATCGCTTCGAACGCCATATCGTCTACTTCCTTGAAGTCTTTCCTGAACTGCTTGTTGTAATTATTGATGAAGTGCTTCAGCAGCAGGTATATATCCTCTTTCCTTTCCCTCAGCGGAGGGATAAAGATCGGTATGACCTTCAATCTGTAATAAAGATCTTCCCGGAAATGCTTTTCCCTTACGGCGCTTTCGAGATCCCTGTTCGTGGCGGATATTATCCTGACGCTTACGTTGATATCCTTTGTCCCCCCTACCCGCCTGAACGACATCTTCTCCAGAACACGCAGCAGCTTAACCTGGATCGTCATGCTCATCTCGCCGATTTCATCGAGGAACAGGGTTCCCTTGTTGGCCAACTCGAGCAGCCCGGCTTTCTGTATCTTCGCATCGGTAAAGGCGCCTTTTTCATGTCCGAACAATTCGCTCTCGAGGAGCTCCTCGGGGAGAGAGGCGCAGTTTATTTCGAGAAAGGGCTTGTCGTGGCGGGGGCTCAACCTGTGAATCATGTTTGCGATCATTTCCTTGCCCGTTCCACTCTCTCCCTGGATAAGCACCGTCGTCGTATCGCTCTTGGCGACCATGTTGACTATTTCGTAAACCTCCTGCATCCCGGGGCTGTCCCCCGGAATGTGGTTCTCGTCGAATTCGTGCTTGAACCGCCTTCTAAGCTGGAAAAGCTCCCTGTTGAGCTTCTGAGATTCCAGCCCCTTTCCTACCGCCAGGAGGAGCTGCTCCAGGTTTACCGGTTTGCTCACAAAGTCG
>CAZPAH010000070.1:0-15349 GCA_964584495.1 uncultured bacterium | reverse complement strand
AGCTATCGATGCCTCTTCCGGGAAGGGGGGAGGCGAGGTTGTCGCGGAGATCGGCACCTGGAAGATCACCTCGGCAGATCTTGATGCGATGATCGAAGAGGAGATAGACGACCAGCTCTCACAGGCCGCTCTCGGGCTTACCAAGCAGCAGAAGGACGAACAGAGGGAGAAGCTTCTCGATACTGTCCTCAAGGAGGGGGAAAAGGAGAAATGGCTCGACAGGTTCGTGGCGGAAGAGCTTATCTACCGGTACGCGATGGATGAGAAGATCTCCGAAACGGCCGATTTCAGGAAATTCGAGCAGCGCGTGATAAGAAGCCTCCTCATCCAGAAGGCGATGGATCGTGAATTCGCCTCGGGTATAGAGATAGACGAGAAAAAGCTGAAGGACTATTACATGAAGCACCAGGCGGATTTCACCGAAGACGGGCAGTTGAAGGAGTTTCAAGAGGTCAGGGACCGGGTGTACCAGGCGTTGCGGATGGAGATGGAGATGCAGGTGCAGGCGAAGCTCCTCGACAGGCTGCGGGAGAAATATGACGTGGTGATCCACAGATCGAAGCTGGAGGGTAAATGATCAAGGCCGACAGGGTTACCGCGTTGCTTCTTCTCGCCATTCTGGCGTTGGCTTCCGGATGTGGAAAGCGGCAGCCGGCAAAGGTAGACGGCGCCGATTACGAGATAGACCGAAGCTTCAAACGGGGCCCCGTGGAACTCAGGATAGCGGTCAGCAAGAAGGAGATCACGATCGCGGACCGCTTGACGATGCTGATAGAGACGAAAGCGGAGAGCGGTTATAGCGTGGAGCTACCCAGCTTCGGAGACAAGCTGCACGAGTTCGGTATTGTCGATTACAGCACGCCCGCGCCACGTCTCGAGGACGGTGGGACCGTCGTCACACGAAGGCTCTACGAGCTGGAGCCCTTTCTTTCGGGCAGGTACAGCATCCCGCCGATGACCATTTCGTTCCATCAGGAAGGAGACACCCTTCAGCACACGGTAGAGTCGGACAGCATCTTCATAGATGTAAGATCGATCCTCCCAGAGGAGGCGGCCGGACTCGATATTAAGGATATCGCTCCTCCCGCCTCTCTTCCCTCGAGCCACGCAATGTCCTTTATCGTAGCGGGGGCGGTGGTCTTGGGTGCGGCGGCGGCGGCGGTCCTTCTTCGACGGAGGAAGAAAAAGGCGGCCCCCGTAGTCCCGGCCCACGAAAGGGCTTTCAGCCGCCTCGAGGCTCTTCTGGCCGAGGGGCTTATCGACGATCGAAGGTACGCCGAGTTCACCGCGAGGGTGGCGGATATTCTCAGGCAGTATATAGAGGACCGTTTCGGCATAAGAGCCCCGGAGAGAACGACAGAGGAGTTCCTCGCCGAGGCGGGAGAAGGATTGCAGGCGGGACCGGTGCAGAAAGAGATGCTTAAGGCTTTTCTCACCCACTGCGACCTCGTAAAATTCGCGACACTGGAACCGACGGCAGAAAATGTCAGGAACAGTTTCGACACCTGCCGTGACTTTATAGACGCGACCAAAATGGAGGAGGTGAGCGAGGCGGCGGCGTGAAGGCCGCGGCTGGGGATATGCTGAGATTCGCTTCCCCCTGGGCATTCCTGCTGCTGCTGGCTATACCGGCCGTGCTCCTTTACCTATCAAGGCGCGGGGGGGCGGGATCGGTACGATTTTCCTCGATCGCGAACGCGCGCGGGGCAGGCAGGTCGATGAGGCAGAGGCTTGCCGCTTTGCCGTTAATCCTCAGGATCGCAGTCCTCATTCTCGTAGTCACCGCGCTGGCGAGACCCCAGATGGGGCGCGAGAAGGTAAAGGATGTCACCAAGGGTATAGCGATAGAGATGGTTATAGACAGGTCGGGCAGCATGGGGGCCGAGATGGACTACAAGGGAAGAAGGCTCAACAGGCTCGAGGTGGTCAAGAAGGTGTTCGAGGAGTTCCTCGTAGGCAATAACGGATCACTCAAGGGAAGGCCCAACGACCTGGTCGGGATGGTCGCCTTCGCCCGTTACGCAGACACGATGGCTCCTCTGACGCTGGGACACGGGGCGCTCTTGAGGTTCATAGATAGCGTGCGGCTCGTCACCCGGCGCAGCGAGGATGGAACCGCCATCGGCGATGCCATCGCCCTGGCCGCGGCGAGGCTCAAGACCGCCGAGGAGGATGTCGCCAGTTTCGGTTCGGAGGAGGGTGGCAAAGAGTACGAGATAAAGAGCAAGATTATCATCCTTCTCACCGACGGGCAGAACAATTTCGGGAGGAGAACCCCGGAGGAGGCGGCGCAGCTGTCGGCCGATTGGGGAATAAAGATATATACGATAGGAGTCGGGAGCGACGAGGGGGTGAGCACTGTGAAGACCCTGTTCGGCGATTTCAAGGTGCCGAACGCCAGCCGCGTCGACACCGGGCCGCTCGAGAGGGTAGCCGCCATAACCGGCGGGGTCTTCAGGCTGGCGGAAGACGAGAAATCCCTCAGGGAGATATACGAGGAGATAGACGGCCTTGAAAAAAGCGAGATAGAGTCGGTCAGGTATGTCGATTACAGGGAGCTCTTTTTCCCATTCACCGTAGCGGCCCTGGCCATGCTTCTGGCCGAGATATTTCTGGCGAACACATTTTTCAGGAGAATACCCTAGAAACCTATGCATTTGGGAAACGTAAGAATTCTATCGCTCCTGTGGGTCCTGCCTGCCGTGGTCCTGCTCTATATGTGGGCGGCGCACAGGAGAAGGAAAGCTCTGGAAGTATTCGTCGAGGCGGGATTGCTCGACAAGATCTCACTGTCGCTCAACCCCGCGGGGAGGCGTTTGAAGGCGGTCCTGGCGATACTGGGAATCGCGTTCATAGTCATCGCGCTGGCCCGTCCAGCATGGAACCCCCGTCCCCGGACGGTCGAGAGGAGGGGGAGGGACATCGTCTTCGTTCTCGACGTGTCGAGGAGCATGGTTGCAGAGGATCTCGCCCCCAACAGGCTGGGCAGGGCGAAATTCGCAATACGGGACATGGTGGCGAAGCTCCAGGGGGACAGGGTGGCTCTGGTCATCTTTGCCGGAACGGCCGTTCTCAAATGCCCGTTGACGCTTGACTACGGATTCTTCAACCTGATGCTCGACGACGTAAGCGTCGAGTCGGTCTCGCGGGGGGGGACGATGATCGGGGATGCGATCAGAAAGACGCTCGATGAGGCGTTCGACGACCAGGAGAAGAAATACAAGGACATCATCCTGATCACGGACGGTGAGGATCACGACTCGTTTCCCGTGGAGGCGGCGGAGGAGGCCGGCAGGAGGGGGATCAGGATAATAGCGATAGGGCTAGGAGACGAGAGCCAGGGGAGGAGGATCCCCGTCACCGACGAGAAGGGAAACAGGACGTTCCTCACATATGAAGGACGCGAGGTCTGGAGCAGGCTCGACGCGGCGACGTTGAGGAAGATGGCGAACGCGACTCCCGGAGGCAGGTATCTCAACGTGGCGACGGGCACTATCGACCTCGGCGATGTCTACACGAGGCTGATCGCCGGAGAGGAGAAGAGGGACATAGAATCGAAGACGATCAAGCTTTACGAGGAGAAGTTTCAGATATTTCTCTCGATAGCCTTCCTCTTCCTCATCGCCGAGATGCTGGTCGCCGAAAGGAGGAGAGGCAGATGAGGATTCGACCGCTGATACGCGGTGGCGCCGCCGGTACGGCCGTGACGGCGATCTTCCTTATTGCGGCGGTGGGCGCGGCGTCGGCGGATTCCGCCCCGAAGCTCGTCTCCAAGGGGAACGGCAGCTACGCAAAGGGGGATTTCGACGGAGCGGCGGGATATTACGAGAAGGCGTCGGTGAAGCTTCCCGAGTCCGCCGTGGTCGAGTTCAACATGGGGAATGTCCTGTACAGGCAGGAAGATTACGCCGGCGCCAGGGCCCGCTTCGAGGATGCGGCGTTGAAGTCGAGAGATCTTTCCCTCGAGGCGAAGGCATGGTACAACGCCGGCAACTGCGCTTTCAGGGAAGGGGGCCGGCAGGCGGACAGCGATCTAGAGAAGGCCCTCGAATTCTACCAGGAGTCGGTACGTTTCTATACCACGGCGATCGAGAAGGATCCCGGGCTGTCCGACGCAGGCTACAACATAGAAATTGCACGGCTCGTCATCAAGGACCTGCTCGATCGGATAAAGAAGCAGAAGGAACAGATGCAGAAGCAGCAGGAACGGATGAAGGCGGTAGTCGATTCTCTCCGGGCGGCGATCGAAAGGCAGGAGGATGCGGCCGAAAGGTCGCGCGAGCTCGCCGGCCGAGGTGATGCCGGGTCGAATAAATGGAACGATGAGGTGAAAGAGCTCGGCGAGCGTCAGGGCGGGATAGAGAAGTCTACGGCCGATGTCGGCGGGAAATTGGATTCACTCTTCGCCGGCGAGAAACCGCAGCCGGTAGAACAGGCTCGGGCTCACCTGGACAGTTCGATTGTCGATCAGAAATCTGCGTCCGGAAAACTGGCCGGTCGGAAGGTCGGCGAAGCGGCCGGAGACCAGGACAGATCCCTCGATCAGTTGAAGAAAGCTCTCGATAAGCTTGCGCAGGGGCAGGATCAGAACCAGGGCGGGCAGAGCGGTGACAAGGGCCAGCAGCCGAACCAGCAGAAGGACGGCCAAGAAGAGGCGAAGGATCAGCAGAAGAAAGAGCAGCAGGCGGCACGCGACGAAACGGCCAGGGGGATCCTCGACGAGGAGAAGGACAACAGGAAGAAGAGGAACGCCGAGGCGGCGGCAGGATATAAAAAGGTGGACAAGGACTGGTAGGGGCGGCGTGTCCCGATAATATTGCAGGCGGAGATCGGATTGATCTTGGCGGTTGAAATGGCGGAGCGAACGATATTCAGAGGCGAGAAGCATGGAGAGGCGGCAGAGGCGCTTGGAAGCGCCGTGAGAAGGCAAGCGATGGCGGCGCTTGGAATGGCGGCACGGATATCGGCGCGAACGGCGGCGCCGGTTCTTTCGGTTCTTCTGCTCTCTCTCTTCTTGGCGGGACCGGTTTCCGGCTCCGATATACGCGTAACGACTAACGTCGAGAGCAGGGACGTCTACATGGGGGAATCGTTCCTCCTTCAAATAAGCGTCGACGGATCCGACAATATCGATCCGCCGGACGTCTCCTCTATCGAGGGGTTCGCCGTGGAGTACATGGGCGGGTCGAACAACTCGAGCCAGTCGATAACGATCATCAACGGCAAGGTCGAAAGAAACGTGAAGAAGGGTTTCGTCTTCACCTACCGCCTGACGCCCCACAGAACGGGAAGGTTGACGATTCCTTCCCTCGCTATCAATGTCGACGGCACCGTCTTCAGGTCGGAATCCATTACGATATCGGTCAAGAAACCCGAGGAGACGGAGGATTTCAAGCTGCGGACCGAGCTCTCTCGAAACACCTGTTTCGTGGGGGAGCCCGTCGTTCTATCGGTGAAATGGTATCTGAAGAAAGACGTGCAGGATTTCAGCGTCACCGCCCCGGTTCTTTCCAACAACGCCTTTTCTTTCGAGACCCCCGAAGTGAATATCGACAGGCGGAAGAAATATTTCAGGGTGGCCCTCGGAGACGGCGAGGTGATAGCGGAGAAGGGACAGGAGATGCTCGACGGGGAGAGCTACGCGACGCTTTCGTTCAGTCTCGTGATAATTCCCATGAAGGCGGGCGAGTTCGTTATTCCCCAGTTCGTGATATCGTGCGAGGCGGGGACGGGGCGGAGGACGGGAAGCGATTTTTTCGACGATTTCTTCTCCGACAGATATTCGGGCAGGTGGGGAGGAAGCCTCAAGAAATATGTCGTTCCGTCCAACACGCTGATGCTCACCGTGAAGGAACTCCCCCTGAAAGGGAGGCCGGAAGGATTCTCGGGGCATGTGGGAGACTATAGGATCAGCGCGAGCGCGGAGCCGAGGGAGGTCAGCGTGGGCGACCCGATTACCTTGAAGGTGGTTCTCGAGGGGCCCGACTACCTGGGAAAGATAGAGCTTCCCCCGCTTTCCTCGCAGGAGGATATCGTCAGGGATTTCAAGGTTCCCGAGGAGAGGGCCGACGGCCGGATAGAGGGGAAGAAGAAGATATTCACTCAGACGCTCCGGGCGAAAAACGACTCGGTGAAGGAGATTCCTCCGATCAAGCTCGTCTACTTCGATACGAAGACGGAGGAATACAGGACCGCGAGCTCGAAGCCGATTCCGATCGAGGTGAAACCGACAAGGGTCGTCACCGCTTCGGACGCCGAGGGAAACATCCCCGTAAAGGCCGGTGTTCCGCTCGAGGCGTGGAAGGAGGGGATCGCCTACAACTACGAGGGGCCGGGTCTTCTCGAAAGCAGGGCTTACGGGCTGCAGGCGTTCTCTTCGGGCGGTGGAGGCATTTTAGCGCTCGCGGCGGGGCCGGCCGTGTTCTTTCTCCTTCTGGCGGGGAGATTCGCCGCGAGGAGAAGGAGCGCCGATCCCGAAGGGCGAAAGGCCAGGGGGGCCTTCAGGCGGCTGAAATCTTCCATCGCTTCCGTTCCGGGGGGGGGAGAGCTCGATGCCGCCGGGCTGTGCAGCTCCCTCATGGAGATATTCAGGGCGTATCTCGGCGACAGGCTCCACCGCCCGCCCGCCTCCCTGACGGCTGCCGATGTCGAGTCGCTCCTTTCCAGGCAGGGAGTGGACGGGGATACAAGAATGAAGATCAGGGACGCCATGGAAAGCTGCGAGATAGGCGCATACGCGGGAGGACTGAGCTCGCTCGAGACTAAGGAAGCGCTTGGAAAGAAAATAATCGAGGCTGCCGCGATGCTGGAAAAGAGGATATGAGACGGGTGAAGATGATAAAGCTGGTCTTTACGGCTGCAGCGGTGCTTCTGGCGGCATCGCCCTTTACGCCTACTTCGCAGGCAGAGGCGGCGGGAAGGCTGACGCGCGAGGAGATCTCGGGCCATCTCTCCAGCGCCGAGGAAGCTTTCCGCAAGGGGATGGAGCTGGACCGTTCCGACCCGGCGGCGGCGGCGGACTACTACAGGACGGCCATCCTCCATTTCGAGCGTATCACCGGTGAAGGAGGGGTTCGAAACGGAAAGCTCTACTACAACACGGGCAATGCCTGGTTCAGGCTGGGGGATATAGGAAGGGCGATACTCAACTACAAACGGGCCCTTCTATATATGCCGAACGATCCGAACCTGAGGCAGAACCTCGAATTCGCAAGATCCCGCTGCGCCAGCCGGATCGAGGGGCAGGAGAGGGAGAAGGTATTCAAGACGCTCTTCTTCCTGCACTACGATTTGCCCGCGGGCGTGAGGTTCCTGGTGCTGGCCGTGTCGTTCACGCTCGCATGGCTGACCGGCGCCGTCATGCTTTTCTTTAGGAGGGGCTGGCTTAAGATAGTGCTGGCGGTCCTGTGCGTCACGAGCGCCGTTTTCTTGGCCTCGTTGACCGTCGAGACGGTGGGGAGCTCGCGCAGGCCGGCCGGTGTGATTACCACGGGTGAGGTCGTGGCGAGGAAGGGAGACGCCGAGACCTATCAGCCGTCATTCACCGAGCCCCTCGCGTCGGGTGTGGAATTCACTCTTCTTGAGAAAAGACCCGATTGGTGGTATATAGAACTGGAGAGCGGCGCGAGGTGCTGGGTGCCTTCCTCTAGCGGGGAGCTCGTCGTCGATTGAAGATTATTCCGGGGATCGGGCCGGCACGGCAGCGGCCGCTCCGGCAAAGACGCGAAACGGATTCCGACAGAAAAGGCGAAAGGAGAGACAAGGTATGCTTCAACGAAGAGCCGTTCCTGCGATATTCTTGATCTTTGCGATAATATTCACGTTCACCGGCCGCTGCGCGGGGGGGACGGTAGGGCTTTCAAAGGAAGAGGTGAAAAGGCTCACATCCTCGTTCGAGCTCGATCAGTCGAGCAGGGCCCTGATGAATGCCGTGACGAACAACGACCTCAACGATCTCGCGCTCGACAGGAATTTTTTCAATAAGCATGACGATCTTTTCAGCTTCAAGGTGGACACCAAGGGGATCACAAACCAGAAGAGCAGCGGCCGCTGCTGGATGTTCGCCGGTCTGAACATGATGCGTCCCGCGGTTATGGAGAAGTTCAAGCTCTCCAGCTTCGAATTCTCCGAGAACTATCTCTTCTTCTGGGACAAGCTCGAGAAGGCGAACATGTTTCTCGAGACGGTTATAGAGACGAGCGATAGGGACATCGACGACAGGGAGCTGCAGGCCCTCATCGCCGACCCCGTTCCCGACGGAGGCTGGTGGAACTATGTCGTGGCCCTGGTGGAGAAATACGGCGTCGTGCCGCAGGAGGTCAGCCAGGAGACGAAACATACCGGTTCGACGCGGATGATGAACGCGATTCTCAACAGGATGATGAGACACGACGCGGCGGAGCTGCGCCGCCTGGCCTCGGAGGGGGCCGCGCCCGGGGATCTGCGCGAGCGCAAGATGGAGATGATGGAGGAAGTCTACAGGATTCTCGTGCTTCACATGGGGGTGCCCACCGAGGAGTTCGTATGGCGGTACCAGAACAAGGACGAGGAGATCGTTGAGAAGAAGTACACGCCCCTCTCTTTCTACAAGGATGCCGTAGGGATCGATCTTGCCGATTACGTTTCGGTCTTCGATTACCCCGTGCATGAATACAACAAGTTCTACAGGATCAACTTCTGCCGGAACCTCGCCGGGATGGACGACATGGGATTTATCAACCTGGGCACGGAGGATATGAAGAAGTACGCGATGCAGGCCGTGCTGGATAACGAACCGGTATGGTTCTCGGCCGACATAGGAAAGGAAAATGACAGGGAGAAGGGTGTTCTCGCCGTGGGGCTTTACGACTACGAATCCCTGCTCGGCATAGATCACAGGCTCACCAAGGCCGAGCTGATCCAGTACCACGAAGGCTCGCCGAACCATGCGATGGTCTTTGTCGGCGTCGATGTCCAGGACAACAAGCCTGCGAAATGGCTCGTGGAGAATTCCTGGGGAACGGACCGCGGCAACAAGGGATACTGGACGATGTACGACGACTGGTTCGACGCATACGTATTCAACGTGATAATCCACAAGAAACACCTGCCGAAGAAGGTTCTCGCACTCCTGGACACGGAACCGGTCAGGCTACCCGCCTGGGACCCGATGAGGAGCGCGTTCGACGATCCCGCTCCGGAGCGCGAGGAATGAGTATGAGATCGGCGGCTGTTGTGTTCCTCCTCTCGGCGCTCGCTTTTTCCGGCGCAATGTGCGGGTCGAGAACTGTAGTTGCGGGCGCCGGTAGAGGCTCCGATGAGGAGAAGGGCGTCGCGGGGGACGTAATGGAGAATATATACCGAATACCGATGGATAAGCTCGAGATAACGGTCATCTACAACAATGTCGTGACGAGGGAAGGGATAGAGGGAGCGTGGGGGTTCTCATGCCTCGTGAAGGGGGGCGAGAAGACGATACTGTTCGATACCGGCGGGGACGGCGGAATATTCATGAAGAACATGGAACGCCTCGGGATCGATCCGGCATCGGTCGACTACGTGATCATCTCCCACGAACACTGGGACCATGTGAACGGCCTTGCCTCCTTTCTCGAAAGGAATGCCGATGTGACGGTTTTCGCGCCGGCCTCCTTTTCCAGCGGGTTCAAAGCGAGGGTGGATAAAGCCGGCGCCAAGAGGGTTGCCGTACGCAGGCCTCTCAAGATATGCGAGGGGGTATACTCGACGGGCGAAATGGGGGATAGTATCATCGAACAGTCACTCGTCGTCACGACCGACATGGGAGTGATCGTGATAACGGGCTGCGCCCATCCGGGCGTCGTCAAGATAGCGCGCAGGGCCCGCGAGATGACTGATGGAAAACTGCTGCTCGTCATGGGCGGATTTCACATGATGAGGGACAGCGCCGCCGAGATCGGCGGGGTCGTCGCCGCCTTCAGGGGGCTGGGGGTGGAGTACACCGGTCCCAGCCACTGCACCGGGGACGAGGCGATAGAGGCGTTCAGGAAGGAATACAGGGAGAGGTTCGTGAACAGCGGGGGAGGAGAGACTGTCACCGCCGCCACCTTCGCCGGGGAGTGAGAGATTTCCGGCTGCCCGCCCTGAAATCATCCGATGAAGGTCTTGCTGGTCCACCGGCGCAAACGGGGAAAAGGAGGAGAGGTGCCGCGAAATTGCCCCTTCTGCGACCTGAACGGGATACTTCTGGAGAACGGGCTGGCCGCGGCGATCTTCGACAGGTATCCCGTTTCGACGGGGCACACGCTGATCATCCCAAAAAGGCATTTCGAATCGTTCTTCGAGATCACGCACGAAGAGCTCGCCGCCTGTTATGACCTGATGTCCCTCGTGAAAGATCATCTCGACCGAGAGTACAGACCCGACGCCTACAATGTCGGGATAAACATAGGCAGGGCGGCCGGGCAATCGATTATGCATGTTCACATGCATCTGATACCGCGTTACAGCGGTGACGTGAAGCGCGCGAAGGGCGGAGTGCGCGGCGTCGTTCCCGACAAGCAGGATTACTAGCAAGGCCGTGCCGGTCTGGAGGGGGCAAGGAGTAATTATCTTTCATGCGCGAGCAGAAATGCGGTAAGTATAGAATTCCCGAATTAACAGGTCGTCTCGTAATAAATTGCCGAAGGAGCGATCATGATCGTTAAAAAAGGGGAAAAGGCTCCAGCGTTCGAACTTCCCGATCAGGAAGGTAAAATGCACAGGCTCTCCGATTACAAGGGGCAGTGGACACTCATTTATTTCTATCCGAAGGACAACACCTCCGGCTGCACGAAAGAGGCGTGCGCCATAAGGGATTCTTACCCTGATTTTATGAAGCTCGGGATAAAGGTCTTCGGGGTCAGCAAGGATTCGGTAAAGAGCCACGCCAACTTCGCGGGGAAGCACGATCTTCCCTTCACTCTCCTTTCCGATGAGGACCACGCGGTGATCGAGAAGTACGGCGCATGGCGGAAGAAGAAGATGGCCGGACGCGAGTACATGGGGATTTTCCGCATGTCGTACTTGATAGATCCGTCGGGCAGGGTCGCCCGAGTATACGAAAAGGTCAAACCGGCGGAGCATGCCGACGAGGTGCTGGGGGACTTGAAAGAGATGGTGCGTTAGTCGCTTGCCATGATGAAAAGCGGCTTGGCCTCGAAGCTCTTGTAATATGGACGTAGCCTCTCCGTGTTGTAATACTGCTTTACATCGACGACTTTCTTGAAGCTCGTCACGATCTCGATAGGCACGTTGTCGTAGCGTCCGTTCTTCAAGGCGACTAGCCTACCCGATACGCCGTCCAGCACGAGGTTCAGAGCTAGGTTGCCGTAGGCCATCGGCACGATGGAGTCGATCGCGTCGGGATCTCCGCAGCGGACTAGATATCCCAGCCTCTGGTTGATAACGTTGATCGCCCTGCCCTTGTTGAAGGACGGGGAGATCTTCTTGAGCTGTCTCGAGATGTAATCCCCGTTGCCTCCGAGCTTCTTGTGGCCGTACGCGTCCTTCTCCTGATCGCTGAAGGTCATGTCGCCCCCCTCATGCATGGCTCCCTCGGAGACGAGGACGACCGAGTAATGGCTGGGATTGGTGAACCAATCGGCGACCAACAGCTCGCACAAAAGCTCCATCTTGAAGGGATATTCGGGGATGACGCAACGGTTGGCCGCGCCAGCCATGGTGGGGAGCAGGGCCGTGAAGCCTGCATACCTGCCGAAGACCTCGATAACGAGGAACCTCTCGTGCGAGCCGGCCGACGTGCGGAGGCTGTGCGTCATCTGGATCGTCCTGGTGACGCACGTGCTGAAGCCTATGCAGTAATCGGTTCCGGGAACGTCATTGTCCATCGTTTTGGGGATGGCGATGACCTTTACCCCCTCGTGATGCAGTCTCACTCCATAGCTCAGCGTATCGTCCCCACCAATGGGAATCATGTAATCGATTCCGAGGTAATCGAGGTTCTTGAGAACCTCGGGGGTGAGATCGTTGGTTCCATCGGTGTATTTGTCTTTAAGATGCTCGGGGACGTTCATGCTCGAGACATGGCTGGGGCGCGTCCTCGAGCTGTGCAGGAAGGTGCCTCCTGTGCGGCCGATCCTGTTGACCGTATTCTCGGTCAGGATCTCGTAGTTATTGCTGTTATCGGCATCCTTGTCGCGGATTAGATCTATCATCCCGGCCCAGCCGCGGCGAATTCCAATGACCTCGTACCCTTCCCTGATCGCCCTGATCGTCACTCCCCTGATCGCCGGATTGAGACCCGGCACATCGCCTCCGCCCGTCAGTATCGCTATCCTGCCCTTTTTCGTCTTTATGTTACTCATGATATTTTCTCCATGCTTTATGAAACGCGCCGCCGAACCCGTTTTCCCTCGGCCGATCGGTTCCCGAGGCGATCACGGAACGGCTGTCGACGTCCCTGGATCTCGGCTTAGTTTCGCCCGTACTCACGGCCGTTAACGCGCATATTATATTCGAAGTGCCGCCATCTCATCAAACAGATATTGGGGATAGAAGAAGATGGTTCCGTATCGCCTTTATCGGGCGGGATAGATAGCCGGCGTCCGGTGGACAAGTAGCCGGCCGGCAGCCTGGGGTAAATAACACGTTGTCCGGGAAGAGTAACCGGCGCTCCGGGATCGAACGCAGACAAAAATTGGTTAACATAATATTGGTTAACATAATGTTAAACCTTGTGCCGGATGGTTATGTAACTTACTCATATTGTGCATGTTATGAATCAACTGCAAGAATTTCGACCGCCACCGGTGGCGGTCAGAAACTTACCACTTGCAATCCGAGATTACTTCCCCAAGAAGGTGCTTCGGCCCGGCTGGTGTTATGATGTAAGATAAGGGGGCAGCGGGCAGCACGGCGGATCGAACTTTTGCTTCATGGGAGTGTGAAGATCCTGCCGGGGAGTGAAGAAAGGAATAGGGCTGAATAAGGAATCGATTAGATGACCGGGCGGATAGAGACCTGGAAGATCGTACTTGTCGCGATCCTGGTAATCGGGGGGGTCCTTCGGATCACCGCCGCCGTAACGAGCGAGGCCGTTCCAGAGGAAAGCGACATGGCCACATACAACGAGCTCGCCCTCTCCCGGGGTATCCCTGCTTCCCCGCCTCCGGGCTATCCCCTGTTTCTTCGAGCCATCTACGGAATTTTCGGCAGGGAGAACTATAGGGCGGCCTACATCGCGCAGGCTCTGATAAGTATCGTTACCCTCTACCTCTTCTTTCTCGTCGCGCTGAAAGTTTCAGGGAGGATTACGGCCTTGATCGCCGTCGGAATAGCCGCGCTGTATCCGAACTTCATCTTCTACAACATGACCATTCTCACCGAGACTCTCGCCCTGCTGTTCGTGATGCTGATCCTGCTGGCCCTTCTCCGTCAAAGGAGCGATGACATCGGCGCGATCCTTACGGCAGCGGCCCTCTTCGCCGGATGTGTCATAAGGCCGGTGTTCATATTCTTCTGGCCCGGCCTTCTAGCCGCTGTACGGAATAAACGGACCTTTCTCATCGCCACGGCCGCCGTCATATTGCCCGTCGTCGTATTCGGACTTCTCACCGGCGTAAGGCCGAACAGGGGAGGGCTGATCTTATACAAGAGCTACAATCCGAAGGCGACGGGCGTGCAACCCTACGAGATAAGCGAAACGGAGCTAAAAAGCCGCGAACTTCCGACGGCCGTCTATCTACGAGAAGCCTTGGAATTCATCGCGCATAACAAATGGCGAACGGTGGATATAATCTATAACAAAGGGTCCATGATGTTCGCCAGGGGTTGGGATTCCTTCGTGATGAAGGACATGACCGGAGGAAATAAGCACCTGGCCAACCTCCTGACCTACTCCTGGCTGCCCGTTATGGTGCTCGGCTTTATCGGGTTGATCAGGTTCCGAGACGATCGTAACAGGCTCATTGTGCTGCCGGCGGCAAGCTATATCATCTTCTTCATTCTACTCTCGATATTCAAAACGAGATACAGGCTCCTCGTCGAGCCTGTCTTTATAATATTCGCATCGATAACGATTGGACATATATGTGGATTGAAAGAGTACTCCGCGAAGACGGTCCCATCAGGAGGGCCGGAAGGGGATTAGCCCGGCCGCTGCGTACCCCGTACCGGATCGCCGCAGCCCTGATATTCGTCTGCGCGGCTGTCTACAGGATATCGCTCGTCTTCACGGCTGACCTTGCAGCTCTCCGGGGCAGGGTATCGGTAATGAGCCTGATATATCCCTACAACGAGATGGCCGCCAAAAAGTTCTTCGATACTACGCACGGCCCCCTTTATCCCCTGTTTCTGATGATAGTGCGGGGATTATCTGGAGGCGATGGACTGCGGGCTATCTTTTTTCTGCAGGGACTGGTCTCGCTCGGGTCGGCCGGGCTTGCATTCGTCTGCGTCCGCCGGATGGGCCATGAGACGGCGGCGCCCTTTGCGGCGGCATTGGTCGCATTCTACCCGCCCATGATCGCCGCGAGCATGGTCAGTCTGCCGATCACCTTCTGCGTCGCGACGATTTTTATAATGATGACCGTCTCTGCGGACGACACTGGGGAGAGGATCTGGACGGTTCTCTCCGCCGCGGCGGGAGCGGTGGGGGTTCTGCTTTATCCAATGATGATATTCTTCGTCCCGGGACTCGCCGTCACGGCAAGGAGAAGACTTCTGTTTCTCGCCGTATTTGCCGTCCTCATCCTTCCCTGGGGGATCAGGAACAGCATCGTCGAGGGAAAAGCAGTTCCCTTCTATACGGCCGGAGCCTACGAGATAAACCTCAGGTACTACACCGATGCAGACGAGGGGTGGAAGGTCGCCGAGGGCCTCTACAGCAACGCGGCCTCTTTTCTCAGGAGGGCGCACCCGCTCGACGAGATGCCGGTCATCTTCGGTGACAGGTTCAACAACCATCATCTGCTGAGATATTCGTATGTAGTGATAATGTTGTTCGGGTTGGGGGGGATTATCGCATTTCTCCGGCGGAGGGATACGGCGGTCGTTCTGCCGTCGGCGGGGTTCGTTCTGATCACCTTGTTTCTTACCCGCTACGAGACTAGATACAGGGTTTTCGTAGGGCCGATCTTTCTGCTCTACACTTCGATAGTGCTCGGCTATTATTACTCTAAGCTAGCCGAGAGAATCCCGTTCTTGAAACGAGGGACTGAATACTATTTGAATCGTGGTGGCCGTGAGGGATAACATCCCCGCTAAAAGGAGGTTTGGGCCATGTTTTCGGATAAAGCGAGAAAAGGCGTGTATCTTCTCACGATCCTGGTATTCGCGAGCATGTGTCTGGCCGGGGCGCCGGCCCCCAAAGGCCCTTTTCCCTGGGAATTCG
>CAZPAH010000069.1:0-15360 GCA_964584495.1 uncultured bacterium | reverse complement strand
TCGAGAGCATCAAGGCGCTTAGATACGTGAAAAAGGATGAGCAGGGGCGGATCAAGAAAGTGCTTTTCGAACCGGACCAGAACGAGAGGATTCGGGGCCAGATCGATAAGCTCCTGGATAAGATATCCAGGGAAAAGTGGGGAGAGAGTAAATAGAGGTCTTTCTATTCAGTTATAAAGGGGTTTTTCTTCGTAAGCTCCACGAGCGCCCCGCCCCTCTTGAACACGACTTCGTCCATCAGTTCCTTTAGAAGGTAGAGACCCCTCCCGGAGCCTTTGTAGATATTCTCCATCATTGTCGGATCGCTAACGTCGCCGGGGATGAAACCTTCTCCCTGGTCCTCCACCTGGATAACGATTCTCCTGGAACTGATGTATACGCGGACGTGCACCTTGAGATCCTCCCTGCCTCCGTTACCGTGCAGGATGGCGTTGCTCAGCGCCTCGTCCATCACCATAGGAAGGTTCACCCTGTATTCCTCCGGTGGAAATCCGAATTCAGCGGCAAGAAAAGAGATCAGCCTGTTAACCCCGATTATTCGGGAGAGCTTGCTGGGAACGAGAAAATCGAGACGGACCTGGCCCTCGCGAATCAGCTCGTTGTTGCGCTGAAACAGTATCTCGTTGTTTTCACGCCCGTTAAGGACACCCTGAACGTCCGCCTGGCTGAACGGAGGCGTGATGATGCCGTTCACACCCACCGAGAGATATGTCAGGTAAATCTTTTCATCGCACCCTTGGCTGATCACGTAGATCGGATCGTCTATACGGGCGAGTCTCAGACTCCTCAGATCGGCGATATCGATCCCGGAATCGGGAAGAAAAAGAAGTATGTTGGTCTTATCCGGTCCGCTCCCCTCGATACCTTTGATAAACCGGGAAAATGTCTTGTAGATCTTAACTTGGATATCAGAGGGAAGGCGTGATCCCTCGAAGAAATCGGCATGGAGCGCCGGCTCAAGGTTTAGTATGAATAAAGTGAGTTTTTTCACATCAATGATCAGAATATCTTCTGCCCATCTGCGAGGATCTCGTTAAGCGCACCACGGAAATAATCACTTGATTCTATAACTTCCGTACCGATCTTCTCCTTGTACGCTTCCCACGCTTTCTTGATTTCCGGTCCCAGAACGGTCATCAGATCGCCTTTGGCCAGACCCTGATCCCTCTTTTCCTTGTTGTACACGAGAAGATCGCTGACGAAAACGCGCGCCAGCCTCTTTGCCCTTTCTTTTTTCTTTCTGAGCTCGGGCGATTCCGGAGCAGTTTGCTCTACCGGTTCCGGTTTGATATCGGAAATCTCCACCTCGGCATGCATCTCTTCCATACCCGGCTCATCGATCACGGCTGCCGCGGGCCGCCCCCCTGAGTTCCACCCTCCCTCTCGCTTTTCCGCCATAGGGGCATCGGAACTGAACAGGTTCGAACTTACCTGGAAAATCGATTCCGCGGCGGGTTGGGCCGGTTCAGAGGCGGGAGCAGCCAGCCTCCAGACAAAACGGCACTTTGGACACCTTACCCTCATCCCTCCAGGCTGAACCTTGTCGTCACCCAGAAGATACTTCGTTTCACATCCGTTGCACGTGATGATCATCTGTCTGCTCCTTCAGTATTCTGGGTAGCGGTCCGGTCCTCTCCCGGTCAAAGCCCGAGATCTTTCGATATACCTCTCATCGCATCAAGCGAGATCACGAGAAATTCGTGCAATTCCAGACCCAACTCGCTACAGCTTGCAATTGCCTCGCGGTTTGCCCCCGCGGCAAACCTCTTTTCCCTGAAACGTTTCCCGACGAATTCTCCGTCCATGCCGGCAAGAGACTTCGTGGGATGCATCAGGGCTGATGCAACAATCAAGCCAGTAACCGGATCGGCGCAATATATCGCTTTGTCCATATCTGAAACACGTTCCACCTGCCCCGCATGGGCGAGAATGGCATGCCGGACATCCTCGGAGACATCGACACCCTCTAGCAGCTCCATGGTCACAAATCCATGATTGGCCGGATCAGCCTCGGTCCGCTCGTAATCGAGATCGTGAAGAAGCCCCGCCAAACCCCACAAATCCTCATCTTCACCGGACCTCGCGGCCATTTCCCTCATGATCGCTTCCACGGCGAGAACGTGCTTCACGAGGTTTTTCTTGCTCAAGTTGGCGTCGACAAGCGCCATCGCTTCCTCTCGGGATATCAAATCCGATCCCTCCTTCTATCGTCTGAATCATCCTATATCCGCTAGAACCATTCTAGGCTTATAATAACCGTGGAAGTATTCCGAAACAACCTTGTTTTCTTCCGCGAGGGCCTTCTCTCCGCGGGCTAGAAGCTTTCCGCTCTCTTCCCAGGATAATTGTACCAGCGGAGCGTCGCTGAGGGGATTGAGCAGTTTGAAAACCGGGTACCCCGACTGCCGGACGCCCCAGATCTCGCCGGGCCCCCTGATCTCCAGATCGATCTCCGCGACCCTGAACCCGTCGGTCGTCGAGGCGAATAGCGACAGCCGTCTGTAAGAGCTGTCACCGACGCTATCATTCATAATCAGAAAGCACTTCCCCTCCTCGCCGCTCCTGCCTACCCTGCCCCTAAGCTGGTGGAGCTGCGCGAGGCCGAACCTCTCCGGATGGTTTATCACCAGAATAGATGCGTTCGGTATGTCGACACCGACCTCGATCACCGTCGTCGTTACCAGGGCGAGGATCTCTCCGTTTCTGAACATCTCGATCGCCTTCGATTTCTCCTCGAAGCTCATCCTACCGTGAAGAAGCCCCAGGGGGAACCCGGAAAGCTCCTCGCCGCAAAGCCTCTCGAATTCCGCGGTCGCCGCCTTCAGGTCGCTCTTCTCGCTTTCCTCGACCAGCGGATAAAGTATGAACGCCTGCCTTCCCCGGCCCATCTGCCTCCTCACCTCGTCGTACACTCCGGCCGTCTCCTCTTCGGGAACAATCGCGGTTCCCACCTTCCGCCCGCCGAAGGGGAGCTCGTCGATCACCGAAAGGTCGAGGTCTCCATATACAGTCCTGGCGAGACTCCTGGGAATGGGAGTGGCCGTCATCACGAGATAATGCGGAAGTATATCTCCATCACCCAGCCTCGCCCTCTGTCTCACGCCGAACCTGTGCTGCTCGTCTATTACCGCCAGGCCGAGCTGACGGAACGAAATGCCCTCCTGTATAAGGGCGTGCGTGCCCACGACTATATCGATCTCGCCGGCGGCAAGAGCTTCCTGGATGCTTCTTTTCTCCGAAGGTTTCATCGAGCCTATCAAAAGCTCGATCCTCACGGGCAACCGGCCGAGGTACTCGCGTATCTTTCCGGCATGCTGCCCCGCCAATATCTCGGTGGGGACCATCATTGCCGCCTGGAATCCGCTGTCGACCGCCATGAGCATCGCCGCGATCCCTACTATCGTCTTTCCGGAGCCGACATCCCCCTGCAGGAGCCTGGAAAGCCCTTCACCGCTCTCCACATCCCGTCTTATCTCCGAGAGAACCCGTTTCTGCGCGCCGGTCAGCTCGAAGGGAAGAGACTTGATAAACTCCCCGAGGATCGGATAGGGAGGGTTAACGACCGGCCTCGGCCTCCCGGCCGCAATGTTCCTTCTCCTTTCCCTGACCAGGATATGAAGGAAGAAGACCTCTTCGAACTTGAGCCTCCTTACGGCCCGATCGCATTCCTCGGTGCTGGATGGGAAATGTATCTCGCAAAGGGCCTTTTCCCTCGACTGAAAGCCCATCGATTCGATCAGATGGGAGGGCAGGTTTTCCGGTATCGACCCACTGCATTTATCGAGCGCCGCGGAAACTATCCTTCGCATCATCCTCTGCGAGATACCCGCCGTCAACGGATAGACGGGTACGATCCTGCCGGTGCTGAGCAGCTTGTCGCCGAGATCGTCCGATACGACCTCGAATTCCGGCGAAACAACCTGTTTCCTGCCCCTGTAAGATCTCACCGAACCGCTGGCGATCAACTTCATACCCTGCCTGAAAATCTTCTCGAGGTAAGGCTGGTTGAAGAACACCAGGTTTACTATACCCGTCTCGTCTCCGGCCGCAACGTTGAGGATGGTACGGCCCCTTCCTATCCGTCTCAGCGATACCGCAAGGACGGTCGCCATAAATGTCGCCGGTTCCCCTTCGCCTAGCGCGTCGATGGAGGAAAGTTTGCTCCTGTCGTAGTATCTCCTGGGAAAATGGAGGAGGAGCTCCTCGACCGTCGATATACCAAGCTTCGAAAGCAGGACCTGCCTCGCCGGCCCTACTCCCTTGATGAACTGGCTGCTCCCCCGTAGAATCTCTTCCGTATTCCCTTTTTCGTACATAAAAAACTTGCCAATTCCCTCTCGATAATCTAGATTATATACTCTTGTCAATATATGGAGGATCGTAATGAGCAAACAATGCGCGATATGTGGAAAGAAGCCGATAGTCGGCAATAATGTCAGTCACGCACATAACCTCAACAAGAGGCGGTGGCTGCCCAATCTCCAGAAGATCCGTGTCGAGATAGACGGGAAAGCGGTTAAGAGATACGTCTGCGCGCAGTGTATCAAGAGCGGAGCAGCCAAAAAAGTTCTCTAGGTTTTTACTCATCGTTATCAAGATCCTATCAGCATGCTCCGGCCGGAGATAGTCTTTTCCGGCCTTTTTCACTTCGCCGCCGATCTCATGACCGCTCTGTATCTGCTTAACAGGGATGAATATCCGTCGGATGAGACGATCCGGTACCAGGGAAGGGCATCGATATTCTCCCTTGCCATGTGGGGCAAGGATGGATCGACTCCTGCTTTCCTCAGGGCGCCTTTCCATGATATCCCCCCGGAAGCCAGGTCTACCAGCGCCATCCCCACCCTCTCGTCCCCGAGCGACAGTACGGCCTGCCTGATCGAGGACCTCACCGACTTCAGCCTGACCCTGCCTCCCGCACCGCGGCAGATCTTTTTTATCTTGCCCATCGCGGCGCTCAGCTCCCTCTCGGGCGGAAGGGGATAGGACTGGAGGGGCGTCCCTGGTTTCGGGATAAGTATATTCACATGAAATGTGACCGTCGCCCCAGCGGCGGATTTTACGAACCTTTCGGCGAATAGCGCTGTCTCGGCCGATGCGGCATCCGTTCCGCCGGGACATCCTTCGAGCAGATAGACGTTGAAATTCCGGATCCCCCTCTCCCTCAAGCCCGCCGCCGCCCTGAAATAGGTCTCGTCGGGCTCTCTCTTCCCCAGAAGGAACCGTACCCTCTCGCTCCCCGACTCCGGGGCAAGGGTCGCGCTCCTTGTTCCGCTCGACCCTATCAGCTCCGCTTTCTCCGCATCTATATCTCCCGCGCGGAGCGATCCAAAACCCGGTTCGATCCCCCTGTCAATCAATATCGCTACTATCGAAGCAAATTCGGGATGAGCCGTAATGGCGGTACTGACAAGACCCACCTTCTTTACGCGGCCCCCCGTCCGGTCAAGGACCTTGACCACCTCCGCGGAGGGAAGATACCTGTACGGCCTGTAGAGATTCGTGGCGAGGCAGAAGGCGCATGAACCGGGGCATCCCCTGGCTGTTTCCAGCAGCATCGTATTCGAGAAAACGGTGTCGGGCGTGATTATTATCGAATGAGGAAAATCCTCGGGCTTGGTTCCTCCCGAAATTTCTATCTTCTTCCCAGGCATTCCCGGGACGAATACACCGTCAATTTTCGACAGCTCTTCGAGTGTATCCTCCGAGGCGGCGCCTCCCGCCTCCGCGATCACCCGCATCATTTTCTCGAGCGACCCTTCTCCCTCCCCCAGGGCCGCGGCATCCGCGATTTCGGCGAGGGGAAGCGGGTTCGACGATACGGCCGGTCCTCCGACGATAATAAGCGGTCCCTTCTCTCTGCCGCGTCTCAGAGGATCGATTCCGGATTCGATCAGAATTCTTGCAAGGTTGAGATAGTCTTCCTCGTACGAAATCGAAAAGAACAGTGCCACGGCGGAAGAGAGATGCATCCCCGATTCGATAGTCAGCGGAGAACTGTCGGAAAAGAACCGCTCGACCTTGAAAATCCCCGCTCTTGAGAGAGTGCCGAAGAGAAAGTGAAACCCGAGATTCGACATGCCGATCCTGTAGGGAGCCGGATATCCGGCAAATACGGGGACGGCCCTCTTCCCGGGGGATGGAAAGGATTCCAGGGAAATTTCCCTGCCGGTGGTCGAATGACCGGTTCTGGATCGTGGGTTCAACGAAACCTCGCAGTGATCAATCAGGGTCAAGCTCCAGTGGCCCGCCCTGGAGGAGATTCCTGGCGACAAGATTCTCGGGATCGAGCTTAAGAAGGTTTTTCAGAAGGATTTCCGCCTCCCCATCCTCACCCTTTTTCCTGAGGGTCAGAACGAGCGAGATTATGGCCTCACCGTACTCCGAGTTGACTTCGAGGCTCTTCCTGTAAAACGATTCGGCCCTGTCGAGGTCCTCTTTAAGAAACTGGATATCGCCCATGATCTTGTAGAGATCGGCGAAATTATCTCCGTTCGAATTGAGAAGAGATTCGGCCCCCGCGTAATCTTCACGCCTTATCAGTATCAGGGCGAGCTTTTCCTTAGCGCGCAGGAACTCACCGTTGATTTCAAGAGCGTTCCTGAAGAACCTTTCGGCCTCCTGCGTTCTTCCCATCCTAAGATTGACCTCGCCGATAAAGTACAGGATATCGGCGCTCTCTCCGCCCGCTTCGAGGATATCGCTGAGAACCTTCATCGCTTCCTCGAGGTTCCCTTCTCGGAGGTGGACAAGGGCGAGGCTGAGATTCTCGGATCCGGACTTTCCTTCCCTTTCAAACCCTCCGCTCAGATATTCCACGGCCTCCTTCCTCTCTCCCATCGCGTAGAGAAGGAGCCCATAGTAATACCGGGCGTGGGGATAGTCGGGGGAAAGCTCCAGCGCCCTCGCAAGGGCCTCTCTCGCCTTCCTAAGCTCTCCAAGATGAAACAAGGCCGCTCCGAGATAGCACTGAAGATCGGCGTAGCCCGGTTTTTCCGAAACGGCCCTCTCCAGGTGAGGCAGGGCTTCCCGGAACATCTTCCCCTCCAGAAACGAGATGCCGAGGTAAAAACGGGCCTCCGTATAGTTCTCATTTATCCGGAGCGCCTCGCCGAACTCTCTCCTGGATGAATCGTGGTCCCCCCGGCGCAGCAGGGATAGCCCCAGCTTGAACCTTATGTCGGCGTAGTCGGGATGCCTTTCGGCGGCGCCCCTGAAGGCGCTCACGGCACTCTCGTAGTTACCCGTGTTATAGGAATCGATACCCTCCCTTACCATCGAATCGAATTCGGAATCCGTGTGGATTATATCCCTTATCGCGGCAAGAGGGGGAATCTCGGTTTCCTTCCCGGAAAGATGGTCGCTGAGAAACTTGCTGATCGGACTCGGATTCTCGGCTCCCAGCTTCAACGCCCTTTCGAACATCGCATCTGCGTGGTCCTTCTCCCCTTTTTCGAAGAGAACTATGCCGAGATAGCACACAGCCTCGAAATAATCCTCGTTCAGGCCGATCGCCTTCGTCAACATCGCAACGGCCTCTTCGAGCGATCCGTTCCTGTGATAGATAACCCCCATCCTGTAGTACAGATCGGGGTAGGTCGGATTCTCCCTTACGGCAACGCTGAAATGGTCGAATGCGGCATCGAGATCTCCCGAGTGAAAGCATGCGTTACCGAGATGGATGTGCGATTCGGCCGCATAGAACATGCTGAGCGCATAGACGGGATCGTTAGGCCCCAGCTCCTTGATCGCCAACTCGAGCTGTTCTACCGCGAGGTCGTACTTCCCCTCGTTGTAGTACCTTATCCCCATCTCGTACTCGGGGTTTTTTTCTATACCGAGTATCCTGCTCCACAACGACACGGACTTCTCCCCGTTCAGTCGAGCTGCTTTCTCAGGAATGTCGGAATGTCGAGGTTATGAATATGCGCGCATCCGGCCCCGATAAGATCGAGATCGTCGATCTCGGAACCCCGGGAATGCTTCTCCTCGACGGGTGCCGGTTCGACATCCAGCATACCCGTAACCTTCCTGTCGGCCACGTAGGTCGCCGTGATCTCCCGTTCGTGCGTCTCGAATCCGGTAGCGATGACCGTTACGTTCATTCTTTCCTTACCCTCACCGTTGATAACGGCACCGAAGATCACGTTCGCTTCCTCACCGGCCTCCTCGCTTACTATCGCGGTCGCCCGCGATACCTCGTGAAGCGTCATCTTTTCGTCACCTGTGATGTTAACGAGGACTCCCTTGGCTCCCTTTATCGAGATGTCGTCGAGCAGGGGCGAGCGAAGCGCCATCCTGGCGGCTTCTACGGCCCTGTTCTCTCCCTCCGCCACTCCCGTTCCCATCAACGCATCCCCCATTCCGCTCATGATAGAGCGAACATCCGCGAAGTCAAGGTTTATAAGTCCCGGCGTCATGATAAGATCCGAGATGCCTTTGGTCGCGTGGTGAAGCACGCCGTCGGCTTCGGAAAACGCCTTCGCCAGCGGGGTGTCGGCCGGCACGATCGAAAGGAGCCGGTCGTTCTGGATGACTATGAGTGTATCCACCTCTTTTCTGAGGTCCTCGATACCATCCATCGCCTGCTTTTCCCTCCTCTTTCCCTCGAACGAAAAGGGCCTCGTGACTATACCGACCGTCAGGGCGCCGAGCTCCCTCGCCATCCTGGCTACCGAGGGGCTGGCTCCCGTGCCGGTCCCTCCGCCCATGCCGGCGGTCACGAATACCATGTCGGCTCCGTCCAGCATCTCCCTGATAAGATCGCAATCCTCTTCGATGGCCTTGGAACCGACCTCCGGATTCCCGCCGGACCCTAGGCCCTTTGTCAACCTGCTTCCTATCTGGATCTTCTTGTGCGCCATGGAAAGCTCCAGAACCTGGGCGTCCGTGTTCACCGCCACGAACTCAACCCCCTGCAATCCGGCTGAAATCATCCTGTTGACGGCGTTTCCCCCCGCGCCGCCCACACCGACGACCTTCAAACGGGCCAGTTCGCCGAAATCATCGAATTCGAACCTCATTTTCCTCCCCCTTTGCTAGAACATGCTCGCGATTCTTTTGATACTGCTCAACATCCATCGTACCCGTCCCCTCCTGCCCCTTTCGGCCCTTTCCAAGCGAAGCTTTTCCGCCTCGTAATGGAGAAGGCCGACACCGGCGCTCCAACTTCCCTCCGCCACTATCTCCGCCAACCCTTCAAGTCCCCGGGGCAACCCCATCCGCACGGGCATATCGAATACCTGCCCCGCGACGCTCCCCATCCCTTCTATCCTTGCACCGCCTCCTGTAAGCACGACCCCTCCCCCAAGCATCCTGTAGCACGGATCCTTGGAAACGGCGCTCTTGATCATCGTGAATATCTCCTCGCACCGCGGTTCGATTATCGCCGCGATGATGTTCTTTCTTATCTCGCTCCCCCCGTTCTCCTGCATCCCCGGCACGACAACGGTATCGTCATCGCCCGCGATCGAAGAGAGGGCGAGTCCATGATCTATCTTTATCTGCTCGGCGACCGAGGCCGGCACCCTGAGCCCTATCGCCAGATCCTTCGTGATATTAACCCCTCCCGCCGGCACCACACCGGAGCTTCTCACGGCACCATCGTGATAAAGGGCATAGCTCGTGATCCCCCCGCCGATGTCGACGAGAAGCGAGCCCGCTTCACGCTCCTCGGCCGAAAGGACGGCCATTGCGGTCGCCACCGGCTCGAACACTATATTCATCACGTCGATACCGGCCTTCTCCAGCACCTTCATGAAGTTTTCGATCTGCGCGGTTTGTGCGGTCACGACGTGCACTTCGGCCCCCAGCTTCTCGCTTACCATCCCCATTGGGTCCCTTATCCCCCTCTGCCTGTCGACCATAAAGTCCTGGGGCAGCGTATGAATTATCTCCATCTCGGCGGGAAGAGTGATATTCCCAGCGGCCTCCAGGACACGGTCTATATCGGCCTGCGAAACCCCTTCCGGCGAAGGGGTTAGCGCTATAACACCCCGGCTGTTGAAGCTCCTGATATGCGGTCCGGATATTCCGGCGCAGATACCGTCTATCTCGACGCCGGCCATCCTGCCGGCCAACACCTTTACCCTCTCGATGCAGGCGGCGGCTTCCTCCATATTCACGATCTGTCCCTTGGTGATCCCGAGGGACGGCTGGGAAGCCGCACCGATGATCTTCATTGTACCGTCATCGTAGAACTCCCCGACCAACACCGAGATTTTTGTGGTTCCAACATCGATACTGACTACGAATTCTGGATACATATCAGGATCTTCACCTCCTTCTGCATTGACTACCGTATTACGACCTGTCTCTCGAAACGGAGGTCTATCTGCTGCGGAAACGGCCCCTGCTCCTCGAGAGCTTGATAAACGGTCCTGAGTTTTCGCACCCGCTCCTGGAATTGCTCCCTTCCCAGCTGTATCAGCGTTCCCGTATCGATCCAGACCAGGACCACATTCTCTCCGTCCATATGGATCTCCGAGAGCTGCTCTGCCGGAGAAAATCCGAAGATCTTGAGCAGCTCGAGGACTTCCAGGGCCTTTGCGAGCTTTCCCCGGCCGGAAGATCCTCCGATCTCCTCCTCCGATATCCCGGTTATTACGGGCAGATCGAGTTGGCCCGCCCCCGAAGCGACCGGTATCACAACTCCCTCCCTGTCGACCTCGGCGATCTCATCTAAGGATACGAGGGCCACGGGCTCCCTCTCGCGCAGGTAGCAGTCTATCTTATGGAACAGCCTTCGCTTGAAAGTGACTTCCCTTACTTCCGGGAAATCCATGAATTTGCCGCGGAGCTCGGCAAGCGGGAAGGTCAAGATATTGGCTCCGACGTAACCGGAAGCCGTCTTTTGCAGTGAGTTCACGGGAAGATTCCTGCACCCGTGCATCCTGACTTCCACGACCGAGAAGTAATCGGTGAAGAAGCAGAGAAATGCGACGGCGGCGGCCACGACTGCAACCACCGAGGGAATAAGCCAGGTCAGGACCCTTCTCCGTTTCCCGCCCGGTTTCTTGACCATGCTCCTGCAGCGATTCCTTTTTTTCATTCTTTCCCGGATCCTTTTGTTGACAACAGTTTTTCCCCGACTTTATAAATATCCCCCGCACCCAGCGTGAGCACCAGATCCCCGGACCTGATGCTTTCCAGCACCGCCTTTTCAAGATCTTCCATCTCGGGCACATAGCTGATATTTTTGGCCCCGCCCCTGAGAGCCTCCCTGTAGATGATCTCCCCCGTTACTCCCGGGATCGGCCTTTCCCCGGCGGCGTAAATCCCCGTAATGAATATCTCGTCGGCCGAGTTGAAACATCCGCTGAAGAGCTCGTGCAGATCGCGGGTCCTCGTGTACCTGTGCGGTTGAAACAGGACGACCACGCGCCTGTCGAAGCCGGATCGCGCCGTTTCTATTGCGGCCCTGATCTCCGTCGGATGATGACCGTAATCGTCGACGATCAGTATGCCGTCCCTTTCTCCCTTTATCTCAAACCTGCGCCCGACCCCCTTGAAGCCGGCGAATGCCCGCTTCAAGTCGTCGAATCCCGTCTCCAGCTCCTCCGACAGCGCGCAGACCGCGAGGGCATTGAGAACATTGTGCCCTCCCGGCATGTTCAGGAACAGCTCGCCTCTCTTCTCACCCCCTACCGTCAGCTCGAAAGTCGTTCCGGTTGGACCCGTACCGGTTATCTTTGCCCTGACATCGGCATCAGGCGAGGTTCCGTAGGTCACTATCCTCCTGTCGATACGTGGAATTACCGCTCTGACGTGCGGATCGTCAGAACAACATATCACCGCGCCGTGGAACGGCACCCTCCGCGCGAATGTGACGAACGCCTCGTAGATCTTCTCGAGTCCGCCGTAGAAGTCGAGATGCTCCTCGTCGATATTCGTTATAATGGCGAAAACGGGAGAAAGGCGGACAAAGTTGCCGTCGCTTTCATCCACCTCGGCTACGATGAACTTTCCGCCTCCAAGCCGGGCGTTCGTGTCGAGATTTTTCACCTTTCCCCCGACTACGATCGTCGGATCGAGGCCCGCCTCCTGCAGGACAACAGCCGCGAGGGAGGTCGTCGTCGTTTTCCCGTGGGCGCCCGCGACCGCTATACCAGTTCTTATTCTCATAAGCTCGCCGAGCATGTCGGAGCGTGGAATCACGGGGATACCGCTCTCGATCGCCGAGGCGAGCTCCGGGTTGGCCGGTTTGATGGCGGATGAGACGACCACAATATCCGCTCCCTCGATGTTTTCCTTCCCGTGCCCTTTCGATACCCGCGCCCCCATCGCCGCGAGTCGCCGGGTAATCTCCGTTTCCTCGAGATCGGATCCGCTGACACTGAAGCCTAGGTTGATCAGAAGCTCGGCGATGCCGCTCATACCGATCCCCCCGATACCTATGAAGTGTATTTTCCTCGCCTTTCCCAGCACCATCTCTTCTTCCATATTTTATTCACCCGTCTCGCTGATTTCCTCCGCGGCCCGTCGCCTGCCCTAAGAGGGACCGGCGTTATTCTTTTCCCGGACCCCGGCAGACTGACCATCCACTATCATCTTGATATCCTCGGCGATTACGGCTGCCGCGTCACGCCCGCTCATCGCCAGGAGCGCTCCCTTCATCCTCTCGAGCCTCGCCTTGTCGAAGGCGAGGGGCGTGATGATCTCCGCCAGTCTTCCGCCGCTGAGCGCTCGATCCTCTATGGCCAGCGCCCCCCCGGCATCCACCAGTATCCCGGCGTTATGAAACTGGTGATCATCCGCCGCGTGGGGATACGGAACGAGAACCGCCGGCAGCCCCACGGCAGCGAGCTCCGAAACGCTGAGAGCCCCGGCCCTGGCCAGTGCCAGATCGGCGGCGTCGTAGGCGTCTCTAATTCTTGTTATATATGCGGAAACGAATATCCTGCTTCTCTCTTCGGCCGTTCTCTCCAGCACTCCCTCATAATCGGCTTTTCCTGTCTGGACTATCCCCTGGATACCTTTCTCCGCCATCAGGTAATCGACCGCCGCCCTGTTGAGCGATCCGGCCCCCTGACTCCCACCGAAAACGAGCAGGACCGGCTTGTCCGGCGACAGACCGAAAAGGTTGCGGGTTTCCCTCGATCGCTCCTCCAGCATCTCCTTCCTGAGGGGATTACCGGTCACGATGATACCGGAACGATTCCCGAGGTAACCGGCGGCCTTTTCGAAACCGAGATATATCCTCTTCGCCAAGGGCGCGAGCATTCTGTTTGCGAGTCCGGGAACCGAGTTCTGCTCCTGGATAACGATCCTCCTCCTCAGGATAAAGGCCGCAACCAGAACCGCAACGCTGGCATAGCCGCCGGAACCGAAGACAAGATCGGGCCTGAACCTGGAAAGGATAACAGTCGACTGGACGACGCCGGCCGCCAGCGACGCGAGGGTCACAACCTGCCTCACGAAACCCCGGCCCCTAACCCCCCGCGAATGGATGAACCTGATATTGTATCCGGCTTCTTTCACCACCGTCGATTCGAGTCCTCCCCTCGTGCCCACAAAAAGCGGGTTGAACCGCGGCACCTTGGAGCGCAGCTCGTCGGCGACCGCGACTGCGGGGTAAATATGCCCTCCCGTTCCTCCACCTGCGAATACGACCCTCATGATTCCCGCTTTCCCCGGGGTCCGGTCCCTTCGATAACCCGTCTGGCGTAAACCCTCTGGCTGATTTTTTTTCTACGCCTTCCCGGTGCGGGCCGTCGGTCATCTTTTGCGGCCGATGAAATATTGAGGAGGATCCCCACCGCGGACATCGATGTTACCAGTGAGGACCCCCCGTAACTTACGAATGGAAGCGGCAGCCCCGCGGTCGGAAGAAGCCCCAGGGTCATCGCAATGTTGATGATCGCCGTCGAGAAGATGGATAAACCTATTCCGACCGCTAGGAGGTAGCCGAACGATGTGGGCGCCTTCCGGGCTATTCGCAGCGCTCTGGCGAATATAAGCGAAAACAGTATCAGCACTCCGGCCGTGCCTATCAGGCCGAGCTCCTCGCCGATTATCGAATAGATGAAATCCGTATGAGCGTCCGGGAGGAAGCTGTATTTCTGATGCCCCCTTCCCGGTCCGCATCCGAAAATGAATCCCGAACCGAGCGCAATGAGCGATTGGTTGATATGCCAACCGGCCCCCTGCAGATCTCCCCCTCCGCCGATGAGCACCGCGAGCCTCTCGCGCACGTGGGAGAGGCTTAGGACAACGGGGATCGCCGCGGCCAGGGTCAACCCACCGAATCCTGCGATATGCAGTATCCTGCAACCTCCGATGAAAAGCATCGTGAGCGACAGCAGGATGAGCAGCAGCGCGTTGCTGATATTCGGCTGCAGGCCCACCATCAAGGCGAAGAGGAGCGAAACGCCCAGCAGGGGAAGAAATCCCTTTTGGAGATCCTTTATCCCCTTGCCCATATACGAGATCTTAGCGGCAAGGAAAATCACCAGCGAGTACCTCGCGATCTCGACGGGCTGCACCATGAAGGTGAAAAGTGGGATCCAGCGGTTGGCTCCCCGCACCTCTCTTCCCCAGATAAAGATCGCTCCGAGCAATATGAACCCCGCCGCCAATAGCCAGAAGGAAAGCTTCCTGTATATCCTGTAGGGAACTCTCATGAAAACCAGCAATCCGCAGAGACCGAGCGCGACCCGGATGGCATGCTTCTGCATGAAAAAGAACGGCGAGCTGTAATGCTCCCGCGCTATCTCCTGGCTCGCCGAGAAGACCATGATGAGTCCCAGCGCCACCAGCGACAGCGTTGTGCAGAAGAGATTTAAATCGTAATCTATATTCTTTCTCACTTCGCCACACTCCCCAGGCCGAGAACCGCCTCCCTGAACATCTCGCCCCTGTGCTCGAAATTTTTGAACATGTCGAAGCTCGCGCACGCCGGAGAAAGGACAACGAACCATCCCGGCTCCGCCGCCGAAGCGGCCTTCTCCACGGCATCCCGCATGGAAGCGGCCCGGATCACGGGCAGCGCTCCTTCTAGCGCTTTCTCTATAAGGCTTGCGGCGGCTCCTATGGTGACAACCGCTCGGATCTTATCCCTGACTTCGAGCAGCTTCGAAAAATCCCCCCCCTTGTAATATCCCCCGGCGATAAGCACAACGGGACGTTCCAGTCCGCTGAGGCTCTTGACGGCCGCCTCGACGTTGGTCGCTTTCGAATCGTTGTAGAAGACGATCCCGCCCGTTTCCGCTACCTTCTCCATACGGTGCCGAAGTCCCTTGAACCGGGATAGCGCCTTCCGGCACGATCGGGCCGAGGTGGCGATCCCCTGTAGAGAAGCTATCGCTGCGAGGGCGTTCTCCACATTGTGCATCCCGACGACCCCCAGCTCCTTCCTGGTCA
>CAZPAH010000068.1:10428-15713 GCA_964584495.1 uncultured bacterium | reverse complement strand
ACGAGAAGTATAAGTCTGTGGTTAAGGATCTTGAAGGGTAAAGACTCCCTGACGGCAGCAGTCAGCAGTCGGCTCCGGCCTATCAAGCCGAATGATCTTCTCGAAGCCTTATCCTTGCTGTTAGGGTTGGAGGTAGGGATGGCTGGAACAAGCGACACAATAGCATGATGGCTTTGGGTAACGATGCTGCTTTCAAGGGTTTTTGCCAATCTGGTCGCTGCATTCATCATCTTTATGTTCGTTGCATACGCATTGAATCCTCAGGGCGATGGAACTGATTTGCCGGGTGGATGGGCACTTGTGCTACTGGGGATTTGCGTTGGGTGCCTTATAGCTTGGAGATACGCGATTTCTGGTGGTGTCGTTGGTCTAGTGTGTCTGGTGATTTTTGTTATCAATGAAATAGTAGCTGAATTAGGCGCCTCTCCTGACTATCGTATCCGGACTCCTTCGGCAGCAGTTCTCTTGTATTTTAGTCGAACTGGGAACTTACTGCAGGAGTATCTCCGGCCTCTGGCGACGGAGAGTACAATTCTACGGGTCAACATGGAGCCCCCGTGCAAAAAACAGACATTATCCGTTATTATCCAACAGACCCAGCAGGAAGTATGCTACACTATTAAAACCGATGGAGGAGATAGATGTTTGATGATAAAGACTTGCGAGAGCTGACAGAACTAACTTCACCTGATCGTTGCTTTCTAAGTCTCTATATTGAGGGCGCCGGATCGCTGGAGCATATCGAACGCAGCATCGGGAAGATGTCGAAGGCTTTAGACGGCAATGAAGCCGAGAGGGACGAGCGCGAACATCTCAAGGAGAATTGGAGGATGGCGCAAAAGTACTTGGAGCATAATCCGATTGAAAAGGGGTCGATCTGCATCTTTGCGTGCTGGTTGCTCGATTTCCTTAAGGTCATGCCTTTGTCGGTCAAGGTGAAAGATCTGGTTTGGCTCGATTCATCACCCTATGTCAGGCCTCTAGCCGAACTTCTGGATGAGTACGAAAATGTGGCTGTGGTTGTTGTTGATAACAAGACGGCTCGAATCTTTATGGTTTCATCCGAGGTGGCCATCGATGCGGAAGTCGTTCACGGTAATGTCAAGAATCATGTGCGCAAGGGCGGGTGGTCGCAGCAACGTTATGAACGGCGAAGAGACAAGCAGTTGCAGAATTATGCACGAGAAATTGTCGAAGACCTTCAGTCAATTGAAGAGAAGGAAAAGATCGACCATATCTTGCTGGTCGGCGGGAAAGAAATCCTCCAAGAGATTTATGATAACCTTCCCCGGGTGCTTCAAGAAAAAACTGCCAGCAAGCGGTCCGATCTGCATAAAGGTGACGCTTCGATCAACGAAGATATCAGGGAGTTGTTCGACGAAGCCGAGAGGGAAAGTGACAATGATCTCTGGGAGCGGATACGCAGAGAGTATCTGCGCAGTGGATTGGGAGTCGTGGGGATCGAGAATGTCCTCGCAGCAGCGATACAAGGCAGAGTCGACAGGATGATAGTTTGCAAAGAATTCAATCACATCGGATACCGCTGCCGGGAGTGTGATACGTTATTTACCAAACATATTGAAGTCTGTACTACATGCAACTCCACTTCTTTATTCGAGGTCGATGCGGTCAACGAACTTTATGAGATAGTAGTACGACAAAGAGGGGAAACAGACTTCGTTGATCCCATCGATACATTAGTCGAGAGCGGTAGTATTGGGGCTCTCTTGCGATATTAATAATGGAGCTTCTTTTAATGCGGCGGGAAGTCCAGAGGGGTATGCAGACGTAGGAGAATGGATTGTCCGATAAATCCCGTTTACTAGAAACATTTACTAAATTTCGCGATGCTTTGCTCGGCAACGATACATCAGCTCTCGATCTACTAATATCTGATGAGTATGTTGGGTATGATCCTTTAGGCAATCCACAAAATAAAAAAATGTCTCTTGAGGCATACAATCCAGGTGCTGTAGAGCTTGACAAATACGATGTTGAAGAGCTGGAATCGAGAATCATTGGTGAGGTAGGGATAATAACGGGGAAGGGTTACATTCATGGTGCATTTACCGGCTCGGAATTTGAGCATAGTTTGAGATTTCTTGATTTGTACATACTTAGAGAAGGTCGGTGGCAGTTATTACTGTCACAAGTAACGCCGCTCGGGACAATATAACAGCAGCTCACAGTCGACGGATCCGGCATGTCGCGCCGGCTGCGGGGCATCCGGCGCGCCAAGCTAAAGCTGCCGTTAATGAGATTGTTAGGTGAACGGAAATAATAACCATGTTGATTAGAGCGACATTGACCTGGATCCTATTATCGGTTGTGGCAATTCTAAATGGAATTGTCAGAAACTATGTAATTACACCGAACATCGGCGAACGAAACGGGCATATTATCAGCACGGTGGTTTTATGCTTATTAATATTTATTATCACTAGTGTGCTGATAACATGGATAGCGCCAAAAAATTGCAGTGATGCTCGAGCCATAGGGCTATATTGGATTATACTGACGATCGCTTTTGAATTTTTAGCGGGGCACTATTTATTCGGGCATTCTTGGGACAGACTTCTAGCGGACTACAATATGGCAAAAGGCAGATTTTGGGCTTTGGTGTTGATTGTCACTTATTTGGCCCCGATATATTCCGCCAAGATAAGACGGATTTGTTAAGTGTCAGTCGACTGACTCTTGTCCGCGGCAGACGATCCTAAGATCTGAGAATTCTTGACCGGTTCCCTTTGGAGTATTCTATGCCCAATATTGAACCATTCGAAAAATACAGCGACGAGTATGACAATTGGTTCGATTATCACATTGATTTCTATCAAGCGGAATTTGAGGCGATCCGACGGCTTATGCCTCCCGCCGGAGCGAATGGCGTTGAAGTTGGTGCCGGCTCCGGCAAATTCGCGATACCGCTTGGGATAAGGATCGGAGTCGAGCCATCGGAAAAGATGGCCAGAAAAGCCAGATTGCGGGGCGTCGACGTTTTTCCCGGCATTGCGGAAGAGTTGCCCTTTTACGACGAGCTATTCGATTTTGTAGTGATGGTGACTACCATCTGCTTTGTCGACGATGTCGTTAAATCCTTTAGAGAAGCCTTACGGGTTTTAAAGCCTGGTGGTTTCGTCATCGTCGGATTTGTGGACAGAGAAAGCGAGTTGGGCAGGAAATATATCGAGAAGGAGGAAAGCAGCAAGTTCTATAAAAATGCGACCTTTTTCTCAGCTACCGAAGTTCTTCAGTATCTTAAGGAATCGGGGTTTACGGTCACTAATGTCTTACAAACCCTTATCCATGGAGAATCACCAAAAACCATTTTGGAAGGCTTCGGAAAAGGCGCTTTTATCGTTGTCAAGGGCATGAAAATGGGAACGGCAAACAAGTCTTGTTCGGCCGAAGCAAATAACCACATTGTATAGTGCCGGTGAAATATGGCTAGAAACGTGGAAATTAAAGCGTCAATTCGGTCTGCCGGCGATTTAGTCGAGCGGATTTCACGGATCGCTGACTCGGGGCCCGAGAATATTGAACAAGACGATACCTTCTTCTTGTGCAACAACGGGCGCTTGAAGCTACGAGCATTTGCAGATGGAAAAGGCGAGCTGATTTTCTATAATAGATCAGGCACTGAAGGTCCGAGGACTTGCAATTACGAAATTGTGCCGATTGATGAGGTCGATATGCTGCATGGTATGCTTACCCGTGCATACGGTGAGGTGGGCCGGGTGCGGAAGCGTCGCGCCTTGTATATGGTCGGGCGTACAAGAGTTCACATTGACAAAGTTGAAGGTCTTGGTACATTTTTAGAGCTAGAGGTGGTGCTGAAGGAGGACGAGGATGAAGAGGTCGGTGTTCAGGAGGCAACTGAATTAATGAAGAAGCTTGGAATTGAGGGCAGTGCGCTTATTGACCGACCATACGTGGACTTGTTGAACGAGAGAAATGAAGAGCATCAGACTGAGTTATGAGAAGGAGGTTGGTTTGGAAAGGAACTATGCGACTGTCGGCTATGTTAATTTTCTTTTCGGGCTGTTTTGTGCGAATTGGGCAAAGAATACCAATCGAAACGCTTGGGGCTGGTTTTTCTTCGGATTCTTTTTAGCTCCGATCGCGGGACTTGTATTAGTGAGCAAGAACAAATAGTGCTCTTAAAGGGTGGATAGATTTATGAAAAGACCGAACCGGACATTCAGGATTATCTTCGCGCTATGTTTGCTGGCTCTTATCCCAACTCTTGGATTCATACCCGGTTACGCCGCGGAGGATGCCATACCCAAGAACATTATCCTGTTTGTCGGTGATGGTATGGGGGTATCCCACATAACTGCGGGCAAAGTAGAGAAGGGAGAGTTGAACCTCGAAAGGTTCAAGGTTGTCGGATTACTCACAACGCATCCACAAGACGCTTTTGTCACGGACTCCGCGGCGGCCGGTACGGCCCTGGCGACCGGCTATAAGACGTGCAACGGCGCAATTTCCGTTTCGCAAGAAGAAAAAGATCTCAAGACCGTTGTGGAATATGCAGAAGAACGAGGGAAAGCGACAGGGCTGGTGGTTTCTTGTTCGATTACACACGCCACACCGGCGGTTTTTGTCGCTCATGTGGATAATAGACAAAAACAGGAGATTATTGCCGAGCATATTTGTAAAAGCGGCATCGACGTCCTTTTTGGCGGCGGATGGAGCTATTTCATTCCCAAAACAAAAAATGGCGGTAAAAGGAAGGACGATAAGGACCTCGTAAAAGAGCTCAATAAGCGGATGAAGGTCATTTTTTCCGCAGAGGAATTCCTGAATCTCGGCGATGTTAGGGCGGCAGCGGGATTCTTCTCGCCTAATCACCCATCAAAAGCAAAAGAGCGAAGGCCTCGATTATCCGAGTTGACCGCTAAAGCCATCGAGATACTTTCCCGAAACGAGAACGGGTTTTTCCTCATGGTTGAGGGATCCCAGATTGATTGGGCAGGGCATGAAAACAATCAGGATGATATTATTGCCGAGATGTTGGATTTCGATGACGCCGTGGGGGTCGGCTTGGATTTCGCGGAGGACGATCATCAGACGCTTGTCATCGCGACCTCGGATCATGAGACCGGTGGCTTTGCCGTCCATGATGGCTCGATTTTAGACCAAAAAGTCACCGAAACAGGGTTTACAACTCATGAACACACGGCATCCATGGTGCCTATATTCGCCTATGGCCCGGGAAGCTTCGTGTTTGCGGGCATTGGGGACAATACGATTGTCGGAAAAGCAATGATAATGTACGTGCA
>CAZPAH010000068.1:0-10418 GCA_964584495.1 uncultured bacterium | reverse complement strand
CTTTGTTTTGATTTTGGCATCGAGCAATCTGATAGGTCGTTTCATGTAATAATATCCTGGTAATTCCTAACACCTTGTGATATAATCTGTTCGCTTAGAATTTACACTATGTTTCCTGTAGCAGGTTTAGGTTGTTTTAAATAGGAAGCCTGCCATGGGAATTTTAATTTCCCGGTTGCATCATGGGGGAATCAACCTAAGGAGATTTCTTTATGCATGATCTGCTCTCGAGTCGTCGAACGATCTTATTTATCCTGGTCATGGCAGCGGTCGCAATAGGGTTCGAAGAAGCCGGTACGGCCGCTGATGATGCGGGGATCCTTAAAGAGGGGGCAACCAGGGTATCTCCACGGGATGACGGCAAGGGGACTACCGGGGTTAAAGGGTTTGCGGCCTTTCCGTCAAAGGAAGGGGATCCGGCGTTCTATGTCCCTTTTCCAGGGGGGATCTCGACGGGAGTTGCCGGAGAGACTCTGGTAGAGACGATCGGCCCGGCGAACTTCGGGTTCGCCTCCGGAACATGCACTGAGGAGGATACCTTTTGCGTTCACGCATATGACTCCAAAGGATGGTTGATAGGCGCCGATCCCTGGCTGGATGATTGTTATCTGTTGGCCTCAAGTTACCTTTGGTGGCAGGATATCTATGTGACGATTCCGGAGGAAGCAGAGGTAGGTGAAATCGATACGGTAACGGCGGTTATGGCCTATTGCGACGCCGATATCGACTGCTCCCCGGGAAGCGGCGATTGCGAGGATCCCAACTTGTACGGCGGAATTCCTTACTACTCGACCACGCGCTGGATCATTGAGGTGGTGGAGGCCCCGCCTTCGGTGGAGATTCAACAGGACACACTCACATTCATAGACGAGGGATGGCCGGCGGCGGGTATCCAGTTTTCGATCTGTAATGACAGACCGGGCATCGGCAGTGACGATTTCAACTACAGGATCACGAGCCTAGGGCATATCGGCTCGGCCCTCGATACGACGGGTGCCGTGACCGATCTGCCCACCGGTGAATGCAGTAATGTATACGCCGTTCTCGATGCAACATCGTCCCTGGAAGGCGACATGGACACCCTTACGATCGTAACCTGGACCATCTCCGAACCGGTAGCTTACGATACCTGCGTTCAGCTGGTTCAGATCATCGAGGGCGAGTATGTTCCGGTCCTCTCCACGTCGCTCTTCTTGATTCTCGTGATTTTGCTTATTTTTCTCTCGGCGGTTTTCATAAGAAGAAAGACCGCTCTCGATAAGATGGCATGCATAATACTGATCGGCGCGCTGGCACTGGCCGTCTGTGGATCGCGGGCTGATGCGGCATCCGAAAGGGGCAGGCCCAGGGGCGGCTTGAAAAGAAGGATAATAAGTATCGATCGATCAACAGAGTTTCAGTCGGATGAGCTAAAGAAACCCGCCTTCACCTCTTCGGCCGCCGACACGTACAATATTGTGAGGTACGACTTCGAGATTATGGACTGGCAGGGTTGGACCAGGGTTGACAATACCGCGCAGGTCGACACTTTCTTCCATGTCGACGACTTCGCGGGCCTAGGCGGCGGGATATACGGCAATCTCAATCCCCTCGATGGATCGAAGTCGATCTGGTGCGGGGCGAGACCCGATTCCTATGATGATTATATGTGCGGATGGGTCAATGCGCCGGGATACGGGTCATACTGGAACCAGTATATAGTAAGCGACCCCGTGACCCTTGCTCCCCCGATAACCTTTTCCTTCAAGGGATTTTTCGATTCGGAACCGGACTATGATAAGACGCGGATTTTGTACGATAGGGGTGGATTGAATTGGGAGGAGCTCGATTGGTTCGATGGCCAGGTACTGATCGATGCGAGCTATACCATCGATTGTCCGACTGCTTCCAATATGGTTATATATACGGGCACGGATGACCTTCTTGCCGATAAGATGCCGGGAGCTACATACCTTGTTAAAACAAAGTTCAAGATCCATTTTACATCCGACGGTAGTTGGGACGGGCAGGATGGACGTTGGTCTACAGATGGAGCGTGCATCATAGACGATATCTCGATAGACGATTACTTCGGTAATTACGATTACGAGGATTTCGAATCGGCCCCGGTCGGAGCCAAGGAGAGCGGGATATGGCACGCCGGTGTAAAAGAATCGTTCGGGAATTACTCGGGACTCGAAATGGGCCTTCAGGATAAGGATCCCTGTGGTGATAATTTCGAGACCCAGGTGGTATTCTTCAAGGGATCCGGTATCCCTAGCACAGATTATCCGGGGCTCTACGTCACGCCCTTCTGCAAGGGTGAGGAGATCTCCGACCCCCCATGCCAGGACGAGATGATCGTTTCCCCGCCGATCGACATAACTCTCTATTCGACGGCGAACGATGAAGTTCAAGATGCCGACATACCCGCCGCAGACCTCGACGATCTCGGCGGGGCTCTACTGAAGTTCGGGGTCTACCGGGATAACACGATACGCAATTGCGTCTCTTACTACTGGCAGGTTAGGGGAATAGAAAATGGATGTCCGAAGCGGTGGGAGAGCGATAATTACCTTTTTCAGGGTAGCGACCGTGATTATTATATGAAGTTAGCCGATATAGGCTCGATGATCGGTGGCGATATCGACTCGATACAGATCGCAGTTGGCGTCGTCGACATGTGCTCCATATGGTACGATGTCTACTGCACCTGCGCAGATCATACGCCCGCTCCATGGATAGATAATATCAGCGTGCAGAGGTATAAAACGGTCGGTCCACAGTGGAGCTACCAAGAATGGGCGCTATTTCAGGATAACTTCCCCGAAGATGGTTTGGATTTGGAATCGTATGTCCGCGCCGATATGGCCAATGATCTTCATTCTCATTCTGATCCCTCGATCTATCCGGGGGATTCGATAGTGGTGACGTGCTACTCACCCCTCGGAGGTGGGATCTACCGGACGGGAGCTTACCCCGACTATATCTTCGATATTTTTATGCATGTTCGCTGCCGGTATATCGGAGATCCATCCAGCCCCAAGCCGGATCTATACGGTCCATCGCTGGAAGGGACCTACGGGGAATATTACCAAGACGACGGCGAGTGGACGGTATTCAGGGGCGAGCCGTTGTACCCCGATATTAAGGACAATGAGCTGTTCTGTTTCGATATTAACGACTCCCTTCTTACTAGGGGATATATCGTCGAGTACTACTTCAAGGCTTTGGACTTCGCCGACGAGGTTACGACACTTCCTCCCGGAGCCGAAACGGAGGGTGTCTACTTCGAGTTCACCTGCCTGCCTACACTGGCTAGTGATATCCTCTTCGTGAACGACTATCACGGGGTCGGAAGCTCCGGCGGGGCTAACGAGCCTTACTTCGAGGATGCGTTCGGCGTGGTGATTCCTCCATCAAACCGGCCCGACCGCTATGACGTAAATCAACCAACTTCCACAATAACCAACGGCCTCGCAAGCCGCGCCAAACTATTCCAACTGATAGCCGGATACCACGATATCATATGGGACAGTGGGGATCTATCCGACAATACGATAACCGACGGATCGGTGCGTACCGACAAGACGAACGACTGCCTTGTCCTGTACAACTGGCTTTGGTACAGCGACCACCGCTGCGGGCTGTGGATCCTCGGAAACAACACGGCCGAGGAGCTTTACGGGCTGAGCTCCCCCTATGCCGCCAACCTCCTTGCAATCTGCGGCGTGACGCTCGAGGATGATAGCTACTTCGAACTGACGGGCGGGGTGTCGGGAGGAGGAGATATAGTGCCCGATGTGCATGGAATGTCGTCGACCGCTTTCGCCTCCGACTCGTTCTATGTATTCGGCGGATGCCCCGTGCTGAACGGCTTCGACGTGCTGGAGTGCTCGGGAGCCGGCCAGCACGCCCTGAGATATCCGGATGTCGGCGGGGTTCCCCGGTATGCCGGCATCATTTCGGAATCCCTCAATTACGAAGGATACACCGTGAGAACCGCGTGGTTCGGATTCAGCTTGATGTACATGCGCGATATGGTGAATGGTGCTCCCATCGTCAGGAGCAGGGTCGTAAAGGACGTCATCGATTGGCTGGGGAACGGAACCAATACCTATATCACGGGAGATGTGGAAACGCCCCCATTCCCGAACCGGCTCGAGCAGAACTATCCGAACCCGTTCAACCCGGCGACGACTATAAGATTCTCGCTGAAAAAGAAAGGGCATGCGACACTTAAGGTCTACAATATCGCCGGCCGGCTGGTGAATACCCTCGTCGACGGTGTCCTCGAACCGGGAGAGCATACGATCGTCTGGGACGGCGCGACGGCAAACGGCTCGAAGGCGGCGAGCGGGATCTACTTCTTCAGGCTGCTGTCGGGGGATTTCGATAGAACGAGGAAGATGGTTCTTTTGAGATAATATTATCCAGTACGTTTGTCTTTTAAAAAAAAGTATTTATATGTGACCCGGCACTGGAGGGATCCGATACTCGAGTGTCGGGTTCCTGATTTCATATAGTATCCTCGAACCGGGCGAGCCATTCCTTGAAGGTAAGCAGCTTCTGATCCCCGAGAAGACGCGCAAGTTTCGGCCTCGTCGTACGCAGGTTCACGTACGATTTGAACCTCCTCGGCAGACTCATCGGCAATCGCGGATGCCGAACATCGATTTCGCGCGGGTGAACGTAGTAGACTACCGGCCTGTTCTCGCGGTTGACCGAGACGGTCATTTTTTTTATCAACCAGTAGGGAAAAAGGCGCAGGTAACCGCCTCCGAAAAAGCTCATTCTCCTGTTGAGTATCGAAACGACGCTTAGAGGGATCTCGGTTATGGGTCCATGTTCCGTATCTATCCTTTGGGGGAAGAGATCGGCGTCCGGGATTCCGCCGTGCCCCCTTCCGGCGGGGAACACGGAGGAATCGTAGAGGTACCCGGCCCGGGCGAGTTCGCCGAAGGCCCAGGGAGTCTCCTTCACTATCGAGAAGCCGGGGGCCCTGTACCCTTCGACCCTGGTTCCCGTGATCTCCTCGAGAAGCTTCTTCGTCCTGGATACGTCATCGAAGAACTCTTTCCTTGATTGGGTGTATATCAACCGGTGCGAGTATCCATGCGAGGCTATCTCGTGACCCCTGCCGGCCGCTTCCTTTACGATGTCCCTGTTCCTCTCAGCGATCCATCCGAGGAAGAAACAGGTCGCCTTCGTTTCCGTCTCATCGAGGAGATCGAGGAGCGTGCGGAAATTCTCATCTACGCGGGATTCGCAGCCGTCCCATTCGCCGATATCCGGCGTCGATTCGAGCTCGAGGATATGAAACCAGTCCTCGACGTCGATGGATAAGATATTATTCATATCAAAGATCCCGCCCGATGGTGAGAGTAACGAAGAAATCCCTGTGGATCCTCTCGATCTCGTAAGTGTGGGGTTTATACTTCTCGAAGAGATCGACGAGCCGCTTTCTGCCGTAGAGGAACAGTGGACAACGTTTCCTGTAGCGGATCTTCCTCTGAACGGCGAGGATTCCGCCCGAGGCGGGAAAGGAGAAGAATGCCTTTTCCCGGGTCAGCTCTATCACCCTCTCTATCATCCTCTCGGGGACTTCGATATAGTCCATAACTCCCATCACGATAGAATAGTCGAACTTCTCCTGCGGCCTGTAATCGAATATATCCTCGACGAGAAAGACGCACCTGTCGTCGAAGCCGAAGGCGGAGGCCCTCTCCCTGGAGATCCTGATCATCTCTTCGGCGAAATCGATCCCTACGATCCTCTCGATCCCCTTTTGAGCGAGCGCGATCGAGTAGTGTCCCGGACCGCAACCTATATCGAGAACGGTTCTGTGCTCCTTCGGGTCGCAGCCGTCGATCGATTTCTCGAACCTGACGCGCATGCTTTTTCTCAGAACCGGATTGAGGAGCCGGTTGAGGAAGGTCTGCTTCGTGCCGTATATGGCATCGAAAGCATATGCGTACTCGTTGAAGAACCGTTCCACTTTTTCGGTCAAGGCGATTTCCGCTCCCGTCTCTTGATCGATGTAACCGCTTGTCTAATATTTAATAAACGCGATCCTATAGATACCATACCCGTCGTTATATTGCAAGGGATTTACGTCCCCGGGCGCCGGTGGAACAATGGCGGTTCCCGTGGCGGGCACATCCGCGGAAGGAGCACCCTTTCGGGACCGGATCGTCCGGTCCGTTCGCGTGAAAAACAATGAAAATAATGCGCACCAAAACGCCCTTTAACGCGTATAAGTAGTTAAGTGGTTCAAGAAAGTGGCAGCGCCCCGAGAGATGAAAGGAGAATAGAGTGAAATCGGTTAATCTCCTGTCGAAGGCCGTTATCACCATCGTCTTCGTTCCGGCCGTGTTGTTGTCCCTATATACGCCTTCGTTCGCGGAGAACGTCGAGTTCACCTCGGATCGCTGGGTGATGAGAAACGCCCAGGTGGTGGATCTTGACGGGAAGAAGTGCCTTATAGGCTATGCATACCTCAAGGATGTCGAATTCGAGAACGGGGTCATCGAGGTGGATGTCAAGGTGAACGGAGACCGCTCGTACGCCGGCTTCGTTTTCAGGATGCAGTCGGAGGATAATTGCGAGAGGTTCTATATCCGGCCTCACGTGAACAAGTATTCGACGGATGCCCTCCAGTACACTCCCGTGATCAACCGCATAGCGGGCTGGCAGCTTTACAGCGGCCCGGGATTCACCGCCGGCTATGATTTTGTTAAGGACAGGTGGTTCCATCTCCGGATGGAGATCTCCGGCAAGCAGGCCAGGCTCTTCGTCGACGGCGCGGAGGAGCCGTCCCTAGAGATAAACGATCTGAAGCACGGCGTGAGCAGGGGGACGATAGGGCTCTATGCCGACAGGAATATGAACGCGATATTCTCCGATTTCAGCTACACGCTCGACGATAACCTCTCTTTCGATCCGCCGCCTGTGCCAGATCCCCTTCCGGGAATGGTAACCGAATGGGAGCTCTCCAGGGGATTTGGCTTTGGGGAGATAGGTTCGGAGGAGAGCTTCGACGAGGCCGGCTACGATCAGATCGGGTGGGAGGCCGTCACGAGCGAGCCGACGGGGCTTCTCGATATCGCGAGGTTCAGGATGAGGGCGAACAGGGAGGGGGACGCCGTTTTCGCAAGGGCGGTCATTCATGCCGAAGAGGATGGCCTGAAGAAGCTCGATTTCGGATACAGCGATTATGCAACCCTCTATTTCAACGGAAGGGCGGTTTTCACCGGTAACAGCGCTTATCACGGCAGGGACCCTTCCTTCCTAGGCATAATCGGCCTTAATGACGCCGTCATAGTCCCTGTGAACAAGGGAGACAACGGGCTGGTTATTCTAGTCGCCGAATCGTTCGGTGGCTGGGGATTGATGTGCCGGGAAGCCGATGCGATAGATTATTCCGAGGAGGTCCGGGAGGAATGGGAGACCGGAGAGGATTTCCTGATGCCCGAATCGGCCGTCTACGACAAGAAGAGGAAGAAGATATATATCTCGAATTACGACGCTCTAATGAAGGCCGGGCCGGGGTCGAGCCAGTTCGTGTCGAAGTTGAATCCAGACGGCGAGGTGGAGGAGATGAAATGGGCCGTGGGACTGACGAGGCCGACAGGCATGATAATAGATGGTGACAGGCTCCTCGTCGTCGAAAGGCCCGGCGTCGCCGCCGTCGATCTGGACTCGGGGGAAATCGTTGAGCGGTATGCGGCGCAGGCCCCTGGATTTCTCAACGATATCGCCGTCGACTCGAAAGGAACGATATACGTCTCCGATTCTAGAAACAGCAAGATACTTAGGGTGAAAGATGGGAAGTTGGAAGAGTGGCTTAGCGGCGGAGAGATCAGTTCGCCGAACGGCCTGCTTGTCCATAAGGGAGCGCTTCTGGTCGGCAACAACGGCGACAGCAAGCTGAAGGCGGTGGATCTCTCGAGCGGCGCAGTCGCCACGATCTACAGCTTCGACGGGGGAACGATAGACGGGATAAAGGTAGACAAACGCGGCGACTACCTCGTTTCCCTCTGGGAGGGAAGGCTCTTCAGGATCGATGATAAAGGTGAAGCGAAGAAGCTTTTCGACACGAGGACGGTGGAGGTTAAGAGCGCCGATTTCGAATATATTCCGGATAAGAAGATGGTGGTAATACCCACATTCTACAACAACAAGGTAGTGACCTACAGACTGGAAGGTTGATATCGGGATACCCGCCGCCTGGCTGGCACGGGCGGCGTCCGATATGGAACGATATAGCCGGGAACTTCATTCCCGGCTTTTTATTCGGGGGCGCGCCCCGCCAGATGCGCGAACTCCTCTTGGAGCTTTCGCGTGACGGGTCCCGGGACCCCTTCCGATACGGAGCGGCCGTCGATCCTTACGACAGGCATCACCTCCCTGGTGGTGCTCAATATCATCATCTCGTCCGCCCCTTCCAGATCGTCCACCGGGATCGTCTCCTCGGCGAAGGGTATACCGAGGCGGGGGCAGAGGCGTAGGACGACCTTCCTTGTGATCCCCGATAGAATACCCTCCCCCTGCGGGTGGGTCAGCAGCCTTCCGCCGATAACGGCGCAGAAGGTCGAGCTGCTGCCTTCCGTCACGACCCCGTTTTTCGTGAAGACCGCCTCATCCGCGCCGGCCCGCTCGGCCGCCTGCCTGGCGAGGATATTGGGAAGGAGGGCGATCGACTTTATATCGCACCTCGCCCAACGGGTATCGGGGGTAAGCATGACCGCGATACCCTGTTTCCATTCCTTACGCGGAAGGGTGAATTCCGAGGCAAAGCCGTAGACGGTCGGAGATAGGTTCTCCGGGTATAGATGGGAGCGTGGGGCGGCGCCCCGCGTGATCTGGATATAGAATGTCGCGTCGTGCTTTTCGAGACCGTTCGACGATACGAGGGAGGCGCAGATTTTCCCGAGGCCGCCCGCGTCGAATCCTTCGATCCGAAGCTCCCCGAGGGACCTGCGAAGGCGCGCCGCATGGCTGTCGATCTCGAAGGGGACGCCGCCGTACAGGCGGATCATCTCGTACACGCCGTCGGCGAAGAGAAATCCCCTGTCATCGGGAGATATGGCCGCTTGGCTCCGGTCTATCAAGCGGCCGTTCAGATAGATCTTGTCTTCCGAATTGCTCATCTTCCGGCGCGCTCCCTACCTGTAGGCCGCCTTCTCTATGTCCTTCACCGATTCCAGCTTCACAGGAGGATCGAGATACGAGGCCAGGAACCGGTATATCTTCACCCTGATCTCCTTGGCCTTCCTCGTGTCGATCCTGTCGAACGAATGCCCTCCGGGGATATCCTGGAAGATCTCGTATTCGAACTTCTTCCCTTCCGCCTTGAGAGATTTTATAAGGTGCTCGACCTCGAGAACATTGACGTCATCGTCGTTCGTGTTCGTATGGATCAGCAGGGGGGTATTCAACTTGTGGGCGTTCCAGGCGGGCGATCTTCTCCTGTACTCCTCGACATCCTCGAAAGCGGTCTTGCCAATATGATAATCGGCAGAATAGAGATCCCTGTACTCCTGGGTCTGGTATCCCATCCTGGAGATAAGATCGGATACCGGCACTCCGGCGAAAGCCACCTGATAATCCTTGGGGTGCTCAAAGATGTTGTGGAGGGCTATCAGGCCCCCGTGGCTCCAGCCAATGATCCCAACGCGCCCGCCGTCGACGAAGCCGTAGTTCTCGATCATGTAGCGGCCGCTCTCGTATACGTCCTCGACCTCTAGTCCACCGTAATCGATCTTCTCGTAAAATTCCTTGCCGTACCCGGTGCTTCCCCTGTACTCTGGGGCCACCACTATGTACTTCTGGGCGATGAGCTCCCTTATGATATGAGTGTAGTATGTAGAGAAATTGCTGTGGACTCCCCCGTGAGGAAATACTATAAGGGGATACTTTTTGCCGGTGTCGATATCCTTGGGCACGAAAACGTATGTCCAGAACTTGACAGGGTTGCCGTAGCCCTGCGCCGTAGGATTTTTCTCCCGCCAGAGGGGAGGGCCGGTGATATAGACCTTGTCGATCGTAGCGATACCGCGGAGTCTCTCGTGCCAGATAAGATCGTCGACCATTTTTTCGATGGTGTCGAGCCTGTGTTCCAACCCTTCCTGCGCCTGCCTCAGCGACTTTACATTCTCGCCAAGGGTCGCCGTCTCATCGCCTTCTCCCGCCGCCACGCAGGAGCTTCCCAGGCAGGAGGCCAGGAATACGGCCGCAATCAGAATAGAAAGACGCTTCATCGAGCACCTCCGGATCTTCATGTGAAAAGTGGATCAATCCGCAGCCCGGTTATTTCAGATAGACGATCTTCCTCGTCTCGGAGAACGACCCCGCTTCCATGAGGTACAGATATACTCCGGAAGAGACCGGATTTCCCGCATCGTCCACCCGTACGAAAAACGCATACGCGTGTCGAT
>CAZPAH010000067.1:0-16095 GCA_964584495.1 uncultured bacterium | reverse complement strand
AAGCTCCGCCGCTTCCGCGAGGATTCCGCCCCCCGGCCTGCTTATCAACCCACCCCTTATAGATGGAATCAGGCAATAGCTGCAACGGTTCGAGCACCCTTCCGCGATCTTCAGATATGCGATATGGGCCGGTGTGGCGAGTATCCTTCCCGGATTCCCCGGAATATACAGCCCGGCCGTTTCCGGCTGCCTTCCGGCCATGCTCCCCTCCACGCTACGGTCTCCAGCCTTTCCCCCTTTCTTGCCCGGCGGACGCAGTCCCGGCACCGACACACTCTCCGCCAGCATCTGCATCTTTTCGACGGGCAGAAAGATATCGACCTCTGGGAAGAGCTCCTTCAGCGCATCGCCCTCGCGTGAAACGAGGCAGCCCAGCACGGCCAGCTTCTGGCTGCTGCTGCGTCCCGCCGCTACACGCAGTATCTCGTTGACAGATTCCTCCACCGCCGGTGATATGAACGCGCAGGTAGTCACCACGAGAAGCTCGGCTTCCTCCGGTGACCGGGCCCTGCTCCACCCTGCCTCCTCCAACCGGAATGATGCCTGCTCGGCGTCGACCAGATTCTTCGGGCATCCCAGATTGAAAAAGAAATATCTGTAAGAGGTTTTCTTTCTTTCAGCGGCCTTCATATTCTTCACGGCTCACCAGCACTTCCCGTGCCTTGCTACCCTCAAATGGACCGACGACGCCGGACTGCTCCAGCATATCTATAAGCCTGGCCGCCCTCGCGTAACCGACCCTGAGACGCCTCTGAACCAGTGATATCGAACCCTGCTGATGCATTATGACAAGCTCCCTAGCCTGCTCGAAAAGCTCATCGTCTATCTCGGCATCCTCCCCGGAAACCGGCGAATCCTCCCCGGATAGATCCAGCTCCTCCCCTCCCCAGGTGAAAGAACGCCAGTAATTCGCCACGTTCTCGGCTTCCCTCTCCGAGATGAAGGCGCCCTGTATCCTTATAGGGCTGGGAAGGTTCTTGGGAAGGTAGAGCATGTCGCCGTTGCCGAGAAGCGTCTCCGCGCCGTTCACGTCGAGTATCGTTCTCGAATCGGTCTTCGATGTCACCTGAAAGGCTATCCGGGACGGAAAATTCGCCTTTATCAGGCCTGTCACGACATCGACCGAAGGCCTCTGCGTCGCGAAGACCAGGTGGATACCCACTGCCCTCGCCATCTGCGACAACCGTGTTATCGGAGGATATATCTCGTTGCCCATGGAGACCATTATATCGGCGAGCTCGTCGATGATCGTAACGTAGTACGGAAGTCTTGACAGCTTCTCTTCCGTATCGGGATCGACGAGCTTTTCGCTCTGCACTCTCTCGTTGAAGCTCTTTATATTCTTGACCCCGAACTTCGCCAGCAGCTTATAGCGCCTGTCCATCTCGATTGTCAGCCAGTTGAGAACCTTGAGCGTCGGCTTGGCATCGGTGATCACGGGATGAAGCAGGTGGGGGATATTGTTGTACGTTATAAGCTCGAGCCGTTTCGGATCGACCAGGATGAACCTGCACGTTGCCGGAGTATGGTTGTACAGCAGCGAGCATATGATGGCGTTTATACAGACGCTTTTCCCGCTCCCGGTCGCTCCGGCGATCAACAGGTGCGGCATCTCCGCTATATCTGCGTAATAGGGTTCGCCGGTCACCGTCTTTCCGAATACCACCAGAAGCCCTTCGTTTCCGGAAGGATAATGCTCGATCATCTCCCTCAGCATCACGAGCTTCGGCTCCGAGTTCGGCACCTCTATCCCTACTGCACCCTTTCCCGGGATTGGTGCCTGTATCCTTATCGCCCTCGCGGCGAGGGCAAGCGCTATATCATCCGCCCTGTTGGCTATCTGGCTAACCTTGACCCCGGGGGCTGGAACGAACTCGAACGTCGTGACGACCGGGCCCGGACGGACATGCTGTATCTTTCCTCTCAACCCGTAGTCCTCGAGCTTTGACTCGATGACTTCCGACCTCGCAATTAGATCTTCCTTGCTGAAATGCACCGATTCCTCGTCATGCTCGTCGAGAAGCGAGATGTCTGGCAGAGGTGCGTCGTCCGCCGGCGTGGACCCGGACACGGCCGACCGCGGCGCCCTGGGCTGGCTTTTGGACCGGACCCTTTTAGGCTCGGCTATCTCTATCCTTACAGGCTCTTCAGCGGGCCGCTCCTTTAACGGCTGGAGATCCGTGGCCTCTTTTCCCTTCGGACTCTTCCCCTTTTCCCGTTCACTCCGTTCCTTCTTCGGCCTCCTCTCTCTCCGCCCCCTGCCCCTTGCGGGAAAAGAGGGAAACGGGAAAGAAATTCCGGTCATCTTCGATATCAAAGATCTTATGGGGCCCAGAAAAACCAAAACCAGATCAATGAGGAGGGCCGCCGCGAGGATCAGTATCGATCCGATCTTCCCCGCCACAAGATAGGCGAACCGGGCTGTCTTTTCGCCGAGCCACCCTCCGGCTCCCCGCCCAAGGGCTATGGAGGCAAGCGCCGCCGTTATCCAGGCCAAAAAGACCAGGCAGGTAAGCAGCCGCGCTCTGCCGCGGATCTGTTTTTCCCTAAGCCGGAACAAACTCCAGTATAGGAGAAAGACAGGAACGGCCCATGAAAAAACGGGACCGAGGAAAAAGATCAACGCCCCTCCCGAAACGGCCCCGATAGGCCCGCAGAGGTTTCTCGCTTCCCAGAAGGATCCCCAGTCCCGCGAATCGTATGAAAAGAGGGAAACGCCTAAAAATACGGCGGAAACCGCCAGGATAATTCCCAGTGCTATATTTCTTTTACCGGCCAATGGAATCTTCTTCCCGCATCGAGGGACGGAATTCCTTCCGGCCCGCTCCGGCGTACGGCCGTTCCGGCCGCCGCCCTCTAGAGGTTTTTCCTTTTTCTATCAATGATACGCTTGAACGTAAAGCAGTTTTTCCCGACATCGCCCTTCAGGACGGCTGAAATTACCGCCAGTCCCTCGACGCCGATATCGAGCAGCCGGTCCGCATTCGATTTATCTATTCCGCCTATCGCGACAACGGGAAGGCGGCAGGTTTCGCGGACCAGCTTGAAGAACTCCGGTGTCACCGTCGGAATCGTCGGTTTCGTTTCCGACCGGTAAGCCGCTCCAACGGCTATGTAGTCGAGCGCCTCGACCGGAGCGTTTTTCATCTCATCCTCCGTATGAACCGTCAACCCTACGATCTTTCCGCCCCCGAGGATCGCCCTGGCCTCAACGGGATCCCCGTCGTCCTTGCCAAGATGCACCCCGTCGGCGCCGGCCTCGAAGGCAAGCCCGGGATCGTCGTTGACTATGAGCGGGATACCCGTACCCCCCGTATGAGCGGCTATCTCAGCCAGATCCCTTAGCTTCTCGTCTCTCCCCTCCTCCTTGGCACGGTACTGTATCATACCGGCACATCCCTCCACCATTTTCGCGGCGACCGTGGAAACCATGCCGGCCGTTACTGTAGACCGGTCGATTATCGTATATAGGAAAGGAGCCGGCGGCAGCGAAGCGCGGTTCCCAGCTCCGGGGCGTATAACCTTGTCGATCCTGTAGACCCTGAATCGCAGCGCCTTGAATACCAACGCCTTCTTCGGGTCTATCAGTTTTCCGAACTCCTCCAGTACCCTGAGCGATTCCTGCGCCCTGAGAAGGTTGGCCCTCTCTATTTCAGCGAAAGAGCTTCTGTAGTTTTCCGACTTCGTGGAGTAGCCCCTCCCGATATCTTCATCGCTGTCTCGGAACTCGATGGAACCGGGGGCCAGATCTTCCGCCGCGCGGCGGACGAGGTGCCGGATATCCTTGATCTCCCTCTGCAGCACTTCGTCGGGCGAGGCGAAACGCACGATCTCCTCGATCACCCTGAGACCCTCCGAGCACCTGTTCGCATTGGCGTCGATTATCCTCAGCACCGCTTTTCTATCGTAGTGGCTGTTTCGGCCGTTCATGGGAAGATCCCCGCACCGCATCGCCGCGCCGGGCGCCGGTTGTTACCCCGCAATCGTTCCCTGCCTCACTTCAGGAACTATCGAGGCCGAGCCGATACGGGAACAGTAAATCAAATCCTCGACGTAACCGAGCTTGGACAGTTCCATGCCCCTGTCGCAGCCCGACAGGAATTCCCCGGCATTGCCGGAATAACGCCTGGCGAGAAATAGGGCCAGCCTGCCCGCATCGTCAAGATGCTCTTCCTTCACCTTTGCTCCTAGACCGTCCAATAGGATCCCCCCGCAAAGAAGATCCTCGGCCGCTATCCTGCCGGAGTTGCCGCTGCATACGATCGCCAGGCTTTTTTCATCGGCGATCTTTTCGGCGGCGGCGATTACGTTGTTGAGAGAGCAGATATAGATCCGGTCCGCTTTCGAAGCTGCGCATATCGCCTTCGTTCCATTCGTGGTCGTGAGTATTATCGTCTTACCGGCGATCTTCCCGCGGCTTATCTCCACCGGGGAGTTGAACAGATCAAAACCTTCGACCGGCAATCCCTTTCTTTCTCCGGCGAGGAGCTTTCCTCCCCTATCGGCGGCGCTGACGAGCCTCGACGCCGTCTCTACGTCCTCAACGGGAATTATACTTCCCGCCCCGTTCTCCACCGCCGCGATTATCGTGCTCGTAGCCCTCAGCACGTCTATGACCACCACGGCCGCCCCTTGCAGCCTGTCCCTGTCCGCGGCCTCGTGAATCGGAAAAAACCTGACTTTCAATTCCGCCGAACCTTTCTCCTCTAAATCCTATTTTCCAATCGAATCTATGAAAGAGGTGTCGAATTCTCCGCTGATGAAAGGTTTACTGCGCAGTATCCAGAGATGAAAGGGTATCGTAGTGGAAACTCCCTCTATCACGCATTCCTCCAACGATCGTATCATCCTGTTTCTCGCCTCTTCCCTCGTCTCCCCCCACGTGATAATCTTCGCTAGCAACGAATCGTAATAGGGAGGCACCACGTACCCTCCGAAGAGGTGCGAGTCGACCCTGACGCCGGGACCTCCCGGGGGATGATAGAAGGTTATCTTTCCGGGGGAAGGCTTGAAATTCTTTTCAGGGTCCTCCGCGTTTATCCTGCATTCGATCGCGTGCCCGGCGATCTCCATGGTCCTCTCGAATAAGGGGCTCGAACCGGAGGCCGCCAGGCGTATCTGTTCCTTGATAAGATCGCACTTTGTGACCATCTCGGTCACGGGATGTTCCACCTGTACCCTCGTATTCATCTCCAGAAAAAATACCGAGCCGTCGTCCGTCACTAGAAATTCCACAGTTCCGAGCGAGCCGTATCTTATGAATTCCGCCGCCCTGACGGCGTAATCGAGGACCTTTTTCCTCGTTTCGGCGCTTATCCCGGGAGAGGGTGATTCCTCTATGAGCTTCTGGTGACGGCGCTGAATGCTGCACTCCCTTTCCCCGAGGTGGATCGCATTACCCTTCCCGTCTCCAAATACCTGCACCTCGATATGCTTCGGTGAAATGAGGTATTTTTCCAGGTAGAGGCCGCCGTCCCCGAAGGAGAGCTCCGCCTCCTTGCCCGCGGCGTGAAAGAGACTTTTCAGATGCTCCTCGCTCTCGACTATCCTTATCCCCCTGCCGCCGCCGCCGGCGACCGCCTTGATCATCAACGGATACCCTATGCCCCTGCCGAGAGTCGTTGCCTCATCCTCGTTCCCTACGACCCCTTCGCTTCCCGATATTATCGGCAGCCCCGCCTCCTGCATCGTCTTTCTGGCCACCGCCTTGTCACCCATCCTCTCCATCAGCTCGGGAGAGGGGCCTATCCAGTCTATCTTGCACGAGATGCAGATTTCCGCAAAATGAGGAGACTCGGATAGGAATCCATACCCCGGGTGGATCGCCTCCGAACCGGTTATCTCGGCCGCCGCAATTATTCTTGGTATGTTGAGATAGCTCTCGGATGGTTGAGCCGGACCTATGCAAACGGCTTCATCGGCAAGCTTGACATGAAGAGATTCGGTGTCCTCGCGCGAATGTACCGCGACCGCCTTGATCCCCAGCTCCCTGCACGCACGTATGATCCTGAGCGCGATCTCGCCGCGGGCTGCAATCAGAATTTTTTTATACATACTTTATCTAGAGATCACCAGCCACTCCGCCGGAAGCTTCCGCTCCCTCGAAGTTGTCCCATGTCTTGTCGCTCGTCGCCTGGATACCCTTCAGGCGCAGGCTGAACTCATGAGGGTTGGAGCTGTTCTTCAGGGCTTCCTCCATGCTGATCTGATCCTCGGCGAGGAGCTTCATCAGCGACTGGTCGAAGCTCTGCATCCCGTAGGAAGATACTCCCTCCCGGATGGCCTGCTGAATGAGCGGCGTCTTGTCAGGGTCAATAATATACTCCCTGATAGCGGAAGTTACAACCATTACTTCCACTGCAGGAGCCCTGCCCTTCCCTTCCTTCATGGGAATAAGACGCTGTGCGATCACCGACTGGAGGGTCGATGAAAGGAGATATCTGATCTCCTGGTGCTGGTGGGGCGGGAAAAACGATATCACGCGGTTGATCGTTTGCGTCGCGTCTATCGTGTGCAGCGTTGAAAAGACAAGGTGGCCCGTGTCGGCAGCCATAAGCGCGATCTCCATGGTAAGAGCGTCACGGATCTCGCCGACGAGGATCACATCGGGATCCTGGCGGAGGATGTGCCTGAGCGCCTCGTGGAACGAGGTCGTATCGCTTCCGATCTCCCGCTGGTTGATAATGCTCTTGACGTCATGATGAAGGAACTCGATGGGATCCTCGATCGTTATGATGTTCTTGTTGGCGTTCTCGTTTATCTCCCGGACCATCGCCGCGAGGGTTGTGGATTTTCCACTTCCAACCGTTCCGGTGACGAAGATCAAACCTCTCGGCTTGAGGGCAAGCTCCTTAATTATCGGGGGCAGATCGAGCTCATCGACACTCTTTATCTCGACCGGAACATGCCTGAAGACCATTGCCACCGAACCCCTCTGAACGTAGAAATTCGCTCTGAATCTCGCCAGGCCCGCAACACCGAAGGCGAAATCGACCTCGCGCGTCTTGCGGAACTTCTCCTTCTGCGTCGGAGTAAGGATCTGGTCGGCGACCTCCTCCATATCTTTAGGGCTCGGCCTTTCGAAATCCAGATGCGAAAGCTTCCCGTCGATCCTCACGACGGGAGGCAGGCCGGCCTTAAGATGCAGATCGGAACCTCTCTTCTGGATCATCGATTCAAGAATGCTCTTGATATTCATACGTTCAAACCCTCCGTAAAATCCAAATACCTTTTTCCGCCTAAATGGGCGGCAATATCATAACATATTGAGATTACAGTATATACGCCTATAACGCGTGAAATCGCTGTAAACTGCCAAGGGGATATTTTTTGCAAGGATCAGGCCGATTCTACAACAAAAAGGGGTTGTCCGAACTCTACGGGGTGGGAATCCTCGACGAGGATCTCGCGGATAACGCACTCCGATTCGGCTTCGATCTCGTTCATCAGCTTCATGGCCTCGATGATGCACAGGACCTGTCCCGTCCCGACGGACGAGCCCACTTCGACAAAAGGTTCCGTCTGCGGATCGGTAGCCCTGTAGAAGGTGCCGACCATGGGGGACAGGATCTGCCTCCGGGAAGATTCTCCTTCCCCTTTTTCAACATGAACCTGCGGGCCGCCGCCGGCTGTTTCGGCCACCCGAGGCTCGATCTTCCGCCCGGCCTCGGGGCCCGCCGGCCCGCCTGTTCCTTTACCTTCAATATCTTTTGCAATTTGCCCGTTGAACCCCGCAGGTTCCGCGCCACGCCTCGTGACACGCACGGTTCTCCACAATGTGCGGACCTCGATCTCCTCGAGATCCTCATCGCGCAGGATCGATGCGAGCTCCTTGATCTTCTTTCTGAGCATTACTTCACCCGCTCTATATATCGTCCGGTCCTGGTATCGACTTTGAGCTTGTCCCCGATCTCTATAAAGAGCGGGACCGTTATCGTGGCTCCCGTTTCCAGCTTGGCGCTCTTGGATCCTCCCTGGGCCGTGTCCCCTCTAAGCCCCGGTTCGGTCTCCGCCACCTCCAGTTCCACGAACGTCGGAAGCTCCACGGCGATAGGAGAATCACCGTCCATGAGAACGCCCACTTCCATGCTCTCCTTGAGGTAGGGTAGAATATCCTCGAGAAGCCCCTTCATCAGAGGAATCTGCTCGTACGTTTCCGTGTTCATCATGTAGTAAAGATCGTTGGAACTGTACAGGTACTGAAATTTATGCCTCTCGACACGGACCTCCTCGACTTTCTCGCCGGCCCTGAAAGTCTTATCGATCACGGCGCCCTCGGGAATCTTGCGAAGCTTCGTTCTTACGAATGCTCCGCCCTTGCCCGGTTTTACGTGCTGGAACTCGACGATCGCATACAGTTGCCCGTCGATCTTCATTATCAGCCCGTTCCTGAAATCACTAGTGTCAGCCAAACCGCATCCTTTCGATCAGCAACGGTCAGTCATCCCGACCCTGTTTTTCGTGCATCTGCTTCAGCCAGTCCTTGAAGCTCCTGATATTCTCCCTGCCGTCCTCATCGCCCTGCTCGCCGGCCGAAGCATCTTCCTCTGCAACTGATTCGGAAATCTCATCCTCTTCTTCAAGCTGCTGGGCGGCACTCTCGATCTCGTCCGTGCTCAAGTCCGCACCGGCCTCCTGCTCCTCCAGCTCGATATCGTCCTCTCCCTCGGCAATCTCGGATTCTTCCCCCCCTTCCCATACTTCCCCATCCTCCAACGCCTCCTCATCTTCCCCGCCTTCCCCAATCTCCGGAACTTCCTCCTCCACCTCACCCCGTCCCCCCGGTCCGGAAGTGGCTTCCACGAAACCCCTGTCAACATCGTCGACGGATATCGTCATGACTTCATCGTCGAAGCTTTCGCCGCGTTCCTTCTCCGACGACTCGACGATCGACTCCAGTTTCTTCAACATCTGGCCTGCTTCGGCGTTGCCCGGCTCCCTGTCCAAAATATCCCTGTACATCTTCATCGCCTTGCTGTGATAGCCCTGCGCCGCGTAAATACCGGCCAACGTGAGCGTGGCGAGTTCCCGGGGCCTTTCTACCTTCTTTACGGAATCCTCATCCTCGAGATCGATTTCCTTGACCTCAAACTCCGTCTCGAGCTCTTCGAGAATCCTGTCAACCTCGACGTTCGTCGGATCGATTGCCAGAAGTCTTTTGTAATACTCCACCGCGGTGTCCCTGTCGCCCTCGGCCAGCAAAATATCTCCCATGAACTTGAGGGCGACCATATTCTCCGGATCGAGCTGAACTACCTTCTCGAACTCGGTTCTCGAGCGCTCGGTGGCGCCCTTATCGTAATAGCATTTACCGAGGATCACGCGCGCGCTCGCGTACTCCGGATACTTTTCTATTCCTTTTTCACATAACTCGATAGCCTTGTCCAGGAGGCCGCTTTTTCTGTATGCGTCCGCCAGCGGAGCGAATATCCTCGAATCAGGCGCGTTCCTGTAACGCTCGGCGAGATGCTGTATTTCCTCACTCAGATTTTCAGACATTTCAACCTTCCCGCTTTAGCCTTTTCCAATGCTGAGAGGCTATCAGAGCAGGATAGAGGGTGTCAAGTATTTGCCGTGATATTGTCTACGGGTACTAGTCTATTCTGAACGTTTCCGCCACGGCCCGCAGTTCTCTAAGGAGCGTGTGCTTGTCGAAGCCGGGCGCATAGACGACGCAGTCTATCATCCAGACCTTCGACTTGGCCTTATCAAGAACAAAATAGCAGAGGAAGGGCCCTCCGAAAAGATCCTCGCTGTTTTCCCAGTACCCTTCCATTTTAACCGCCTTGTAGGGTCCGAGCTCCGCCTCGCTGTAGTATACGAGATCCTTTCGCATCACGTCCTTGTCGTACATTTTCCAGGCGATGTTGGCCCTGATGTCGAAGAGCTCGGTGGAATCCGCCGGCGACAGGGTATCCTTGTTCCAGCTTCTCCACGATATCGTTATACCCCTGTGGGGTTCCACCCGCACGAATTCGATTCCGGGGACGTCGCCCCTGTCCTGGTTAAGTTCATAGAGAAAAGGTACCCTGATCGAAAAGCCGTACCTTGCCTTTAGCATCGCGGTGATATCGACCTTCTCCTTGTCGAGAAGGTACGCCCGCAGCCTCTCCCTGTTGGCCTCCTCTATGATATCCCTGATTATCTGCCCGTTCTCCCTCGCTACCTTCATCAACTCGTCATCGGAAGAAGCGGTGACTATGACCGTCAACTGTCCCTTCGAAGGAAAATCGGTTTTCTTGAAGATATGATCTTCCCCCTCCAGCACCTTCCGGATGCTGTTGGTGCCTATGAATCCCTCTATAATCCTTCCTATCTCACCTTGCCTTACGACTCCGTAGATGACTAGGTTCTTGGTAGGCGGCTCCTTCATGAAATCTATCGCCGGGACCATCTTCAGCTTGAACTGGACCTCATTCTTTGAATAGTAATCCAGCTGATGCTGAAGCTGGCGTATTATCACATCGTTTACGTCGCTGCGCTTTCCCGACTCGGTGACCAGTACAATATCGCTGTAGGAACCGGCCGGAGGATAGTTCCCCCGCCTACCGCAGGAAACCGCTGCTATTATTAACGGAAGCAAGAAGATTAATAAACGTCTCATGGACACCTCCCTTCACGAAACATAGACTTAATAGGGATTGCTTGCAAGAAAAAAGAGACGGACTCTAGGTCCGTCCCTTCACGTCCGCAGGGGGATATGGCAGGGTCTCAGCGGTTCGCCTCCCGCCGCCTCAAAAGCTGCTTCAGATAAAGGTTCTCTTTTCCGTATTGCTCGAGCTGCCGTCTCAGGAGCTCGTTTTCCTTGATAAGGTAATCCGTGCGCGTCTCCGACATCATGCTGAACGGGAGCTGCTTTACCTGCTCGTGGTTGAGATTTCTTCCCAGGGGATCGTCGGAGACCATCATCACGCCCGCCGGGTAACCGGTCGACGTGTAGTTAACGTCCACCCAGTCCCTCTCGGATGGGACCGTTCTCACTCCCGAATCCGCAATCTCCGGTCCACGGGACGAAACGGGGCCCTTAAGATCGGCACCGATGAAGAACCAGCCACCGAGCAGCGTTATAACAAGCATCGCCGCCGCGCCGGCTAGGAATCTCGTTCCCCACGCCCTGTCGCCGAAGGTAGACGGGGCCTGGCTTCTCATAAGCCTCGATTTCTCCAGGGCTATCCTTCGCTTGAGATTCCAGTCGAAATTCTCGGTGAGCTCCATGTCGGGCAGCTCGCCCAGCAGCTGCAGGGATTGCTCCATCTCACCCACGAACCCCGCGCACTCCGCGCAGCGCTGCATGTGATCGTCGAATTTCATCTTATCCGCTTCGTTGAGCAGACCGTCGCGATTCCTGAAATAATACTCTCTGGCTTTTCTGCATCTCATTTTCAATTCCCCTTGAACCTATTGTCGTTACCCAGAAGGGGCGCAACCGCCTTCTTGAAATGGGTTCTTCCGCGATTAATCCTGGATCTCACGGTACCCAGCTTCAGGCCGGTCGCCGCCGCGATCTCCTCGTAGCTGAGGCCGTTTATCTCTCTCAGCACGAATGAAGGCCTGTACTTCGGCGGTATCTTCTCAATGGCTTCCTGTATCAATTCCTTCAGCTTCTTTCTGTCCATCGCTTCTTCGGGACCGGGAGATTCATCCTTGACATCCACCCATCTGCCCGTTTCGCTTCCCTGCTCTTCGGACCACAGGCTTACGATCTTCGGTCTCCTTTTCGCGTTCCTTATCCTGTTCCTCACCAGGTTCGTCGCTATCGTATAGAGCCAGGTCGAAAATTTCGCAACCGTTCTGTATTTGTCGGCATGTATATACGCCCTTACGAAAGTTTCCTGGGCGAACTCCTCCGCTTCGCTCTGGTTGCCGAGAAGCCGGAAGAGGTAGGCATACAGCCTATTCTTGTAACGGCCCACGAGCACGTCGAAGGCTTTGTTTTGACCTTCCTGGACCAGAAGTATCAGGTCTTCGTCGGTCATATCTCCGGGCTTCGTTCGGCCGCCCCGGAGGTGCTCCGGCAGGTTCAATCCGTCATCTCCTTTTTTTCCTTCGTCCAACTGTAATTACCCCCGCGGTTACACAAAGTTCCCCATTTTTTCGCCCCGATTCCCTCGATTATTTATTCCGCCCTCACCGGGAAGTCCCGCCGCTGCCGACCGACGTCACCATAAGCGATAAACTCTCGGATGAATGTTCCCTTTCCACGACTATCCGTTCGGGATAGAAAAAATCGTTCCCGTACTCCTTGTACTTGTATCTTGACAGGTAACATGTCTTTCCATCGCCCGTGCAGAAACGGATCGACGCGGGGCGCCCGTCCTCCCTGGCGCCGATCTCGAGCCTTCGGCCATGCCACTCACCGAAAAGTGTCAAATCCTTTCCCTCTTCACCGATCCTCGACACTGCCCGGCCTTCGTCGAAGCAGGAATCTTCCATAAGGAGCACGCAGAGGAGATCGTCGGGATATATCGGGAACCCGAAATGATCCTCGAGCATCGCCAACGCCGAATCATTATCCCAGCTTATCAGCCTCTCGTTATCGAACAGCAGTACCCTGCCGTCTTCTATCAGGATGGTGGCGTCTTCCCTGTACGAACCGAACAGGCTCGAGTGGGTGAAATCGATCCTCACCGATCCCTCACTCGATCTCACGATGCGGCATACCCCCCTCACCCGGTAGCGGGGCAGGTCTAGCCTCACCTTTCCCGTTATGACGAGATCCGTCTCCCGGGGCATGGGTGGAAAGTTCAGCGGGCGGCTCTCATCATACGGCACCTTGACGACCATTGAAGGCCCGGCGGCGCATGACTGAATGAGGAGAACCGCGATTATGAGGAGGAAGGATCTATTCAACTAATTTTTCTCCGCCCGGGCACTTTCCTCTTTTAGATTCTTGAGCTTGTCGTGCACTTCCGCCCTGCCCGGATCTATCGATATCGATTTCAGATAAGCTCCTTCCGCCTCAAGATGCAGTTTGAGCTTGATATAGGTATCGCCGAGGTGTTCCCACATCACCGCGTCGTCGGCGACCAGCCCCGTCGCCTCGCTTAAAAATCCGAGGGCCGCCTCGTATTCCCCCTTCATGAACATTATCCACCCGAGACTGTCCAGAAAGTAACCGTTGCCGGGCTCCGTCACCAGCGCCTTTTTCAAAACGTCCTCCGCGAAGTCGAGGTTCTCACCCTTTTCGGCGAAGAGGTAGCCGTAAAAGTTTGCTATCGAGGGGTCTTCCGGATTCAAGCCGTACAGGATCTCGACCCTTTTCAGCGCCTCGTCGTACTCACCCAACTGTTCGAAGGCCCTCGCCAGCTCGAGGAGCGTGTTCTCATCGCCGGGATTCAGCTCCTCCGCCCTGAGAAGAAAATCTCGGGCCCTCTCATTATCGCCTATTCTCCTGTAGACAATCCCCGTGATATAGTTGTCTCTCGGCGAATTCCGGTCCACCCTCTTGACCGCTTCCTTCAAATAAAATCTTCCCTCCGCTTCGGACAGCCTGGCGGTCTCTTCTTCGCTCGACGCCGGACCGGCCAAATCGTTGTAGACGAGAAGAAGACCGATATAGTTCGAGAAATTGCCGGGCTCCGCCTCGACGAGCTTTTTCAGGTAGGAAGTGGCGGTCCTGAATCTTCCCCGTTCCATCTCTATCTCGGACACGACCCTCAACAGGGAAGGCTTCTCCCCGGTGGACTCCATCAGACCGGTGAACAGCGAGACCGCATCATCGAGCCTGCCCGCCCTGTAGTAGAACCGTCCAAGGGTTATCTTGGACTGCTCGTCGAGCTTCCTTTCGAGATAAAGCGGTTCGAGCAAGGCGATACCCTCATCGAACTCCTGATCCTCATAATATATATCCGCCAGATCCTTGACCGCCGTTTTGTTCTCCGGATCGAGAGCGATCGCGTTAAGAAAAGCCTCCTTCGCCTCTTCCCTGCGCCCGGCATTGTACAGAATCGACGCAAGGGCGAGATGGGCGCTCGAGAACTCGGGATTGGAATCCACAGCGTCCCTGAAAGATTCTATCGCCTTATCTATCTCGTTCCTGTCGGCGTACAGAAATCCCAGCCTGTAGTTGATGTAGAGATCGTGCCGGTCCAGCTCCTTCGCTCCTTCGAAAGCTTCAAGCGCGTTATCCGTGTCATCCATATCGAGATAAATCTTCGCCAGGAATTTATATACCTCGAACCTGGGGGCGTCCTCTCTCGTCTTCAGATCGTTCAGGAGCTCGATCGCCTTCTCGCTGTTTCCCCCGCGCAGCTCGACCTCCGCCATAAGAAGCCTGGCGTTCGTGTCGTAGCTGCCCAGCTCCATCAGCTTTCCTGTGTACCTGAGGGTTTCTTCGAACTTTCCCATGTCGAATGTTATCCTTGCCAGCGCAAGCAGGATCCTGCCGTTCTCCGGTTCGTACCTGTTGGCATACAGGTAATACGTGTAGGCGTGCATATAATCCTGCCTCGTCTCCATGAAGGAGCCTTTCAGGTAATATTCTACTGCCAGTGAATCGGGGTGCTGGCATGCCGCGTCGCCGGGCGGAATGATGAGAAAAAACAGGACAATCAGCACGGGCCGTTTCTTGATTATCGAGGCTGCAAGATTCATCTGTGTCCTTTCCTTTGTCTATAATTATACCGAAACGCGTCCCCCGGGGCAAATACTTGCTGGAAACGCACGGTATTCTTCTCTATCGTCAGGTTATCCCAGTAACATTAAATGAATAGATATCGATCGCCCTCATTGACAAGTGGCCCTTCGTAGAATATACTTCACCGGGGGTGAAGACGTATGAAGAATTTTATAAAGGAGCGCTTCCGGCTCATAGTTATTGTTTTCATTTCCATGATCCTCTCCGGGTGCTATACCCTGCTCAACCACCCCCCCACAGCCGAAAGCGGGTTCGAGGAAAGTGGAGATTTCACGCGCTGTATCGACTGCCACAATCAATATTTCAGCGTGCCTCCGCACGGTCCCCTCTATTCCGATCCATGGTATGACTACTGCGTCGTTCCCTGGTGGTACGACCGCCGGATGACGGACGATGACACGGAACAGGTTCCGGTCCGCGGACTTTACCACGACAGAGAGTTCATAGTGAGCCCCCGGGAGCCGGGCACATCCGCGGGCGCGCCGCCGGCGGCGTCGGGGCAAAATACGGGAACCGCTGCCCCGGTTATCGTGAATCCGGCCCGCGAGGCGGACGATCCGGGGAACAGAGAGGCCGTAACGAGGGAAGAAACCAAGGAAAAGGATCCCGCGGTCAAAGAGAAAAAGCAGCATAGTAGAGTAACCCGGAAGACAAAAGAGAAGGAGCCGGCGAGGGACGAGGTTGAAAAAAAGAAAAAAAGCACGGAGAGCGAGGACAAGAAAGATTCTAAAGGAAAGAAGAGGGACCCTTGATGAGAAACAGGATGATCCTGGCCCCTGTAATCGCGATAATTCTACTCGGTCTATTTATGCCTTCCCCCGGCCGGGCGCAACTCATCGGCGTTCTGACCCTGGAGCGGTTGTCCACGCTTGACGCGCTCGGTACCGGCGCGAGACCGATTTCGATCGGCAATGCGTACACCGCTGTCAGCGACGACGCATTCGCCCTCGTCTTCAACCCGGCCGGACTGACGCAGATAAGAAAAAAGGAGCTTTCCTTCGGGATCGGTCACTCACAGCTCGACGTGGAGCATGATTACACCGGATCGGTATCCCAGACGTCGAACTCCTACACCTCTCTCGGTCACATGGCGTACATTCACCCTTACCCGACGTACAGGGGCGGTCTCGTCTTCGGCGCTGGCGTCTTCAGGGCCGGCGGTTCCGATCTGGAATACGTCCGTAACGTCTACAGAGCCGATCTGGACGGCACGATAAGAAACCTTTTCGTTCAGTCAGGCTCAATGTACCAGTACAGGTTCGGATTCGGGGTGGATATCTCCCCGATGATAGCGGTCGGCGCCAACCTGGTGGTCTGGGACGAGGGGATAGAATTCACAGAGGAGATCTCGTTCACCGGCATGGCGGACTCTAGCTATACCTTCGCCGACAACGTGTCGGCCGATCTGGACGGGGTCAGCTTCGAGTTCGGCCTAATGATGCACTTCAACGATTACCTCC
>CAZPAH010000066.1:0-16193 GCA_964584495.1 uncultured bacterium | reverse complement strand
TGGAGCTCAAGAAGAGGATAAAGAAGACTATCAGGGAAAACGCATCGCCGAGGCATTCGCCCGCAAAGATTATCGAGGTGAAAGATATCCCTTACACCATAAACATGAAAAAAGTAGAGCTTGCGGTCAAGAATATCATACACGGACTGCCGGTTCGAAACCAGGATGCGCTGAGAAACCCCGAGTCGCTCGATCTCTACAGAGAAATCCCCGAACTCAGGGAGGATTGATCCTCTCCCGAATCCGGGGAATAAAGAGTCGTCCGTTCAGCGAATGCAGGGGCTAGAGATCGTCGCAGCCTATCTGCCTCGAGATCACTATTCTCTGAACTTCCGATGTGCCCTCTCCTATCGTCAGGAGTTTGGAATCCCTGTAGAACCTCTCTACGTCGTACTCGCGCATGAGGCCGTACCCCCCGAAGATCTGGACCGCCTGGTCCACGACCCTCCCCATCACCTCGGAACAGTAAAGTTTCGACATCGCCGCTTCCTTGGAAAACGGCTTGCCGGCATCCTTCAGCTTGCAGGCCTTGTAGAGAAGGTTCCTTGCAGCTTCTATCTCGGTCGCCATGTCGGCAAGCTTGAACGATATCGCCTGGAACAGGGAGATCGGCTTGCCGAACTGCTCCCTTTCCTTGGCATACTTCATGGCCAGCTCGAATGCCCCCTGCGCTCCTCCCAGCCCCATCGCCGCTATCGCCAGTCTTCCGTTATCGAGCGTTTCCAGCATCTGGTGAAAGCCCTCGCCGCGGTTGCCGAGGAGGTTCTCCTCCGGCACCCTGCAGTTATCGAAATAGAGCTCCCCCGTGTCTGATGACCGCCACATCATCTTCCCCGTCATTTTCTTCGCCTCGAAACCTGGCGTTCCGTTTGGAACGAGGATGCAGGATATCTCCTTCTTACCGTCGGATCTTCGGCCCGTCACTACCTGCACCGTGCATATTCCGGCCAGCTCCGATGTAGAATTTGTAATGAATATCTTGCTCCCGTCGATGACCCATTCGCCATTCTCCAGCCGGGCGGAGGTTTTGCTGGCACCGGCATCGGACCCCGCATCGGGCTCAGTTAAACCGAAAGAGGCGAGGATCTCCCCGCTGCAGAGCCTGGGAAGCCACTCTTCCTTCTGCTTCTCGTTTCCGTAGTAGTAGATGGGACCGATCCCCAGCGAGTTGCCCGCGGCAACCGTGGCTCCATGCGAACCGTCGATCCTAGATATCTCCTCCACGGCGATACAGTACGAAAGGTAGTCCATTCCCGATCCGCCGTATTTCTCCGATACGACGATCCCGAACAGTCCCATCTCCGCCATCTTGCGCGTAAGCTCTATCGAGAACTCTTCCTTCTCGTCGAGCTCCTGCGCCTTGGGCGCAATCTCGTTCTCGGCGAAATCCCTGATGCTGTACCTCAGGATCTTCTGCTCTTCTGTGAGTCCGAAATCGATTTCAGGCCTCCTTTTGAATCGTCCGTGATAGTCTAGAAACTGAACCCTTCCGGGAGCTCCTTCTCTTTCGTGCCTTCGGGAACCCAGGATAGATCCAGGATTGTATAGGTCGGATTCATCGTCCTGAAAATAGGGACGACTCGCATCCCGATCTCCGGATCGCCCTTTGAAAGATAGCTCATGAGGATCGTATCCACACCCTCGAACTCGATATTTATGAACTTGATCGGCTTGTCTAGGCTGTTGAACGCCCCGGATCTTTCGCATACCATGAATGTGTGGATCACCGAGCTTTTCTTGGCCTTCTCGGTCAAATCGATGATCTTGTTCTTTCTCAGGCAATCGGGGCAGTGTATCCTGAAAGGCTGATAGACGGTTCCCTTGAATTCGCAGTCGGGATTGTCGCAGCGCGTCGCCAGCAGTTTGCCCTGTCCCAAACCCTCGAAGAACGCCGCCTCGCCTCCGTACGTGTGGATGTACGTCATCGCGCGGGGGTTGGTGACCCCCATCAGCTTCCAGCCGTCATCGGCATTCCTGATCGGCATATTGGGCGTAAGGTGATGGAAATCACCCTTAAGCTTGTACCGGTTTTTCTTTACGTGAACCTGTCCGAACATACTCATTGTATTCTCCTTTACGCGTCCTTCTTCAACAGGTGATCGGGATCAACTAGCAGGGTCGCCGTTACGTGCGAGCCGACGCCTGCGTGGCTTATTGCCATTCCCCTCTTCGCGCCCTTGACCTGGAGATCGGTCCAGTCTGACGGTTTCTCCCGGTCGAATTCCTTCCAGCGCTTCGCATCGCCGTGGATCTCGGCCCACCTGTTCCATATGTGCGTCGCGACCTCGAATGTCTGCATGATACCGGTCGCGCCGACCGCGTGCATGCACCCTATCAGCCCCCCCGAGATGTTGGACGGGAGTCTTCCCGGCTTGCCGGTCTTGGGATTCGTGTGATAGCAGTCTCCCGATTCCACATAATCTCGCCCTTCTCCGTAAGGCCGGACACCGATATCCTCGTACGTCTGCACATCGCTGATAGTGAACGCGTCATGCAGCTCTAGAAGGTCGAGATCCTCGTTCGGATCGTGCACCCCCGCCATCCTGTAACCGTACCATGCGGCCATCCTCGCGGCGAGAAAGCCCGTGAAACCGGGATACCTGTCCCCGCCGGGGAATTTCTTGCCGAGGTCCTTGTACTGCTCGGCGGTCTCGTTGGGAAGCAGGGGGATATCCATGTCACGCCTGTCGGCCGGTCTTAGAGTATGCGAACCGGCCGATACGTATATCCTGAGTGGCTTGTGAGGAGAATTCTTGCTTAGCTTCTTGGCCGTCTCCTCGTCGCAGATAATAGCGCATGCGGCCCCTACGCTCATGAGGCAGCAGTCGAGGGCCCTCAGGGGGAATGCCACAACGGGCGATTTCAGAACGTCGTCGACCGTTATCTTCATAGGCGACTGTGCGAACGGATTCATCCTTGCGTAGCCGTGATGCTTTACGGCGATCTCGGCGAGCGTCCTGCGGAAAGAGTCCTCCGCCTTTCCGAATATCTGCCAGTATCTCTGGGCCATGACGGCGTAGTATCCGGTGTATATATGGCCGAGCGGCGATTCCCAGTCCTTGTCGGCGGCGCAGGAGATCAGGAAGTTCCCCTCGTCGGTCGGAACCTCATCCATCCTTTCCCAGCCCATCGCCAGAACGCAGTCGGAGTATCCCGAGGCCACCGCCTTCACGGCCTCCCATAGCGTGGAACCGCCCGTGGCCCCTCCGGTCTTTATGCCGATGTTGCCCAGCGGATCGAGACCCAGCCTGTCGTGAATGACCGCCTCTCCGAGAAGCTGATCGCCGAAGTGGTCGGCGAAGTGGCCGTAGTAGCACGAGTGGATGTAGCTCTTCAATTCCGCGGGCGAAAGATTGATAAGCTCCGCCGCCATCGTCAGGGCGTCTATGCAGAGCTCCTCAGTTCTCTTTTCGGGTATCGCCCTGCCGAACTTCGACTGCCCCCCGGTCACCATATAGACCGGACGCATCAACTCGGGCACTTTGAGTTGCTGCTCGCTGAATTTGATCATACCGGATCTTCCTCCTCGTCTGAATTTACACGCTTTAGTTTATCGTTCACAAACGGGTGAAAATACTATCAAATGTAAAATCCCTTGTCCATAACTTTGGCTGATAGAAATTATCAATTTTTACCGATTCCCGCCTTCCGCACAACTATTAGTCATTAAAAAGGTTCCCTCATTTTGCGACCAGGTTCTTGACAACCGCTACCATCTTCTGGCTCTTCTTCTCGTCCTCCAGGAACTTGTTGATGATCGCATCGAATGTCGTAATCGTCTCCTCGATCTTCTCGAGCCTTTCCTTGACCTTTTCGACCTTATCCATGTCCTTGCCCGCGATAAGCTTCTGAAGAGTCTCGAGGGCCGGGTCGAATTCCCGCTTCTTCCTTTCGACCGCTATACGGAAGAACATCTTCCAGACATCAGGCTCGGCGACATAAAAATCCCGCCTGTCTCCCTGGATGTGAACCCTCTGGATCACCCCCCAGTTTCTCAATTCCTTGAGGCACATGCTTGCGTTTCCCCTGCTTATATAGAGGACCTTGGCGATCTCATCCATATCGACGGGTTTCTCCGAAAGAAGGATGAATGCATGAATCCTCGCCATGGACCTGTTTATTCCCCACAGTACGCCGAGCGAGCCCCACGATTCTATGAAACGGACAAACTCTTCAGATTTTAACATTTCACTCCTTTCAGTATGTTCTGAATATTACTTCAGTTGGAAATCGATGTCAATTATTTTGGTTTTTGCTTCCATTTGCGGGACAAATAGCATTTTATAGAGTATAAAGAACCGGTATCTACTTATCGACGGGGTGTTAAATATGTCAGAGAAGGCAGTCCAACGTCTAATCGCAGCGTTAGTCCTGGTGACGAGCTTTACCGTGTATGCACTCACGATGGCCGCCACGACCTCGCTTTGGGACAGCGGCGAGTTCATTGCGACATCCTATATTCTCGGAATACCACACTCTCCAGGAACCCCCCTCTACGTCCTCGTCGGCCGCGTTTTCTGCCTCCTCCCCCTCGCCATCTCGACCGCCCGGAAGGTCAACCTGCTCTCGGTGACATTCGGGGCGCTGGGGGTCCTTATGGCCTACCTCGTGATGGTGATGGTCGTTAGGTTCATGTTCCAAAAGGTCGAAACATTCGCAGGCAGGTTCGCCCGCCTCGTAGGCCCCCTGGTGGGGGCGCTCTTTTTGACCTTCAGCGACACGCACTGGACCGATTCGACCGAGGCGGAAGTCTATGCCCTTAGCGCATTCGTGATGGGACTTTGCACCCTGCTTGCCTTGAAATGGCTGATGAATCCATCCGGCCGTCTCGACGAGGATAGCCGCAAAAAGATAATGAACGAGTCCGGCAGGAACGAGGGCAAAAAGCTTATAGAAACATTGGAAAAGGAGAACCTGGGCCATTCTCGCAATCTCGTCTTCCTTATCATCTACCTAATTGCGATGGGGATCGGTTTTCATCTCGGAACGATACTGGTTTACGGCGGCATCTTCCTCATGTTCCTGATGGTCAAGGAGAAATCTTTCACCAACTTCGAAATTTCCGTATTCACTTTCGGCCTTGCGGTCCTCGTTGCCGACATGACGCTCTACAAGCAATCCAACGTCACCATATTCGGGCTGCTGATATTCGCGGCCCTGATAATCTGGTGTCTCGCCACGAGGGGCAAGTTCGCTCTGATTGCCACCGCGCTATTCGTGCTGGGGATCTCCGTTCACCTGTTCATGCTTATCAGGTCGGGGCTAGATCCGGCGATCGACGAGGTCGACCCGGAAACCTGGAAATCGCTCTATGCCCACCTGAGACGCGAGCAGTATCCCCCGATGAGCATATTCACGAGGAAAGCATCTTTCATATTCCAGCTCCAGCATTTCGGCACGTACTTCAGGGAGCAGTTCCGCCTCTTCGGCGATGTCTACCTCGGAAGATTGAACCTGGGACAGGCGTCGGTCGTCATTCCGTCGGTTGTCGGTCTCTACGGGATTTTGACCAACTACTACCGCGAGAAGAAGACATGGGTCCTCAATGTCACGAGCCTTCTTCTTAACTCCCTGGGCCTCATCATATTTCTTAATTTCAGCGCCGACGAGGTTCGCGAAAGGGATTATTTCTACGGCGGCGCCTTCTACTACTTCGCAGTTTTTATCGGCATAGGCGCAACGTCGCTGATGATGCTCATGCTCGACGAGGCGAAGAGGGTCGGCGGGAACCTGAAACGCTTCGTGGTGCCGGTCGGGATCTTCCTGGTCGTCTGCTCCATCCTCCCGGCCGGCTACGGATGGCACAAGCACGACCGCTCGCATAATTACATTCCGAGGGATTACGCCTACAACATGCTCGCCGGCCTGGAACCCGACGCGATACTTATAACGAACGGAGACAACGACACATTCCCGCTCTGGTATATCCAGTACGTGGAATATTTCCGAACCGACGTGAGGGTGGTCAACAGGATGCTTCTGAACACCCCCTGGTACATGAAGCAGGTAAGAGACCTGGAGCCCAAGGTTCCCTTCAACCTCACAGACCCCCAGATCGATGCGCTCACCCCGGTTCGAGACGCAAGGGACGGATCAATAATATGGACCTACCAGAGGGCCATCCAGCAGATCATCCAGGCCAACGCCTGGCGGAAGCCAATATATTTCGCCGTAACGGCCCCGGCGGAGGTCTGGGAGCCTTATGCCGATTATCTCATCCTCGAGGGAATGGTCCGCCGCCTCGTTCCGACAAAGGGCAGTAACATGATCGACGAGTTCATGCTCGAGCGCAACTTCAGCGAGATATTCATATACAGGGGGCTTCTCGACAAGAACGGAGAGCTGGACACTTCGATATACAGAAGCCCCGACACAGACAGGCTCTTCTCGAACTTCGCCCTGGCAGCGTCCCAGCTGGCCGTGACCAAATCGCGGGAGCATGATGACGCGGCCGCCCTGCACTGGGCCGAGATGTCGCTGAAATTCCTGCCCGATTACGAATGGGCCAGAAGGTACCTCGGTCTCTACTACATGAGAAACGGCCAGCCCGACAAGGCGATCGAGCACTACCTGCACGAGATCGCGAGAAGCCCCGAGAGGGGAGAATTCAGGGTCGGCCTCGCGGCGAGTTTCGAGAACGCCGGATTGATGGACCAGGCCCTGGCGACCCTGAAGGAAGCCGCCGTCATGACTCCCGGGAACAAGGACGTTTTCATACAGGGATTCCGAATAGCCGGTTCGATGGGGCTTCGGGACGACGCCGTCGGCTTCATAAAGAGCTGGCTCGAACGGCACCCGGGAGACAGGGAGTTCGCCTCCCTCTACATGGACATCGATTCTGTTCTGCTGGAGGAGTTCGGGATAGCGCCCCCCGAAAGCTCCTCGGGTCGCTAGCACCTATTTCAGTCCCCCCCGAAGCTCCCTCGAGAGAAACGATATCTCGATCCTCTCGTCGCCCGGAAGGTTCTCGCGCCTGCCCGTATCGGCGAAACCCTCTCGGATCAATATCTCAGCCGTTTCGCGGCCCGCTTCGGTAATACCGGCTTCAAGGCAGCCTGCCCCCCTCATCTCGGCCCACCCCGCTATGGCTTCAAGCAGCTCATGCGATGCCGCTCGGTCCTCCGATCCCCGCTCGGCCCAGAACCTTGAAAGAGTGCAGTATTCTTCCATCTCGTAATGAAGCGCCCCGGAGACGAAATAACCCACCCTGCCCGTTACCAGACCGCAGGGCCTTTCATCTTCGAACGTGATAAAGCCCGCCGAATCGGATGAGCCGGCCAGCCACCTCGCCCTGATATTCCATTCCTTCAACGTCATCTGGGAAAGATCCTCCGGCGTATAGCAGTATAGATCGCCCGGGCCGCTTCCGATCTCTTTGCTGAGGCTTCGAAGCAGACTTCCATCTCCGCTTTCTATTCTGCGGATCTTCAGCATACAACCCCGTTCCATTCTCCCTGCAGCGCAGCGCTTCCTTCTATAAATTAACCGGGTTCCATTGCGATTCCCGGCTGCTTTCATAATATATATCGGCCGAAAAACCGGATAATTGAATGATATTATATAGGTTATACTATTACCAAAGTCCTATTGAACCGATTTTCAAGGGTTGTTATAATACTGTTGTGCAGGCAGGTAAGCTGCCGTTGTTTAGGAAAGGAGACCCTAGAGATGTTCCCACCGACATCGATCTCCGATATCCATCGAATATCATCCGGCTTCATTTGCCGTATCATCGCCTGCGCTTTGCTGATCGCGGCAGGTGCCCTGGTGCCATCTCCCCTTTCGTGCCAAGAAACGCGATTGCTTTTCAGCGAGATATCGATAGAAAGCGGATTATCGCAGAGCATCGTCGAGTGCATCATACAGGACAGCAGGGGATACATGTGGTTCGGCACGGAGGACGGGCTGAACAAGTACGACGGATACGATTTCACGATTTTACGTCACGATCCCGACAATCCGAACAGTCTTTCCTATAACCAGGTCCTTTCGATCTGCGAGGATGACAGCGGTTATATCTGGCTCGGCACATTCCAGGACGGCCTCAACAGGTACGACCCCACGACCGGCGACTTCACACTCTTTCTGAACGATCCGGCGGACCCGTGGAGTATCAGCGACAACCTCATCACCGTTATCAAGCAGGATAGATCGGGTCTTTTATGGATCGGAACCGGTAACGGATTGAACATGCTCGACCGAAAAACGGGGCAATTCACACGGTACCTTCACGATCCCTCTAATACAAACAGCATAAGTCACAACTCAATACTCGAGATTATCGAAGACCGATCCGGCATCCTCTGGATTGGAACTAACGGCGGCGGATTGAACAGCTTCGATCGTTCCGCACACGTTTTCACCACATATGTCAACGACCCTCTGGATAAAAACTCCCTCAGTCATAACTCGGTCAGGGCGATACTCGAGGATAGGAATGGCCTCCTATGGATAGGAACGGTGGGCGGAGGCTTAAACATTTTCGACAGGGACAGCGGGAATTTCACCTCTTTCTTGAACGATCCGCAGGACGATTCGAGCCTGAGCCACAACCAGGTTTTTGCGCTTCACCAGGATAGTAACGGCGATATCTGGATCGGAACCAATGGGGGCGGACTCGATCTATACGACAGTCAGAGAGGCAAATTCATACGATACATCCACGATCCCGTCGATCCTTCCAGCATAAGCTACGATGAGATATACGATATTTACGAGGACCGTTCGGGCGTTATCTGGCTTGGAACATATGGCGGGGGAGTAAACAAGTTCGACAGCAAGAGGAAGAAGTTCAACCTCTACAAGCCGAATCCCGAAAGCGTCAATTCTCTCAACGGCGATATCGTATGGTCTTTCGTGGAGGACGCCGACAGCATCCTCTGGATAGGAACCCATGGAGGAGGCCTAAACCGCCTAGACAGGAAAACGGGTATCTACACGCATTACCTCAACGATCCCACCGACCCGTCAAGCCTGAGCAACAACATCGTCCGTGTGATCTATATCGACAGGTCGGGGACCTTCTGGATAGGCACGCACGGCGGCGGTATAGACAGGTTCGACCCTTCGACGGGACTCTTTAAATCTTACATGCACGATCCGCATGACACCGCGAGCCTCGCCGCTAACGAGATCAGGGCGATCTACGAGGACAGACGGGGCGATCTCTGGATCGGTACTCACGGGGGAGGACTCGACAGGTTCGATCGCGCAAGAGGTGTCTTCACGCATTTCGTGTCGGATCCTTCGGACGGATCGAGCCTGAGCAACAATTTCATCAGGACGATCTACGAGGACCGTTCGGGCGAGTTCTGGATAGGCACGCAGGGGGGCGGGATCAACAAGTTCGACAGGGATACAGGAACGTTCAAGCACTACAGGGCCGGTCCGGAGGGATTGGGGGCCTTGAGCAGCGATTTCGTCTTCTTCATACACGAAGATGACGAGGGGACTATCTGGATAGGTACCATGGGAGGCGGGTTGAACCGGTTCGACAGGAAAACGGGGAAATTCAGGCATTTCACCGAGAAAGACGGCCTGTCGAACAACTCGGTCTACGGGATGCTGGAAGACGATCATCATTTCCTGTGGCTCAGCACGAACCTGGGGCTTTCGCGATTCGATCCCTCGACGGAGACCTTCAAGAATTACAGCGTTGCCGATGGGCTTCAAAGCAACGAGTTCAACGGCGGCTCCTTCTTTAAGAGCAAAAGCGGAGAAATGTTCTTCGGGGGCATACACGGCTTCAACGCATTCTACCCGGATGAGATCAATGACAATCTGTTCATCCCCCCCATCGTTATAACCTCGTTTCTCAAGATGAACCGGAAGATGGAGCTCGAGCGGCCGATCGACGAGATGAAAGAGCTCGTTCTCTCCTACAAGGACTACATCTTCTCTTTCGAGTTCTCCGCCCTGGATTTTACCGCGCCGATCAAGAACAGGTACGCCTACAGGATGGACGGGGTCAATGATGATTGGGTATATACCGATGCCAACAAACGTTTCGCATCTTTCACCACCCTCAATCCCGGCAGATACCGTTTCAGGGTAAAGGGAACGAACAGCGACGGGCTCTGGAACGAGGAAGGTTTTTCGATCGGTGTGGTCGTCACCCCCCCCTTCTGGAAAACGACCTGGTTCAGAACGCTCGTCGCGGCAGCGGTTATCGTGATCTTTTACCTGTTCTACAGGTGGCGTCTGAGGAACGTCAGGATATCGACCGAGCTGAAAGCGGCGCAGGTGGCGCAGATGTCGATCATGCCGAGCTCCGATCCCAGCGTGGAGGGGTTTGATATATCGGGAAGGTGCATCCCCGCGAACGAGGTGGGCGGCGATTTCTACGATTACCTCTGGCTCGATCCGGAGAAGACGAAATTCGTTATCGCCATCGGGGATGTCTCGGGCAAGGCGATGAAAGCGGCGATGATCGCCGTGATGTCCAGCGGCATGCTCTATTCCAAGGTAGGAAAAACGGATTCCATCGCGCAGATCATGACAGATCTAAACATCCCGATCTACAGCAAGACGGACGATACGATGTACACCGCCCTCTGTCTCGCTTCCCTCGATACCGTAACGCGGGAGCTCGTCTTCTCAAGCGCCGGATTCAACAATCCGATCCTGAAGAAGAACGGAGACATCCTCTCTATCGATCCCGAGGGTACCCACCTTCCGCTCGGAACGATGAACGACACGATCTACGGCGAGAAGAGGGTCCAGCTCGACCCCGGCGATCTCATTGTCTTCTTCTCGGACGGCATCACAGATATGATAAACAACGCGCATGAGTTCTACGACATCGACTCCCTCATGCGGCTTCTGAAAGGCATCGACTCGTCGACCATGAGCGCCAGCGAGATCAAGGACCTGATAATCGATGACGTCAGGAGATTCGCCGGCAAGACCCCCCAGAACGACGACATGACCCTCGTAGTGGTCAAGGCTGCGACAAGTTCCATTTCAGGATAGCATTATCAGCAAGATGCCAAAACGTTCTAATCCCCATTGGAACGAAATATGCCATAGTATAATCTATATATTTGATAAATCTTAAGCGTAGGGAACTCCTTATGAAATCGATCAAAATCCCGCTTATCGTTTTTTGCATACTGGGATTCCTCGATGGATGCGACAGCAATGATGTAACGCAGCCATCTCCACATAAAAATAACGCCCCGATTGTCTCGATTTCCAGTCCTGCAGACAATGAAGTATTTTTTATTGGCGAGACTATCTCTTTTCTCGGTAATGGACTAGATATAGAAGACGGGGCTCTACCTCCCGATTCTCTCACATGGAGTTCAGATAATGATGGAATGTTAGGAAAAGGGACAGCTTTGACAATCCAAGATCTTTCGATAAATAGTCATATAGTTACACTTTGTGGTATTGATGATGATTGTGAGTGCGGGTATGACACTATAAATATCTCAATAATAGAGAGACCTGCTCCTCTGTTAATTACTTCTGAGACAATACCACAGGGATTTGTTTGTGCTCCGTACAATTTCGACCTGCATGCTTCCGGCGGAACGGCGCCTTACACATGGGCACTCAACGCGAGTTCGACTCTTCCGGCAAGCATTACGGTGTCTTCAGAAGGCAAGATTCTTGGGGTTCCGGAAAATTCCGGTTCATTTACTTTCAACATAGTTTGCACAGATGCCACGGGTAAGCCTCTCACGGTAACCGAAGAGTTTACTCTCGATATCGAGGATCCGACCGACCCGGCGCTCGCCATCTACTATGACTGCGACGCCACGGTTTGCAGCTCGGAAACGGCAGTCTATACGATACTCGATTGTTATGTTTTCCTCATTCTAGATGAGACAACCCTCGATTGCGCCTGCGGAACCGAGTTCATGCTCACGATAACCGACGTGGACAACAATCCCCTGGATCTCGGCACGCAGTACGCTTATTCATATGTTGATTACCCCGATTACGTGGTGTGCGCCATAGGCGATCCTTTCAGAGGAATCAGCATCGCGTTCACGAGAGGCTATCATTACTGGGAAAGCCCGATCCAGGTCGCCAGTTTCGGCCTTTTCCTGTTCGAGTCTCTTGACAACCTGACATTCAACTTCGAGCCGGATCCCTCCTACGAGTGGACCCATCCCATTGTTGCCACCTGTGATATCGTGCATTCGGCGCAGGAAATTCCGGGACGCCGTGCCGCTCTAAACTTCAAGCAGCAATAGTATCGCTTAAAAACTTAAAAGATTGACGCATTAGCGAAGCAGTATCATTTTTTTGGTCCGCTTGAGCGTTTCTGTTTCCAGCTTGTAGAAATAGACTCCGCTCGCCACAGCCCTGCCGATATTGTCCCTGCCATCCCAGGCTTCGGCGTAGCGCCCCGCCGGGCGACTCTCGTCGAGAACGATGCGCACCAGCCTTCCTGAAACGTCGTAGATACTCAGCAAGACACGGGACTCCCTTTGCAGCCCGAATTGGATCGTCGTGGCCGGATTGAAGGGATTCGGAAAGTTCTGCGAAAGATAACCCGCCACAGGCGCGTCCTGTACGTCCGTATCCGTTGTGCCGTTGAAGTAAGCTCTGCCGGCATATATATCAGACTGGTAGGTCGCAGAGTAACGGCTGTCACTCCAGGTAATGATGCCGCCGCCCGCACTATCTGTCGCGATATGGGTGTACCGCTGCTCAGATTCAGCCGTACAGATCGCGATACCGCCCGATGGACCCTGCACGTAGCCGCTTGCGTCTACGATCTGGGCATAGACATCGCCGTAGTCGGATGGTTGCCTCAGCGATTCCTTCCATACGATCGCGGCTCCTCCACTGCCGTCCGAGGCGATCCCGGGTTCGGACATCGTTCCGACGGCCAGGCAGATCTGTGCGCCGGCCCCGTTCCACAGGGTATCGCCGGCGGCATCTATCCTCTGTCCGTAGATGCCCCTTGGTGTCCGGGTATCATACCAGCACAAGACCGCCCCTCCGCTTCCGTCCATGGCGATCTGCGGATTTGAACGCCCTCCATAGGGATTGGAGCAGACGACTATGCCATTGGCGGCCCACAAGGTGTCTCCTCCGGCGTCGACACGCTGCGCGTTCAGTGCTACAGTCGATCCTTGCCAGGTTATGATCGCTCCGCCCGCCTCGTCTGAAACGATCTGGGGAAAGGTCTGCTGGTTCGCCGCCACGCATATGGGGATCCCATCGATCGTCCACTGGACGATTCCGTTCAAATCTACTCTCTGCGCGTATATATCGTTGTTTGAAGAGCGGTTGTCGTCCCAGGTGACTATCACACCGCCGGCGCCGTCCGATACGATCCGGTGACGGTTCTGATTTGAGAGATCCGTGCAGACGGGGATACCGCTCGAGGACCAGAGCATGCTCCCCGACGCGTCTAGACGCTGAGCGCGCAGATCGTCGTTCGAGTCTCGGTCGTCACGCCACACGACCACAGCTCCGCCCGCTCCATCCGAAACGATAAGCGGATAATCCTGATCTTCCGGGCCCGTATAGACCTGGGCGCCCCATGTCCCCCAGAGTTTATTTCCGTTAGAGTCGAGGCGCTGGGCATAGACATCCCGCGAGTTTGTCTCGCTATCCCGGCCATCGGCCCAGCAGACGAGCGCTCCGCCGTATCCGTCAGGCGATACGTCGGCCGGCGACCAGGCGATGGTGGAATCCGGACTGAGCGATATGCCTCCGGCACTCCAAAGTGTATTCCCGTTACCGTCTATCCTCTGGATAAAGATACTGTTTTTCAGAAAAGCGCTGACGAACGCCTGTTCCCAGACAATGTACGCGCCCCCGGCGCCGTCCGGTGCGATGCGCGATTCGAATTCGGGTCTTTCTCCATCGGTGATCCGTACTCCGTCGTCGACCCACGCCGCCCAGACGGACATAGCGAACAAGATGATTAACGCAAAAAGCAGCACTGATATTACCGATCGTCTAGTTCGCATGGTGGCGCTCCTTAAATTGAATTATGAAGTGTTTCGAATCCCTAAGGATACTATCACATTTTCGAACTTCTGCAAGGATGTGGTTTGATTTGCTACATATATTCGACCTTTTATCGGAGGAGCACCATCTTGCGGGTCTGCACGAAATCCCCCGCGACGAGGCGGTAGAAGTATACGCCGCTCGCTATGGCGCGACCTCCGTTGTCCCCGGCCGTCCAGCCGATCGTGTTGCGGCCCTGCGGCATCGGTCGGTCTATAACCGTCGCCACTAGCTCCCCCTTCACGTTGTATACCGTGAGCTCGACATCCGCCCCGTGCGGAAGGTCGAACATGAATGTCGTCGAGGGATTGAACGGGTTCGGCACGTTCTGATACAGGGCGAAGGCCCGCGGCGCATCGGGAATCTCCCCTCCCGTCACCGTCTCGGGCGATGCCGCGCCGCTCTCGTTGCCGGCGAAATCGAGGGCGGTGACCTTGTAGTAGACATCGCTCCCGCCGTGCTCCGGGTCTGTCCACAGGGTATCGGCGGTGGAATGGACCAGATTGCCCGGCGAGGGGATGAAACCGGGATCGCCCCCCCTGTATACGCGGTAGTACTGAAAATCGGGATCGTCAGATGAACTCCAGATCAACTCGTTCCCGCCTCCCGTGTTGTAGGCGACCGACAGCCCCTCGGGCACTCCCGGCGCCAGGTTGTCGACCGAGTAGCCGCTGTCGGGGGCGGAATCCCAGTACTCGAGCGGATCGGGGCTCATGGCCGAGACGAAGAAGGCCGACCAGCAGATGCCGCCAGCCGCCGTCGAGTCGCAGAGGGTGGGAGCCACGTACTGGTATATGGAATCCCCCCGCGCAGGGACAGTCGCCACATAGTCCCATCCAGACAGCATCGGGCTCCGCAACGCGCCGGGACCGCCCTTGAAGAGGTTCTCATCCGGCGCATAAGCGCTCATATACATATCCTGACGCCTGTAGATCCCGTACCCCGTGATATCCACAGTGTCGCCCGATGCGTCGTAGATCGACCTTGCCCACTCGAGCCTCGCCTGTCCCCCCTGGTCGTTGCCGACGTCTGAGACATTTAGCAGCCAGGGACTGTATCCGAGGCAGCTCACAGGGTGCGCCCCGACGAGCCCGCACCCGGCCGAGTTGCAGGGGCTTCCCGACATCAGTCCGAAATCCGCGCTTGAAGCGTCGCAGAAGAGCGGATCCTCCGAGATGTTCCCGTTTATCCCGTACTGCCCCGCGATGTCACCCGTCCAGTCGCCACCCGCGTTCCCGTATATATCGCAGCAGGAGAAGGTAATGCTGCAACCGGCGTCGCATACCACGGAGCCGCAACTGAAGGCTATTATCGTATTTTCAAATACGGGATGGGAATTATAATAAGCTACTATTTCCTCGCAGTATTCATCTGCATAGCTATCGTATGCCGTACAATTCCTGAAGGTGGGCGACGATTGGAAACAATAAATAACCGCTCCCTCCGCATACAACAGGGCGCCGTTATGGTTGAAGGTGCAGTATTCTATCTCGGGAGAGGAGTTGCCGCAATAAATTCCGGCCCCCCAAACCCGGAAATAACCACTCTCGTGGCTGTTCCCGTAGAAATAACAGTGACTTATCAAATAGGATCCGTAATAGCAGTGAACCGCTCCTCCTTTGTCAGCCTGGTTGGAATAGAACCCGCATTCGTATACGGTACCACCCGTCGTATTGTTGATGGACAATGCTCCGCCCTCGTCCATGGTGGCGATATTTCCCGTAAAGGTGCATCCTGAGACATTAAAAGCCGAGGCGCCGTAAATATACATGCCTCCCCCCCGAAAGCTCTCGTTCGAGCTGAAGGTGCAGCCCGTTATGATGGGATTTGAATTGTCGCAATAAATCCCCCCTCCTGCTTCCTGCCCGTAATTGTTCTCGAAAACGCAGCCCGTTATGGTTGGAGAGCCGGGATCGCACAGTATCCCTCCTCCCCATGTATCGCTTGAAAAATAATTTACATAGCCGTTGACGATCTTGATCCCCCTCAGCACCGACCCGTTACCCTCGCCGTTGTAAAAAAGGAAGGCACGGTGGTTCTCAGTCTCGGTCCCCTGGCAGTCTATGACGCAGGAGTCGGGAATATCGCTCTCCGAGCATACGACGATCGCCTTCCCGGAGAAGCTGACATCGCGGTTGCCCGCCCCCGTGTAGACGCCGTTGGCGAGCAGAACAGTATCTCCCGCCGACGCCGCACTTATACCAGCCTGTATCGTA
>CAZPAH010000065.1:0-16212 GCA_964584495.1 uncultured bacterium | reverse complement strand
GATTCGGGATCTCCATGGCAGATGGCTCGATTAATTGGATTGGGTGTATCGGATGGAAAATTCGTTATATACGACTTGACAGATTGAAGATCCTCGATTATAATGATAATGAAAACCATTTCCATTAACGGGTGCTGAAAGGTTCTTTCTGATGAGAGGTCCATGGTGGCGGCAGCGGCTTTGCGATTACGGATTCAGGTTGACGAATCCGCGCCAGGTCATAATAAGCATTCTGAGAAACACCGAAGAGCATATGAGCGCGGAAGAGATCTATATCGAAGCGATAAAGATCAACACCTCGATCGGTCTGACCACCGTATACCGGACCCTGGATCTTTTTTCACAGCTCGGTGTGGTTCAGAAATTTGATTTTGGAGACGGAAGAGCGCGCTACGAGCTGGCCAACAATCCATTGAAGAAGGATCACCACCATCACCTGGTCTGCGTAAAATGCAAAACGATAATCGACTATAGCGATTTTGTAAATGAAGAGCTTGATTTGATGAACAAGACCGAGAGGGCGCTTTCCAAGAAGCATAATTTCACAATTTTGCACCATATGATCCATTTTTACGGGATTTGCGGCAAATGCAGGGAGTTGGGAGAGCGTGGGGAGGGGAGTAAACGTATAGAGTTGGAGTCCGCCGGGGAGTAGCAGGTGGAGGAGCACGAATTTCGGGTTAGGATATTGTAGGATGATGGGGAGCGAAAAAATTTTTAGATACTTATTGAAAATGGTTTTCATTAACAACGAGGGGTTCCTCACCCCTTGTATTAACCTCATCGAAACGCATGAAAGGAGGGTACTATCATGCCTTTTGGAGATGGAACGGGACCTGCCGGGTTCGGGCCTATGACAGGAAGGGGAGCCGGCTACTGCGCGGGTTATTCGGTTCCCGGGTATATGAATCCGGTCGGGGGAAGGGGATTCGGGATGGGGCGTGGAGGACGTGGCGGAAGGGGCCGGCGCAACCGGTTCTACACCACCGGGCTGACCGGCTGGCAGCGGGGTGCTTACGGACCGCCGGTTCAGGGGCCGGCGTATGGCTATGTGCAGCCTCCCTATTTCCCCGATCAACAGCAGGAAGTGGAGATGCTAAAGAGCCAGGCGGATTACCTCGAGAAGACGCTTTCCGATATAAGAGGCAGGCTCAAGGAGCTCGAATCGGAAAAGAATGAGAAAGCGTAATAGGGAGAGAACCTGCCGGCGCAATAATTTCTTTTGTCGCCGGCAGGTTGTCGATTGGCGGAGGGCTGCGGTAAATACAAATACCGCTATAAGAACAACAGCTTTCCCCGTCGCACATGTCGATGAGACGGCCTGCTCCGGTTGCGGCCGATGTGTCTCGGCATGCCCGAGATCGGCTATTGAAATGGCAGGCCGGTATCCCCGGGTTTCCAGGATCAGCTGCACGGGATGCGGTATTTGCCGGCACGAATGCCCGGTCGGCGCTATATCTCTTGTCGATAGAAACAGGGAAATATTGCAAGAGTAGTTGAATATCTATAGGATCTGGAGTTACCGTAGTGCTGTAGCGGCTGAAGACGGTTTCTTTGGATGTTCGATGGAAAGGACCAGTGAGGAGTGTGAAATGAAAATAGCTATTTCAACCGACGGCAATAATGTTTCGGCGCATTTCGGCAGATGCCCCACTTTCACGATTCTGGAAATAAGTGATGGCAAGCTGGTCGAAGAAAAACAGATTCAGAATCCCGGGCATCATCCGGGCTACCTTCCTCAGCTTTTCCGGGATATGGGGATCGAGTGCATAATAGCAGGGGGAATGGGCGGCCGGGCCAGCGGATTGTTCGAGCAGTACGGCATCAGACCGATCGTGGGGGTGACGGGTAAGATCGAGGATGCGGTCGCATCGCTATTGGAGGGAGCGCTGCGGGGCGGCGAGTCTCTCTGCCAACCGGGGCTCGGTAAAGGGTACGGCGTGGAAAAAACCGAATGCGACCACGACGATCATGAGGAATGATAAATCGGGGAATGGAAAAGGAGGAAGGTATGAAGATATGTGTAACGGCGCAGGCCGGCACTCTCGAATCGCAGGTAGATCCGAGGTTCGGCCGATGCGCGTTTTTTATTATCGTTGATCCGGACACCAAGGAGTTTGAGGCGGTCAACAACAGTCAAACTGTGGCAGCAGGCGGCGCCGGTATCCAGTCGGGACAACTGATGGCCCAAAAAGGAGTAACGGCGGTTCTTACGGGCAATATCGGGCCGAATGCTTCCCAGGTCCTCCAGGCTGCCGGCATACAGACCTTTACCGGAGTGTCGGGAACGGTCGAAGAAGCCGTTGAGAATTTCAAAAAAGGTGTTTTTAAATCCGCGAAGGGGCCGACTGTAGGTCCTCATTTTGGGATGAAGGGGGATGATTGATATGCCGGGAAGAGACGGTACGGGGCCCGCAGGAAAGGGACCTGGTACAGGTAGAGGTGCTGGAATGGGTCAGGGCGCCGGAGGGGGTCGAGGCGGCGGAGGAGGCCGGGGTGGCGGCATGGGCCGGGGCGCCGGAGGAGGCCAGGGCGCCGGGCGTGGAAACAGGCCCGGAGCGGGCCCCAATGGTGATTGTGTTTGTCCTTACTGCAAGGCGACGGTAGCACACAAGCCCGGTGTGCCCTGCACAGAAGTCGAATGCCCGAAATGCGGCAAGACGATGGTACGAGGATAGGCGTACGGCTAAGCCGGAAAGACACCGAATTTATTAGGACGGGAGGATCGATGGACAATGAGTATCTCCCTCCGCCCGGAAAGGACGGAATCATTAGGGGGCTTCCCGACGAGTTGTCCGAGGAAAACCGGTCAAGGCTGAATAAGTTCGGCTATTTCATGTTCCTGTACGATTTTTTTCAGGATCGATTTGTGCGCCCGAGGATACACAAGGCCGATCCGAGTCTCCATCATGAAATTATGAGAGGATTGATCGCGCCTGTCGTTGGAATGCGGGTTCTTGACGTCGCCTGTGGCACCGGAGCGGCTGTTCCGTTATTCGATCCGAGTAATAGCTATACGGGGTTGGATCTGTCGCTCGCAATGCTGAAAGAGGCGCTGAAAAAGTTAAAAAGAAGATCCTTCACAAGACAGGTTCTCGTACAGGGGAACGCCGAGGAGCTTCTCTTCGCCGATGAATCGTTCGATTTCGTTTTGATGGATACTTCCCTTCACATGATTCCCCGAGCGGGGCGGTCGGTCGAGGAGATTGCAAGGGTTCTCGTGAAGGACGGAGAGTTCGCATGCAGCACTCCGGCCGTGGGGATAGATGCGGAATTCGACAGGAATTGGAGGAAGATAGAAAATAAAAGAAATCTCCACTCCTTCAGTGAAGATGATATCAAGCGGATGTGTTCCCGTAGCGGCTTAAACTATGAACGCGTCGCCACGAACGGGGGGATGCTGTACTTCAGAACGAGGAAGGTCTGACGGCGAGCCCTATGAGATCCAAGGAAAGATTATCCGGCGGAAATATCTTACGGATTGGCATAAAGGACATTGAACATGGAAAGCCGACCTGACGATTGAGAGGATTATTCGATGAAGGTTGAGATAGCGATCTCCAGCGGCAAGGGTGGAACCGGAAAGACTTTTATTTCAACGAATCTGGCCCGGGCACTCGAGCTTTCGGGAAAGGCGGTCCGTTACCTCGATTGCGATGTGGAAGAACCGAACGGGCACCTCTTCCTGAAACCGGAAATCGAAAGGGAGGAGAAGATCACCCTGCTGTCGCCGGTTGCGGTCGACGAGGAGAAATGCATCGCCTGCGGCAAGTGCGTTGAAGCCTGTCATTACAATGCGATGGCGCTCGTGAAGGATAAGGTGCTGCTTTTCCGAAGCATGTGCCATATTTGCGGAGCCTGCACGATTGTCTGCCCCGTGGGAGCCATCGTGGAAGAGGATCGCGAGATCGGGCTTGTCAAACATGGACGAAGCGGCCGGATAGATTTTCATTATGCGCTGCTCAAGGCAGGCGAGGGGGGAATGTCCCCGCGGTTGATCAAAAAGGTAAAAGAGTGCTCGGGCGAAGGTATCAACATCCTCGACTCCTCGCCCGGAACGGCGTGCCCGGTGGTCGAGACGGTGAAAGACGCCGATCTCTGCGTCCTTGTGACCGATCCGACGCCTTTCGGCGTCAACGATCTGAAGCTGGCCGTCGATATGTGCCGCGAGCTGAACCAGGAACCCGTCGTTGTGGTGAACAGGGCCGATTACATGAACGACGATCTGAAAGACTACTGCCGAAAGGCCGGGGTGGAGATTATCGGGGAGATCCCCGATGACCGCGAGATCGCCGAATCCTACTCGGTGGGTGATCTGGCAGTCGATAGCCTGCCGCGATACAGGTCGATCTTTAACGATCTGGCCGAAGAGGTAATCGATCGCGCCCTGAAAGCGCAGAAAATACCAAGAGATGCGCGGAGCGTGAAGCGGCACGAGGAGATCCCTGAAATCGCAGAGGACCTGCCTGCCGGTGAAATCGGGCAATTCCCGAAAACCAGGGAAGTTGTCGTCATAAGCGGCAAGGGGGGTACCGGCAAGACATCTCTGGCGGCATGCTTCTGTGCTCTGGATTCCGGTATGGCGATCGCCGACTGTGATGTGGATGCCGCCGATCTTCACCTTATCCTGAATCCCGAAATCAAGGAAAAGGGCTGGTTCAGCGGCGGGGATCTTGCAGAAATCGATCCGGGAAAATGCACCGGGTGTGGAGAGTGTTTACGGCAATGCCGTTTCGATGCGATACGCGAAGTCAGCGAGAATGGCAGAACGGTATGTTATGTTGACGGAATGTCCTGCGAGGGTTGCGGAGTCTGCTGCATCGTATGTCCGGAGGATGCGATCGTCTGCAGGCCGGCGATCAACGGCGAATGGTATCTGTCTGAAACTCGCTTCGGTCCGATGAGCCACGCAAAGCTGGGCGTGGCCGAAGAAAACTCCGGGAAGCTGGTGACTCTGGTTCGCAACAACAAGGAGAAGCTAGCCGCGAAGGCCGGATTCGATAGGGCGCTTATAGACGGGTCGCCGGGCACGGGGTGTCCGGTGATCGCTTCAATAACCGGGGCCGACTATGCTCTGGTCGTTACAGAGCCGACCGTGTCGGGGATTCACGATCTTAAGCGGATTCTCGAGGTCATTCGGTTCTTCAAGATCCCCTCCGGCATCGTCGTGAACAAATCCGACCTGAATAGGGAAAAAGCAGATGAGATCAGAAAACTCGCTGCCGAGTCCGGCTCGGATTTTCTCGGCATGATCCCGTACGACAGATCGTTCACCGAAGCACAGGTCGAAGGATTGTCGCTGGTGGAATACAGCGACGGCGAGGTGTCGCGGATCGTAAGGTCGATCTGGGAAAAGATCTGAAGAATATCGATCTTTCCAAGAAGCAGCTTTTCCCTCGAGATATCAACTGCGGCAATTGATGCTAAAGAATATTTCGATCCCCTGAGATATCGCCCGAGGCTTCTGATACCGAAGGGGCTACATGATCCCAAGGGCTCAGGAGGATTCTTTACAGTTTATTGATTCTTTTTATAATTATTTTTGGGTACTACTCCCTGATAGTGTCGAATATATCCTCGCGGTCCATCTCAACCCAGTAACGTATCGAAAGCCTCCTGATTTCGGCGAAGTATTCCGGTGTCAGGGAGCCGTATTTTTTAATCGCCCCGGCGATGTCTTTCTTGATGCCGGCCACGACATGATCCTTCAGCTTGAGCCGTACGCTCTCATCGCCCTTGATAAAAGCGGCGCCCGGGTACGGATTCGAGGTCTCGACCCTGATCGTGCCCCGGCCGAGGGTGGCTCCCGTGGATACCTGGAGCCCGTCGTTCATGCAGCTTAGGGGGGGATTTAGTCCCGCATAGCTGACCACCTCAAGGTCATCGAGTGTGGCGCCGAGAATCTCCCGGGCACGTATTCCCATCTTCACGCCGAGCAGCGAATAGATCCCGAGATGGCGGTGGATTTCGTTGGTAAGGACCGAAGCCCTCCACTCCTCGTAACCGTGCCGGTCGATCAATTCGCCTATCAACGGGCGAATGTCTTCACGAACGATATTCGGATCCGAAGGAAAATGTCCGAAGACCACGGTTTTCCTCATCTCCGCCGGGGGTTGTCCGGCGTGCTGGAAGCTGTCCAGGTATATCGCTCTTGCACCTTCGATATCGAAGGAGATGAGTTTGTAAATCTTCTTTGGGACGCCTGCCGAGGCCCTGTCGAATTCAGCGAGAAGAGGTTCGATCAGGCAGAGAATGACGGTCTCGTCCCATGTGCGGAAATGTCCCTCGCCGAGAAGTTCGGCGGCCCTGCCGTGTGAGTACATCCGTTCCATGAGTCTCGAGCCGCGCGTATCGAAACCCGTCACTTGATCGTAAAGCGCCTTGTCGAAGACCAGTAACAGCGAATCGGGAATAGAGCAGCAATAGAGAGGAAGATCCGCCGACGCGACACCCGCCGCCGACAGAGTATCACGAACGGTGTTCCATGAAACGAGCGGCCCGTTGACGTAGCCTGTAAAATCCGATTTTTTGAGTGCGCTCGGCGAGACGGGAGCAGTGTCCGTTTTGCCGCTGGAATGATTGTCGCCGCCAAAGACGGTTCCATAGTAGTAAATGGCCCCGATATTTTCCTTGAGCGATGGGTGCCTTTCGAGAGCGCCGGCAAGGTTGGTCAGCGGTCCCAGGCAGATATAGGTGACCGGCGCATCGACGGAGGTGATCACTCGGTGGATCGTCTCGATGGCGCCTCGGTAGTCTTTAGGCCCTGAAGGGGCGGGGAGGTCGGCCCCTCCCATCTCCTCCGACATCGAACGCCAGGGAGGATCGGGCGCATCGATCTCTTTCCCCTTTCCAACCGGAATTTCCATTCTGTTCATGAATGCGAGCATTTTGCTGATATTTTCCGCTCCTGTCCGGGGATCGCAGGCGCCATCGGATGTGACGATCGCGAGGAGATCGAAATGGTCATCCTGGAGCAGAAGGGTAATAGCGCGGATATCATCGAGCGCGACGTCGGTATCCACAACAACAGGGATCTTTACTTCGTGCGAAGAGGCGCCGAATGGAGAAACCAACATCAAGACGGCGATCGCAATAACCGAAAGATAAATCGCCCTCGCAGAACGGGCAGGCAGCCATGTTGGGCGGCGGACCGCTCTCTCCGAACGGGCGAGCTGCCTTGCCGGACGGAGAATCGCCCTTATTGAGCTTAAAAGCAGCCGCATGAAGTTAGTTATCATATTTTCTGAAATCATTCCGATTCTAAGAAATCTGTTTTTAATAAAGAGCATAATTTCACTCCGTTCTTGAACGGTTTTAAGGGCCGGAGGGCCGCGTCCCGCCGGTATAAGCCGGCCACAGTGTAACACAAATATACAATACGTAATAATATTTTGTTGACACCAGTAACACGATAATAATATACGTAATATGCTATATGCAGGGAATTATTTCAAGGAGCGAGAAATGCGTATATGTAGCAAGGTGTTACCATCGATACTGTTTGTTTCGATAATGGTCGGCAGTGATGCATCGGCGGCTAAAAATGCGCCGTCAAGATCAGAACATAAAACCAAAGAAGTAAAAACCACCTCGGTCAGTTCGGCGGATTCAACGACAGAAAGATCGAAATACTCCAAGCTGATCACGAGGCGTGGCGGCAATGTCGTTGCGAAGGCCGATTCCCTTCCTCTCTACTGGATGAAAGAGATCATCGTCACGGGGCAACGTAGACGCTCAACGGTTGAGAATCTCGCTAACTCCGTCAGCGTCATCGGAGAAAGGGAAATCGATACGGCTACAAGAAATTCCTCGACAGATCTTGCGGGAGTGCTTCCGGGGGTGTTCATCGACAGGACCGGGGATTTCGGGCGTAGTGATGTGAGCATAAGGGGGCTTGGATCGAGGGGGAGATATGCGCTCGTGCTTGTCGATGGGCGCCCCGAAAAAATGGCCCTCTTCGGCTGCGCGGTGACTCATTCCTTTCCCCTCAACGATGTTGAAAGGATTGAGGTTGTAAAAGGCGCATCTTCCATGCTCTTTGGCTCGGGTGCCCTTGGAGGCGTGATGAATGTCATCCCCCGAATTGTCAGGGATAATCTCGAGATCGATTTCAAGGCTTATGGCGGCAGCAATGAAACATGGGTGGCGAACGGAAGGATAGCGGGTCGAAAGGGGAGAGTTTCGAGCCATGTCAGTCTCGATTACAGGCGGTCTGAAGGACATGTCGAGCACAGCGCCTACGACGGGAAGGACGTTCGTGCGGGCGGCGAGATCGCCCTGAATGCCGACTATTCATTGTCGCTTTCGGGTAAATACTTTGACGGATTCAAGGAAGAGCCGATTCGCTACACCGACGATCCGTCGATCATCTCGAATACATGGAACGATTACCGCAGGGGCTCCGTCGACCTGCTTCTTAAGGGAGGAACCGGCGGATACACAACGGATATCAGGTATTACAGAAATTTTGGAGAGCACGAGTTCTCTGACGGGTGGCATTCCAGGGACGCGACCGATGGTATCATGGCTCATGGCACTTTGGATTTAATAAGCTGTCTCGAGTTGAGCTGCGGAACCGATTTTCGTTACCAGCAGGGAAAGCTGCTCGATCAGCCCGGAGAAGAGTGGAACAAGTGGGAAGCGGGCGTTTATGCCGCCGCGGAATATTCGATCGGCGAAGTCATTATCCTCTCGGCAGGCACCCGTTACAACGAGGATGAGATAGCGGGCGGCGAGGTGAGCCCATCCGCCGGGATCGTCTGGCACCCCTGCGGAAGCACGGCGGTAAGGGCCTTGGTGTCGCACGGTTTCAGGACCCCGCAAATAAACGAACTGTACATGTATCCCTCGTCCAACGAGAACCTCAAGGCGGAAAAAGTGTGGAATTACGAGATTGGTCTTCGCAGAGAACTTCCAGGAAGGATCTCTATCGATCTTTCCGCCTTTAAGGCCAAGGGCAGCGATATGATAGAGCTCGTATCGAACGGTTCGCCTCCTCCATTATTTATCTTCTACAACTCGGGAGAGTTCGAGTTCACAGGGGTAGAGGCTTCGCTCACCGGAAAATGGGATAACGGGATCGCCGGAAGGATCTCGTACTCCTGGCTGGACGCGGGCGAATGGACAACCGGCAGACCTGGAGACAAATTTGACATAATGCTCTCGCTGACAAGGGGGAGGCTCATGTTGCAACTCAAAGGACAGCGTATCGATGAATATTTCGCTGGGAACAATAGAACCCTTCCGATCGATCCATTCACCGTGATTGATGTCTATCTTGAGTCGGACGTCGTACCTCGTTTGAAGGCTTTTGCCGGAGTCAACAATATCCTTGACGAGAACTATTTGATATATGCCGATCTCGCAGGCGGCGCCGCCGGATTGTATGAGATGCCTGGCATCACTTACATGGCGGGTCTGAAGTACGATTATTGAACGATTCATGATTCCGTTCCGGCCGTTCTCTTCGAGCGAATTTTTTCATCAGGTCCGTGCCAAGAAGCCGCTCCGCCTCCAGACGATTATGCTTTGCGCATAGAAGGCGCAGGTTGCCCGGCGAGTGATCGCCTCCGCAAGAGAAAGGTACGATATGGTCGATCTGCAATTTCCATTTTGATCCGCAGCGATTTCCATCGGGACCGACAAAGGTACATTTCCCACCATCCCTTAAATAGACCTCATCACGGATATGTTGGGGGATGTGCCGGGAGCGGGAGCTAGTTATATAATCATGATCATGCTTACCGGTTGGATCAGGCGGATGGTTGTCTCGCTTGCCGGTTGGATCAGGCGGATAGTCATGGTTTTGCCTGCCGGTCATGTCCCGCATAAGGTTATTCTCTCGCTTAGTGATCTTATCGGGCACAGGGCCATTTTCTTCCTGGAATGTCGTATCGGGTTTGTTGTCATTCCTTGAGTTTTTTAGCTTTGGATCACCACCGCACGAAATCGCATCAATATTTGAATCACCACCGCACGAACGCGAATCTATATGCTCTCCGCCGTTAGGTTTAGTAGTTTTGCTCCGAGCGGTGCTCATTATCTGTTTCGCCGAAAGTTGCTGTTCTCGCTGGTTCAGCTGTTTCGCCGAAAGACGTCGTTCGCGTCGCGCCTGTCTGGCCTGAGGGCAGTGGCGCTTAAGGTACTCATCCACGAGCTCTTCGAGGAGCTGCTCCAGACCTAGGTTTCCGGGGTACTTCGTCGACAAGAGCATTCGCACCTTCTCAATCTTTTTCATAAGTTCGGGATCGATGCCGAACTCGAGTTTATATTTAAGCTTCTGCGTGAGCATTTTACGTTTAATTAATTCTTCGGAGCCCGGATCTCCCTGCGGGTTCGCGGGCTGGGTTCGCCGACCGGGATCGCCAATCGAAAAAGTGCAAGAATTCTGACCGCCACCGGTGGCGGTCGAAGATTTACCACCCTGGCCGTAAAGGGAGTTATGTGTATCGGTTATGGCATCGGGCGATCCCCTAAAGTGAAGATTTCGGGGATGCATGTCTCCATGGGAAACCTTGTTTTCCACGGCTAGGACATAGACAGGTTTGACCTTTTCAAAGATTCTATCCGTCGGACGATATCTCGAGAGGACCAGGTCGACATCGCGGGCTCTCTTTCGAGCAACTTCCCGGAGAAGATGCTTCATGTTTTTCCGTGTGATAATTCCATAGATCCTCGATATCGTGACAATGTTGAGCTCTCTTCTCTCTAGCATCCGGCCGACCTGAGGGTATTCACGAATGCATCTTGCCGCGCGGATTCTTCTACCCGCCGCAGAATCGGAATATTTCAGATGGCGTACGCAAAAATCGAAGAAGGAGCTGTATCCGCGTTTTATATACAACCTCCTGCGGTCAATTTCCGCTAGGTGCAGGAGAACCGTCAGCGTCAGCTCTCTTTCTTTCGAATCGAGGATTTCAATCTTACGGATTAGCTGATTGTCGGATAGATCCTTAATAGTCGCGGGCATACCGCACCTCCCTTTAACCCTTCGTCCCCTTGCTCGCAACCGGCAGTATTGTAGCATAACCGTACAAAAACCGAAAGTATAAAATAACGATAACCCTAATTATTTTCCAATGGGCACCAGAAGATAAGTAACTATTTTGAGAGTATCTTCGCTTGTAGTTACCCCGCCGGCTAAGAAAAAGTACGCTTCCCTCGGCAACCGGGTATTTTTGTCGCCCTCTTTTATCAAAAGGGAGATGTTCTACCTCAGAAGAAGAAGCTTTATCGATGAGCTGGAGCCTCCGGCTCTCATTACCGCGAAATATACTCCCGACGACACGGGGCGCGACGATTCATCTATGCCGGTCCATATTTCCCTATGGAAACCCGCGGCCATCTCCCCGTTCAGGATTGACTTGATCCTTCTTCCCGCAGCGTCGTAGATCGAAATTTCGACCCTGGCGGGTGCATCGAGGGAGAAGGGTATCGTCGTCGAAGGATTGAACGGGTTCGGGTAATTCCGGCCGAGATGGGCCGATAAGGGAAGCTCGGCGGCGGAGGGAACCGGGGCGCAGATGCAGATATCGAAAGGCGGCAGTCCGGTGCTCAAGGGACCGGGCACGACGGCGACGCCGGTGGCTCCGTCATAGATCCTGACGCCGGGAGCCGTCGCCGTCTGGTCGGACAGTAGAAGCTCCCCGCCCGACGAGATCTCTATATCGTTTATCACATAATCGCCCGGAGCGTAGATGATGGAGGTCGCGAGCCCAGTTGTCCTGTCGAACGAGATACAGTCGGTATAGAAGCTCGCGTTCATGATTATGGCATATCCTGTTTGGCTGTCGTAAAACTCGAAGTCTAGGATATCCCCGCCGGCGTCGCTCTCGTTGAAGATCATCCCTTCCGACTGGAGCGTGTAGGGATTTACAGCTTCGATGCCGCCATCATGAACCCCAAACCACCCCACGCACGAGATATAGATCTTTCCGGACGACATATCATGCTTGATTCCCGAATAGGGATTGCAACCTCGAAGGTGAATTCCCTGGGTGCCCGGGGTAGTAGGATCGGCGTCGATCAGTGTGTCGGCCGCGCAATCGATAACGGCCAGGTAGCTGTCGCCGACGGGCCCCCACCAGTTGTCCCTGTCCACTCGCTGGATCGAGACGAAGAGATTCTCTTCGACCACGATCATCATATCCATTTCACAGAAGCCATCCGCGTCGGCGAACTGCGACAGGTCTATCGTCCCCGTATGGTCTCCCGTCGATGGATTCACGATCCAGAGATCGTTACTCTCGTATCTTGTTATAAACGCCTTGAACGGGGTGAAGAACGCGATATCTTTCGGGTTGGAGCCGTTGCCGCTGGAAAACTGCCTGATCGTGGAGAAGCCGTTCTCCGGGTCGAGGACCTGGATGTTGTCTCCGTTCAAACGGTTGACAACGTAAATAAGCCCCTGGTAGTACCTCGATACGGCGTCGCTATGAATCGAGGCGGCATCGAGTGTCACGCCGTAAGAGCCGTCCAGATCTATTACCGCCGACGATCCGCTCTCGTAATCGGTTGTCGTCACGAACGCGAATTCCTGAGCCGACGCGCCGGATGCGGGCAGGACAGGAATTAGAAACAGGATTGACAAGGTTACCAGACCTAACAGTACCGATGGGGCCGACGGGTGAAACGGGACCGATAAGGTTGGCAGGTGCGACTTGGCCGATAAAGTCAACGGGTAAAAGCTTTTTCTAATCGACATAACTCCTCCTTAGATTTTGAATCTTATCGCCGTATAGAAACTTCTGCCGGGCAGGGGGAACCCCTGGACGTCGCTTGTTCTGTCATCGCCCAGGTTGCATCCTTCCAGCGTCAGGGTGCTTTTGAAATATGGGATTTCGATCGAGAGGGCTAGATCGTGCAGCCCGCGGGCGGGAACGCGTTTCATGTTGGCACGGTCGAGAAAGTTAGCCCCGATGTAATGGAGCTCCCAGGAAGCCCTCCATCCACGGCCGGAGTACTCGACCGTGGCGGCCGCCTCGTGCCTGGGCCTTCCGGCGAGCTCGTTGCCGTGGTAATAGGGGATAGGCCCCGTATCCCTGCCGTCCAGCCAGGAATAGTTGCCCAGGAGGGTAAGCCGGTTATTCAATGATCCCGAGAACGAGATCTCGAACCCCCTGATCCTCGCCGATCCGATATTCTTCGGCTGGACCGTCGACTGGGAGTTCGGAAAGAAAAGAATCAGGTCGTCTATCTCGTTGAACAGGTATACGGCCTCGATGAAGAAGCGTTCTATCTTCCAGAACCTTTCGGCCGAAACGATCAGCCCCGCGTCCCTGTTGAGCCCCTTCTCCGGGGAGAGCCCGGAGTCTCCCGTGACGTTGCCCAGGTTGCCGAAAAGCTCGAAAAATGTGGGGAGCCTGTGATAGCTTCCGATATTTCCCTTCAGGGTAAGGAACGAGCAGGGCCGGAACCTGAATCCGAAGTTGGGGGATTGAAGGTGCTCATCGACCTTGCCCTGGGGGGTCGGGGGGAGCCAGGGCATGACCGGTTCGTCGTAAAATTCATTCTGCAGCCAATGAGACCTGTGTCCCGCGGTAAGAACAAGCCTCTCGCGGGCTAGGGAGTAGTCGGCCGATATCGCCAGCGTGGCCGATCTCCTCTTTCTCTCGGGGCCTTCCCGCCTTTGCGGAAGAAGGTCGACCGGCCTGAATCGCTCTCCGGTCCCCTCCAGCATGAGGTCGATCGAAGCGGGAAGGACAAAGGGATAGAATCTCACGTTGGCGCTTGCGCCCTCCGATATTATCCGGTTGTCCGTCTGCTGCTTCGAGAGCGAGATGTCGCCGTGAGAATCGCTGAAACGTTCCCGAGTCGACGAACGATAGGCGGTCGCCTTGAGATGTACCCGGCTGGAAACGAGCGGAGCCGGTTCGATCTTGAGGTAGGCGATCCTCCGGTCTCGCCGAGTTCTGGCGAATTCCGACTGGTTTGCCGCCAGACCCGGCACCCCCCCCTCACGGTCCAGGTAGTCGTAGTGAAATGATAGATCGTCGAAATGGGGAAGGTCGAACCGAACCCTTCCCGCCGCGTTCCATCTCGAGAAATCGTTGTTGATCCTTTCGGATATCTCGTCGTCGTACGGGTTCTCCGGAGTGGCATTATCGTCCCTGAAAGCGAAATCCCCTTCGCTCTCGGCGAAAGATGCGCGGCCTGAGGCGAAGAGTTTCCACCTTCGGGCCCTGGCCGAGAGGAGGTATCTGCGCGTTCCGAAAGAACCGCCGGCGATGGATGTTTCCAGGCCGGCTCGAGAAGAAGCGATCCCGCCTTCATGACATCGGTCGAAAAAGCCGCTGTCGTACGATACGAGGTTCACCGTGCCGCCTATGGCCGACGAGCCGAAACCGGCGGGGCTGAAACCCCTGTAGATTTCGATCCTTTTCATTCCGTCCAGAGACAGGTCCGCCAGGTTGGCCATCCCCGAGTAGGGATCGTTCAGGGGAACTCCGTCGAGGTAGAGCTGGACCTGCGTGGAGGATGATCCCCGTATCGACATCGTCGCGAAATTGCCCATCCCTCCATACTGCTTCACACGCACACCGACCGTGCGGGACAGGATCGCAGCCGCATCGAGCAGAGCGAGGTTATTGTTCTCGAGGCTGATAAGCCCCACGAATCCGGATCTGTTCGTTATATCGATCTCGGGGCTTATCCGGTTCGCCTCCACGACGATCTCGGGGGCCCAGAACAGCGTGTCGAGGAAATCGCCCCGCGCAGGCTTTTTGCTTTGGGTTTTTCCGTCCGCCGCCCCGCAACGTCCTCCTGCCGCGAAGATAAAGATGAAGACCGCGAGCACAGCAATAAGATGCGAAGTGAAGCTTTCTGCGGCGGTACGGAGGGGATCCGCTCCTCCCACCACCGCCCTGCCAGTTGCATGAACGGGCGGTCTTCCCACCGCCCTGCGATTTACATATAGAGGCATTAAAGCACCTGTCCCGCCTGCCCGGATCGATTCCAGAGCGAGGCGCGAGCCTCCCGGGGTAGAGAAGGAATGTGCATCGGAGGGATATAAAAAACCCTCCTGGCCTTTCGGGGAAAGGGTGGAGGGTATTATTACCGCTCCCTATCCTCTCATTCCTCGAAGAGGTTCAGGGAAATCTATTCTCCAGGCAGGTATCCTGACTTATGGCTCTAACGCCTCCACCCTCCTTCCCGGCGCTCGGCGCCAGTGGCATTGGGCGGGAGGCTCGCCAATCACAGTGGCGGGTCCGTGAGGGATTCTCACCCTCTTCCCTTACGCTCTCTTTGGAGCGCCTGAAGCCTGACTTGATAAAGATTGTAGTTCCGCCGCAGGCCGGTGTCAAGTCAATTGATCGAAATAAGGATCGGCAATTTTGATCGGCCACCCTTTGGACCGTTCAAGGATTATCAACAACTTTGGCGTCCGGCCGAACGGGATCGCAACGGGGCGGGTTCTCACTTTCGACGGGTGAGGCACTTAGCCGCTTTCTGTATGAATGCGCTCTTCGAAACGATGAAGACGTGATCCCCTTCCTTCATGACATGATCTCCGCGCGTAATATGGAAATCGTCCTCCTCGGCGCTGTATATTCCCATGAAGACGCAATCGCTCGGAAAATCCTTGAGACGGGTGATATCCTTTATCGGCATATCGATAACCCGCGATTCGGGAGGGATGACCACCGTGTATATCTCCGCCTTGCCGCCGCCCAGCGTCGCCACCTTCTTCACGTCCGGGTTTTCCATCTCCATGATGATCTGGTTAATCATAAGGTCGACCGATCTTACAATAATCGTGATCCCAGAGATCTTGTACGCTTCCTCGTAGCTCGGATCTATCAGCCTCGCAAGGATCCTCGGCACGCCCAGGCTCTTGGCGAGGAGAGCGCATGCGATATTGTCGGCCTCCTTGTGCATCAGGCATATGATCGCATCGGCCTTGTCGGCCCCCGCCTTCTTCAGCGACCTCAAAGAGGTGGCGCTCGAGTTGATCGACATCGCCCCCGTTTCAGAGTACAGGAGCTCGCAGATCTGGGGATCCTTGTCTATCACCACCACATCATGATTGTTCTCGACCAGGATCCTGGCGATCTCGCTGCCGACCCTTCCGGCGCCGGCTATTATTACGTACATCGAATGGTCTCCTTCCTCTCAATATTTCCATGCCTTGAAATTCAGCAGCATAAGAGCGGGTAGAATTTCGAGCCTTCCCGCAAGCATGCCGAATATATATATAATTTTCACGATGGGGTT
>CAZPAH010000064.1:0-16274 GCA_964584495.1 uncultured bacterium | reverse complement strand
GACAAGCGCTATATTCATTGCTGAATCGTAATGGGGATGAGCGTTGATCTTGTTAGGCTCACCGTGGGTCGCCCAACGCGTATGCGCTATGCCGATGCTTCCGGAGAGATCGTATCCCTTGAGAGAATCTTCGAGTTGCTGGATCTTGCCGGCCGTTTTCTCCGTAACCAGCGAGCCATCCCTTATAATGGCAAGCCCCGCCGAATCGTAGCCCCTGTACTCGAGCCTCTTGAGCCCCTCTATGAGGATCTCGCCGACATTATCGCTCTTCCCTATATATCCGATAATTCCACACATGATATCTCCTCGAGAGGGAACCCGCTCTTCGTCTAAAGATTCAAGTTAATTTAATCGTCTCCGCCTGTCAATCTATCGTTATTATTGTTCCCTGAACGCGGAAGGGATAGTATCCGGCGACTGCGACCGGTGCGGAACCGAACCTATCACGGCCGTCCGGCTCACTCGCCGGTGATCCGATCTATCTCCTCCGGTGTGATGCCGAGCGCCTCCGCAGCCATTTCCCTATCCTCATTCATCTCTTCAAGGGTTTTCTTGACGTGATCCTTTACCACATCCTCGAGTTTTCTGGTCTCGAACCGTTCTCCCGGTCTCTCCTTCTTCTCCTTTATATACGACGGCAGGCAATCCAGCGTAAGCCTATCCGATCCTGCCTTCGCGACGGCACCCGCGATTATGGTCTTCAGCTCCCTGACGTTATCCGGATAGTTGTAGCTTCTTAGGAACTCCATGAACTCGTCTGAAACCTCGTTTATCCCCCTGCCGCCCGCTTCGGTCTCTTCCTTGAGGAAATGATTCACAAGCAGAGGGATATCCTCGGTTCTGTCTCTAAGGGGAGGAATACGAATGGAATTCACCATGAGGTGATACAGTAGATCCCTCGAGAACCTGTCCCTATACTCGGGCATTGTGAGATCGTGCGTCGACGATACGATCATGCGCACATCTATCTTCAGCACCGTGGCAGAGCTTTCCTTGTAATACTCGCCGCGTTGAATCACCCGCTTGAGGCGTACCTGCATCGGAAGGGACATTGCATCGATATTATTGAGAAATATCGTTCCGTGGTTCGCTTCCTCCAGTACACCTTTCGTTTCGGCCCTCCTGCCGCTCCAGTCCTTCGCCTGCCCGAAGAAGAAGGCGGGGAAATCGTCGGGACGCTGACTATTCGCTTCCAGAGCTATGAAGGGACCCTCGTTCCTCGAGCTGGCGCTGTGTATAGCCCTTGCCAGCCCCTCCTTCCCCGTGCCGCTCTCCCCCCAGATAAATATGCTCAGGTCGCTGGAGGCGATACCCTCGGCTTGGTGAAAAAGCCTTATCATTCCGGGGTTCTGGGTCGGCAGGTGCTTGAACGCAGCCTCATGCTCCAGGTCCTGCTTGCTGAGATGGTCGGGTAGCTGATCTATCGTCTTGCGAAGGACGCTGTGCTCCAAAGCGTTGTTCAGAACCTCCATCAGCTTATCGTCGTCCACCGGCTTGATAAGATAATCGAAGGCTCCCAGCTTCATCGCCCTTACTGCCAGATCGACATCACTCACTCCGGTGAGCACGACCACCGGCGTATCGATCTTCTTTCTATGCATGACATTGAGAATATCCATACCACTCACATTCGGCATATCCATATCCAGAAGGACGATATCGAAACGGGTGGAGACGATTAGATCCGGAACCTCGCGGGAATCGTTGACCACGGTCGGCTGGAACTGTCCCGATTGCATCAGAAATACCATCAGGTAATTGGTCACGGCGAGGTCGTCGTCGACGACGAGGATCTTTTTCATTCCGACTCCTTGCTTCTAGGATTAGGCTGGGTGGGTATTCTTATAGTAAACCTGGTTCCGGTACCCGGCTTGCTGCTCACTAGAATATTACCCCCATGCTCCTCGATTATCCTGTATGCTATCGCCAATCCCAGCCCGGTGCCGCCCCTTGCCCGTTTTGTGGTGAAGAAGGGATCGAATATCTGCTTCAAAACTTTCTGGCTCATACCGACGCCGTTGTCCTCGATCTCGACTATGATATCGTTATTATCGAGCTTCGTACGGATCGTGATCAACCCCTTGACATTCTCCTGCATCGCCTGGCTGGCGTTGACCAGGAGATTAACGAGAATCTGCTCGATCTTCTGGGAATTCCCGCTGAATGTCGGCAGATTCTCCGAGAGCTCCAGCTTCACGTCCGCGTGTTTCTGAACTTCGTTGTGCACCAGCCTGGTGCTCGCCTCTATCAGCGTGTTTATATCGACGGTATCGACCAGCAACCCCTCGTCTTTTCTCGCAAAAGTTCTCAGCCCCTCCACTATCCCCTTGATCCTCTCCGATCCATGCGCCATATCGTCGACCAGAACCATTATATGCTGTCTCAGAAATTCGTAATCGAGACGCGCGATCTTCAGATCCCTGTGATCCTTGTAGTAGTCGTCTATAATCGGAAGAATATCCTCGAGGGTCTGCTTGATGATCTTGATGTTGCCCCTTATGAACTGGTTCGGGTTATTTATCTCGTGTCCAATACCGCTGACGAGCTGGCCCAATGATGCGAGCTTATCTGCCTGCTGCAACTGCTGATCGTATGTTTTTTCCAGTGTCACGTCCCTGTAGAACTCGAGGATCCCGTCGACCTCGTGATCCTGATTGTATACCGGAAGCGCGTGCACCTGGAAATACTTGTCGTCCCTTTTCATCGTAATCGTAACGGGCGTCTTGTCACGCTCGATACGTGCCAGCCTGCAGTCCTTGCATGGCTCATCCCTGTTGAAGAAAACCTTGTAGCAGTAATCCCCCTGCTCGACACCATCCCGGTTGGTCATCACGATCTTGTGTTTCTTATCGATCAAAACCACCTCGTCAGGGATTGCCATGAACATCGTCTCGAGCCTCCCCTTTGCCTCCTCCCATCCTCTATTCGTCCTGTCGAGGTACGAGTTGACGATATCGAGGTTTTTCCTCTGCTCGCCGAGTTCCTCGGTCTTCGCCGCAATCTCCTTCTTTAGATCTTCCAACCTGCCGTAGTAGTCGGACTCCTCTTCCTCCATCCTTACTATTTTGGACCGGAGCTCCTTTCGCTCGAGGGCCAGATCGAGCATCCTTCCGATCTCATCGAGCATCTTCTGCTCTTCCGGGAGAAGCTCCTTTCCCGCATCGTGATACCCGACCCGTATCTCTCCCTTGACCTGTTTACCTACCTCCAGCAAGACCGAAATATAGTTATCCGATGATGGCTTCTGCCCGTATTCGATCCCCTGATAGACCGAATAGACGACGACCTCTTCAGGTATAAGCATCCCCTGGCTGAGAAGATCCGGAAGGTTCGTGAAAAACTCCTCGACCGACCGCGACACTTCGATGAACTCGGCGACGCTGTATATGCATGCCAGTTCCTTAACCCTCTCATTCTTCTCCCAATCGTCGCCCTTGTTCAATCCTTCGAGCTTTTTACCGAAAAAGAGATATATATCTCCATTTTCCGTCTTCGAATATCCCGATTTAAGGGGGACTGACCGTGATCTGTCGGCAGTCGGTGACCAGACAGCGATACCTCTGCCTCCCGTCCGAGCCTGCTTCATCGCCGAGACGAAAGTGCTCATCGAAAAGGACGTCAGGATACTCTTGAGATCCGTCTCGTCCGCCACCGGGCTTTCAGGGTAGCACTCACTCCTGAACTTCGAGCTTGTATGGATTATTCTACCGTTATCATCGACAACAAGGAGGTAATCGAAGTTGCCCTCCAGGAAATCATACAGGTTTTCTCTCTTTAGCATCTCTATCGTCATCCCCTGACCCGGAAGCGCTTTGTGCCGACCTCCCTGATCTCTTTCCTGTATCTCTCCCCGTGCGTAAGGGGAGGGCGCATCGAACTTTTGACCACCGACATATCCGGCACCACCAGGCCCATGAGCGGCTTCGCTTTTCTTTCCTGTCCCTTGTTCCAGTAATAAGGCAGATATTCTCCGATCTTTTCCTCTATAATCTTCTCGATATCCGCCGTGACGTTCCCCCCCGTATTCACACCCGTTTCCTTCAGCAGGGAATCCAGCACCTCCCTGCCCGATAACCCTGAGGGAGGCTCGACGACCGCTGTATATTCCACGAGATTGCCCTCGAAGTTACACCTGGTTCCGGGAGTCTCCAGATAGGTCGATCCCGGAAGAACAACATCTGCGAATCGGGTTGTTTCCGTATTTGACCAATCGACCGCGGCGAGAAACTCGATATTCTGAAAGTACGATCCGGTCTGGGGCCAAGCCATTGGATCCTCGCCTACCACGAGCGCTCCCCGTATCTCGCCGCCCCTCAGAAGGGCCGCCAACTCATCACGGTCGGCTGCGCCCGGGAGACCGTCATTGACCGGAACCCGGCCCGCGTCGAACTCCGGGACAGCTCCTACGATCTCGAGAGACGCGCTGTTCGAATTTATTCTCGGCAGGAGAAGATCCGCTTCGATACCGGATCTCCTCAATAGAACGATCAAGTTCCCTATCGTCTCTATATCCCCCGGCGCCTGATCCTGAACCCTGTCCGGGCTGTAGATTAAAACGACTTTCTTCGCCCCGCTTATTATACGGGCCGCTTCCTTGATATCTTCCTCTCCCGTTCCCGTCTCCCTTGCCACCCGGTCCAAGTCGAAATCCCTTGATGCAAGAAACTCCCGGGCGCCATCGAGCCCGTCGAGCAAATCATCGGTGAAAAATTCTTCGTCGATAAGCACCTGCATTATGCCGTTCCACAGGATCGAGCCGCTTCCCCGCATCGGATCCATGGCCAGCTTCGCAAGCAGCTGATCCGTCGTGTCCAGGGTCGAGTTTGATACTATAAGGCTAGCTCCCTTTCTGACAGCCTCGATAATATCGACTGCAAGCACGAGATGGTCCGATTCTATCGATGTATTGGCGCAGACAATGAGATCGGCATCCTTGAGACAGGACCTGTCGGCGGTCGAGGCCGTAAAACCGAGTGAGCCGTCGAGCGCTCCCGCCTTAACGCCGGCTCCAATTATAGATAGGGGGGCTATGTTCCTCGTGCCGATCCCATCTCTGGCGAGCTTCCCCGCCAGGTACAGCTCCTCGTTGGTCAGTTCCGGAGATACAAATACCGCCACCTTGTCGGGACCGTATTTATCGGCTATTCTCTTCAGGCCCGCCACGGTCTCGCCGACAGCCGTGCCGATATTCGCGCTGGTTCTCTCTCCTCCGCTTCGGATCTCGGCCGAATCGATTCTATTCTGCTTGATGAACAGTTCGTGACCGAACCTGCCGAATCTGCAGAGATATTCACCCGGGACTCCCGAGGACCTGATGTAATAGCGATCCTCTCCGAAACTCATCACCTTCACGGGGCATGCGATGGAACAGAATCCGCAATGCGTGTCCATGCCCTCGCTTGCAAGAGCGGCTCTTCCCGCAAAGGGATACTTGACGGTCAGAGCGGCGGTCGGGCATGAATCCACGCAATTTCCGCAGCTGACACAATTCGTCTCCACAAGGGGATCGTTCATCGCGGGCCGCATCTCAGTCTTGAATCCCCTCCCGACGAGTCCAAGGGCCGCCACGGGAAGAACCCTCTCGCACGTACGGATACATCTTCCACACAGAACACACTTATTGGGATCGTATATGATATAGGGATGACGGTCATCCAACTTATGTTTCCTAACATACCCCTTGTATTTTTCCATGTCGACGCCGTACTGCTCCGCGTACTTCCTCAGATCGCAGTCATAGAAGCGGACACAACCGCACGAAAGGCACCTCTCGCATTCATGAATATTATCCTCGAACTCGAAACCGGAGGCGACCTCCCGGAAATTCCCCCTTCTCTCCTCGACATCGATCAAGTGAACCTCGTGCCTGGGGCTCTCTTTCACATCGCCGAGCTCCGATTTTCCCGGTTTGCTCCAAAACTCCTTCTTCACCACGAACGGACCTGTTGAGAGCTTCTTTCCCGTGAGATATGAGTGAATGGCGTCCGCCGCTTTCCTACCGTCGCGAATCGCGTCTATCACCACCGTGGGTCCGTCGTTAGTATTGTCGCCGCCCGCGAAGAGCCCCTTGACATTGGTCTTCATGGTCTCGGGGTCGGCGACGAAAGTCTTCCACTTGGTGAATTCCAGCTTCTTTCCCCCTGCGCTCGACAACCCATCGAGAATCGGGTCCTGCCCGATCGCCGGCACGGCGAGGTCGCACGGCAGATCGAATTCGGACCCCTCGAGGGGAACAGGCCTGCGCCTTCCCGATTCATCCGGTTCGGCGAGCTTCATCCTTATGCAGCGAAGCGATTTTATTTTTCCCTTCACCGAGTTAATCCCCACGGGGGCGGCGAGTTCCATTATCTCTATACCCTCTTCCAGGGCATCTTCGATCTCCATCTTATCGGCCGGCATCTCCGCCTTCGTTCTCCTGTAGAGAATTATCACCTTGTCGGCTCCGAGCCTCCATGAAGTCCTCGCCACGTCCATCGCGGTGTTGCCGCCTCCCACGACCACTACGGTGCCCGTGAGCAGCTCCCGCTTTTCCGCCTTTTCCTGGAGGAATCTAGTCCCCGACACAACGCCTTCCGTGTCGAACTCGCCCTCGACCCTCATCGGCTTGCCCGTCCAGGCGCCTGTCCCGATAAATACAGCGTCGTGCTCTTTCATCAACCGGTCGAGATCGACGTCGCTGCCTATCCTGACATTGTAATTAATCTCGGCTCCCGCCCTGCATATATAGTCGACTTCTGCATCAATCACCTCGTCCGGCAGCCTGTACACCGGAATACCGTATCTCAGCATACCCCCGGAACGGGGCATCGCCTCGTATATGACCGGCCTGTGCCCCTTTCTTCCCAGAAACCACGCCGCCGTCAATCCCGCCGGCCCGGCCCCCACGATCCCCACCGATTTCCCCGTTTCTTTCTCCCTTGCCGGTTTTCCGTCATAGATTCCAGGCGTATCCGTGACAAAACGCTTGATCGCGTTGATTCCAACGGCGCTGTCTATATCAGCCCTTCTGCAGACAACCTCGCACTTTCTAACGCACACCCTGCCGCACACGGCCGGCAGGGGATTCGACTCCCTTATCAGGTCAACCGCCCTCGCGTAGCGGCCCATGGCGGAAAGAGCGATGTATCCCTGGGCATCGACCCCCGCGGGGCATCCTTCCATGCACGGTGAAATGCAATCGGCGTAGTGGTTGGAGAGAAGTAGCTCCAGCGCGGTTTTTCTCGAAGCGAGAATGCGCTCGTTGCGCGTTTCGATCTCCATTCCCTGCGTTACCCTCGTCGCGCACGAAGGAACCAGGTTGGGACGGCCCTTGACCTCGACGACGCACAAAAAGCAGGAACCGTAAGGTTCCAACTCGTCCGAATGGCAGAGGGTCGGAATTTCGTCAAGTCCGTTTTCCCTGACGACCTCCAGAATAGTCTTACCTGTTTGGGCCTCGATCTCCCGTCCGTTGATTTTTATTTTTATCGTTTCCATCAACCGGCTCCTCAACTCTTGAATACAGAGTCGAAATTGCAGCTTGTGACGCATTTGCCGCACTTGACACAGATGGAGTTGTCAATGACGTGTGTTTTTTTGACTTCGCCCGAAATTGCACCGACGGGACAATTCTTGGCGCAAAGTGTGCAGCCGGTGCATTTTTCCGGATCTATCTTGAAATCGACGAGCGCTTCGCAGCTTGCCGCCGGGCATCTCTTTTCGGAAATGTGGGCTTCATACTCGTCCCTGTAGTAACGTATCGTCGACAGCACGGGGTTTGGCGCGGTCTGCCCCAGCCCGCATAGGCTGGCCTCCTTTATCTGGTTCCCCAATTCCACGAGTTTCTCGATGTCCCCGTCTTCCCCTTCCCCTTTAGTTATCCTCGTGAGGATTTCAAGCATCCTCAGGGTACCGAGCCGGCAGAACGTGCATTTACCACACGATTCGTTCTGGGTGAACTCTAGGAAGAACCTCGCCATCTCGACCATGCATGTAGAATCATCGAGCACCACCATTCCCCCGGAACCCATTATCGCACCGGTCGCCGGGATCGACTCGAAATCAACCGGAGTATCGCCGAGATCGGCAGGTATGCAGCCTCCCGACGGTCCTCCCATCTGCACCGCCTTGAATTTCCTCCCCTTCTTTATCCCGCCCCCTATCTCGAATACGAGGTCGTTTATCGTGGTGCCCATCGGCACCTCCGCGAGCCCTCCTCTCGCCACCTTCCCCGCCAGGGCGAATACCTTTGTTCCCCTGCTCTTCTCGGTCCCGCACGATCCGTAAGCATCCGCCCCGTTCATGATAATCCACGGCACGTTAGCGTATGTCTCGACATTGTTATTATTCGTAGGTTTCTTCCATAGACCCTTCTCGGCCGGGAACGGCGGTCTGATCCTCGGCATCCCGCGCTCCCCCTCTATCGAGGCGAAAAGGGCCGTCTCCTCGCCGCACACGAAGGCTCCCGCCCCCTGCTTTATCTTTATGTCGAAATCGAATCCGGATCCGAGTATATCTTTTCCCAGGAATCCTTTTCCCCTGGCCGCATCGATTGCTATGGTCAACCTCTTGATAGCGAGAGGATATTCCGCCCTGCAGTATATGTATCCGAAAGATCCTCCGATCGCCCTCCCGCAAATTATCATGCCCTCGAGAACGGCGTGAGGATCCCCCTCCAGCACCGATCTATCCATGAACGCTCCGGGGTCTCCCTCGTCCGCGTTGCAAACCACGTACTTGATGTCACTGTCGTTTCCCGCTGCGAACGACCACTTCAATCCCGTTGGAAATCCCGCCCCCCCACGTCCCCTCAATCCCGACTGCTTGATTTCATCTATTATCCCGGCCGGGGCCATCTCGAGCAGCGCCTTGCGCACGGCCTTGTATCCACCAGCCGCTTCGTACTCCTCGATCGATTCCGGATCGATCTTGCCGCAATTCCTCAGCACAATCCTGTTCTGCGCCGATAGAAACCCCTTCTCCACCCCACCCAGTTTCCCATCCTTTCCAACTACGAGCGTCACATGCTCCTGTAAAACCTCGCCTCCCAGGATATGTTTTTCAAATATCCTGCCCGCGATCTCGGGTGTAACGCCTCCGTAAATAACGCTGGAGCCCTTTTCACTGACCTCGACCAGCGGCTCCCGGTAGCACATACCGATGCAGCCCGTGCTGGAGAGCTCGCATGAACCCGGCGAACCGGCGATCAATTCCTCCAGCTTCTCGAACGTCTGTCTGGCTCCGGCTGACAGACCGCATGTACCCATTCCAACAATTACTTTTTTCATTTAGAAAACTCCAAGACCTTGATTATCTTCTACCGGTACTCCTTCATATTCTTAACTGACGGGTTCAGCCCGCGATCTGTTTCTTCTTTACGGAAGAAGCTTCTCTGCGTCCGTACTGCCTCAGCATTTTCCTGAGAGACGCCGGCGTCAGAAGCCCGTGCGTCTCGTCATCTATCATGATGACCGGAGCCAGCGAACAACAGCCGATGCATGCTACCGTGAAAAGAGTGAACAACCCGTCCTGCGTGGTTTCTCCGACCTCGATCCCGAGTTCGTCCTGAATCGTATCGATTATCATCCTTGAGCCCGAAACATGGCAGGCGGTCCCGGCGCAGGCTCTGATCACATGCTTACCCATAGGCTGCAGCCGAAATTGGCTGTAGAAGGTAATAACCCCGTAAACCTTCGATTCCGGGATACCTGTCACGCTGGAGATATAGCTTATCGCCCTACGAGGTATGTAGCCGAAATGATCCTGTGCCGATTGAAGCAGGGGAATCAATTCTCCGGGGGCGCCGTCGTATCTCCAGAGACGGTAACCGAAATCATCATTGCGTCCAGCCGTGGCGATCACTCCTTTCTCCGGTTTAGAAACCGGGAATTGGGGAGCAATGAAGGTAACGGCTGCTTACCCTCTTTTCAGGGGTAAACAGCCACATGATGGATCGGCACTGGTAACCTTACACGTGAAGGTCTTCGGTCTCCCGGGGGAAAACCGGCTCTCTACTCCTCCAGCTTTATTATCTTCGCTTCCCTGACGCGGAGGACTCCATCTATCTGACCAAGCTTCTCGATGACCCTGGGCGTATGGCCGACTCCACCCTGTCCCATGACCATACCGACCAGCTTGGTCCCGTCTTCGATAACATCGCAGAAAACAACCTCGTCTATGAAGAATACCGTCGTAAAAATCTGCTGAATCGCATCCTTGTCGATATCGACGATTATATAGCTCATCATTCCCGGCTGCTTGTTCGGCGCCACTCCGGCGGGCTGTTTCACGACGTCCGAATAGATCTTGATGAACTCGTCGACATCCCTGTCCAGTTTGGGGCGCTCTATCTGGGAAACGGAGGCTACCTCGACACCTTTCATTGAGGCTATCTTCTCGAAGAGAGCGTCTATCTCCGCCTTGTTCGATCCCCCGGCCAGAATAATGATGTCAAAATCCCCCCTAACAGCTTCGCACGAACGGACTCCGGGCATCTCGAGGAGCGATTTATAAATTTCCATGCTTCTCTCGGCATCCGTGATCCTTATCGTAAGATATGCGCTGGCCGATTCCCTGATACCTTCGCCCTGTATCGCTTTCTCTTCCGGCTTCGCCCCCGCGGCGGTGGAACCGGCGGAAAGCTTCTCGAGCGCCTCGACCAGATCGGAGATCTCGAAAGGTTTGTCGAGGTATCCCGTGTTGTGTTCCGAGAGCGCCGTTGTCTGCAAGCTTATATCGCCGAAACCGGTTATAACGAGTACGGGGAGGTTTGGATACTGGCTCTTGATGACCTTGAGTATCTTCAATCCATCAATATCCGGCATGAATATATCCGTGATCAGATAATCATACGCTATCCCCTGCTTCCTGGCGCTATCAAGTTCATGGACCGCAGAAATGCCGTCCGGGCAGGCGACCGCATTGTAACCTTCCTGCGTCAATCCAACGGTAAGGTTTCTGCGGATCTCCGCCTCGTCGTCGATTATCAGCACTCGACCTTTCAATTATCTCCTCCTAGCCTGCAAAGACTCCTGTGGCGAAAACCCTTTGAAATTACATCCCTTGACTGTAGTTTCCGCATAGCAGGAGTAGGATAGCCAAAATCAGGATCGATGTCAAATTATTTAACGGTCGGCCGCGAAAAGGTCCATTGAGACTAACTCGTTTTAAACATGGAAGTTGGAACAGATAATATCCATTGCAGAATATTCTCCCGCCCCCGCCGTGGAGTCGGTATCGATAGGCGGAATCGCTATCTCTCCGCGGGTTTACTTAGATGGGGCGGGCTCGCTATCTACCGCCTCCAACAACCAGTCCATCCCTTCCTTCTCCCAGTTCGGGGTCGTGGAAGCGTTGATATACTTCTCCTCCCCCGCGATTCCCGAGGCTGAGGCCAGCCTCTTGAACTGGTTGCCCGTAACGGTCGAATCGAGGATGACGACCGAGCGCCACATCCCCTTTTTCTTGACTATCGCCTGCGCGTTGGTCATCAGCTCCTGGCATTCCGGCGGCATAGGGGTCAGTTCCCTCATATCCACGAATACTCCGAACCTTTTCGGGGCATTTTGCATGGCCTTCTCGATTTCGGCGAACCACTGCCGAAGCTCGTCGATCTCAATATATCCTCCGAATGTCAACCTGAAACCAAAATCGGTCTTCTTTATATCATACAATAGGTACCACCTTGCCTGCTCCGCAGAGAGCGTTCCCTGGTAAGATACATCTCATTAAGGATATCGGCCGGCGGCTCTGAAATCTTTAAAAAAAAGGGCGGGTTGATACCCGCCCCGTCAGATCGCGCTCCGCGTCCAATGTTAATGCTTACGTTCCTCGAGAAGGTGCTCGACGACCTTTGGATCGGCAAGGGTCGTGGTATCGCCGATATCCTCGTTTCCGGCGGCGATACTCTTAAGGATCCTTCTCATTATCTTTCCGCTTCGCGTCTTGGGAAGAGCGTCGGCGAAATGGATTACATCCGGTTTCGCGATCGGTCCGATCTCCTCGGCCACGTGGGCTCTGAGCACCTTCTTGAGCTCTTCCGTTTTCTCCACACCGGCCTGCAGCGTAACGAAGGCATACAGTCCCTGGCCCTTGATTTCATGAGGCATCGGAACCACGGCCGCCTCCGCAACGGTTTCGTGGCTAACTAGGGCGCTTTCGACTTCCATCGTTCCGATCCTGTGGCCGGACACGTTGATAACGTCGTCGACACGTCCCATGATCCAGAAGTACCCGTCCTCGTCCTGACGGGCCCCGTCACCGGTGAAGTAGACATCCTTGAACCTGCTGAAATATGTATCCTTGAACCTCTGATCGTCGCCCCAGATCGTTCTCAGCATCGACGGCCAGGGTTTCTGAATCGTCAGGTAGCCTCCCTCGTTCACGTCCGCGGGAGATCCATCTTCCCTCACTACCCTGGGGAAAATCCCCGGGAACGGAAGAGTGGCCGAACCCGGTTTAATCGGGAAAGCGCCGGGAAGCGGCGTGATAAGGATTCCACCGGTTTCCGTCTGCCACCAGGTATCCACGATCGGGCAGCGTCCGCCTCCGATCACGTTGTAATACCACATCCACGCTTCCGGGTTGATCGGCTCTCCGACCGTGCCGAGGAGGCGAAGACTCGATAGATCGTGCTTTTTGGGCCACTCGTCGCCCGATCTGGCGATCGCCCTGATCGCGGTCGGAGCCGTGTAGAAGATATTGACCTTGTACTTCTCCACAACGTCCCAGAAACGATCGGGATTCGGGTAGCTCGGCACGCCCTCGAACATTACGGATGTCGCTCCCAGGTTAAGGGGGCCGTACACGATGTACGAATGCCCGGTGATCCAGCCTATATCGGCCGTGCACCAGTAGATATCCTCGTCCTTAATATCGAAAACGAGCTTCGAGGTCATTGTAACGTAAAGGAGGTATCCCCCCGTTGTGTGGACGACACCCTTCGGCTTGCCCGTAGTACCGCTCGTGTAGAGGATAAAACTCACGTCCTCTGCGTCCATCTCCTCGCAGGGACACTCTGCGGGGACATCGGCCATCTCGTCGTGCCACCAGGTGTCGCGACCTTCGACCATATCGACATCGTTCCCGGTCCTCTTAAGCACTATTACATGCTCTATAGTCGGCGAGCCCTTGAGCGCCTCGTCGACGTTCCCCTTGAGAGGGATCGTCTTTCCGCTCCGGAAAGAGCCGTCGGCCGTGACTAGGAGTCTCGATTCGGCGTCCACGTTACGGTCCATGATCGATGTTGCGCTGAATCCGCCGAAGACGATGCTGTGTATGGCGCCGATTCTCACGCAGGCCAGCATCGCTATCGCCAACTCGGGAACCATCGGCATGTAAAGGGTAACCCTGTCGCCCTTCTTGATCCCATATTTCTTGAGGACATTGGCGAACTTGCAGACCTCCGCATGGAGTTCCCTGTAGGTGAACTTTCTTGAATCTCCCTCGGGCTCACCTTCCCAGATGATGGCGGTCTTGTCCGCCCTGCCGTTTTCGAGATGCTTGTCAAGGCAGTTATAAGCTATATTGAGCTTTCCACCCTGAAACCATTTGGCGAACGGCGGTTTCCATTCGAGCGTCTTGTCCCATTTCTTGTACCAATCGATATACGTTTCGGCCTGTTCCGCCCAGAAACCCTCGAAATCGGTTTCCGCCTTCTTCACAAGCTTCTTGTACTCTTCCATGCTTTTTATATGTGCCGCTTTGGAAAACGCTGCGGGAGGCGGAAACTGCCTCTTCTCATCAAGCATCGAAGTAATGGTCTTCTTCTCTTCCGCCATTAACAACCTCCTGTAAGGTCTTTCGGGTTAACACTTCTCACCATGAAAAACGGGTCGTAAAATCACAATTTGAATTTCGGATCATAACCGTGAACAACCACGTTGTCAAGGCCAAATAATATTTGAATATTATTAGCCCGGTTTGATATCGCAAGTCGGAATTTCACCTTTTTCGTCCGGTTCAACAACTCCTCCATCGGCGTTTGCTCCTTCCGAGAACGTATCACTGCCTTCGGATATAGATGCTTGACAGGGCGGTATCAATCGGATTACCTATATGCCATACATGTACCCAGCTGCTGCAGGGTCTATATCTGGAGGTAAGAATGGATTTCGTCACCAACGCCATCGGCAGGAAAGTCCCTATCGAAGTAAACGGTGTCAGCAAAAAGCCTTACCGTGAGGCATTCGACCTCGAATACGGAGAATCGTGGGCGGGCCGGCCTGGCAGGTCCAGCATGCACAACGGTTCCAGCAAAATAACATCCCTTGACGCCGTAATAGATATCCTGGAGGACGGGGATTGGATATCGTATCCCCATTACTACCGGCTCGGGGATGTCTGCCTGAAAATGATCATCGACAAGCTGAGGGAGAAGGGTAAAAAGAATATCCATCTTCTGGGAAACGCCTTTTTCGACAACTGTGTTCCCTGGTTTCCCGAGGCGGTGGCAGACGGGACATTGGCGGGATTCACCGGAAGCTGCTACCGTGATATGGGCAAGCACCTTATGGACGGAGACTTTCTTCCATGGATCGTCACCGGTTACGGGCACGGCAACAGGGTCAGGAGGTTCCATACGGGAGAAACCAAGGTCAAGGTCGCATTCGGCCCGGTACCGATCGCCGACAAGTGGGGAAACGCCAACGGACTTATGGGCGATCCGAGCTCCTGGATAGGCCCCCTCGGCCTCTTCCTGGCCGACACCCTTTGGGCGGAACATGTATGCCTTTTGGCGGGGGAAATCAGCGACAGCTATCTCTTCCCTCGATCCCTGTCGATGATAGACGTCGATTTCGTGGTGAAGGTGGACAACCCGGGGAACAGCTCGGGGATAGGGTCGGGAACCCTCGACATAGCGAAAATACGTGCGAACGAGTTCAATTCGCGGATAGCGGCCCAGGTGATGAAGGTCATGGAGGCTTCCAAGACGATCTTCGACGGATTCAATTTCCAGGTCGGCTCGGGGGCCGGCCTGATAGTTCTCGACGAGATAAACAAGATACTCCAGGAGAGATCGATAAAAGCGGGATTCGCCATCGGTGGGTGCACATCCCTCCATGTCGAGATGCTCCAGGCTGGCGTAATCGCGAATCTCCTTCACGGCCAGTGCTTCGAGCCTTCCAAAAAGGTTATAGAATCGATGCTTTACGATCATAATCATTACGAGATATCGACCGGAGAGTACGACGATGTGGCCAACAAGGAAAATGCAGTCAACATGCTCGATGTATCGGTACTCTCGACCCTCGAAATGGATCTTGATTTCAACGTTAACAGCATATGCGCAAACGGAAGGATTCTGGGTGGGATCGGGGGGGCGCAGGGCGTCGCGGCCGGCTCCGAACTCACGATAATGTTTCTCCCGCTCGCGACGGGCAAGAAGGAGAAAGGCGTAGGCTATCCCCGTATCGTCGACAGTGTCTACACCGTATCGATCCCCGGAGAGGTGATAGATGTCGCGGTTACCGAGGAATTTGTGGCGATCAATCCTAATAGCAGATCGAAATTCATCGATACGCTGAAGGACAATGCGGCAAAGCACGGCCTGAACGTCGTCGGGATCGAGGAACTACACGAGATTTCCCTGAAAGCCGCCGCCGGGTACGGCGACATTCCACGGAAGAAAGAGGCCACCGATACTGTTGTCGAAGTGGTCGAATGGAGGGACGGCACGATCCTCGACACGATCTTCAAGCCATCGGCATGATCCGCTTGAAATTCGATTCACATAAAAGAGAGGCGCCCGAACTTTATGTCCGGCGCCTCTCTTTGCGGGCATCGTTACCGTCGGGCCTACTTGCCTTCTTCCGCCGGGATGGCGGCCCAGTGCTCGTAGATCTTCCAGCGGCGCTCGACATCCTTCTGGGCTTCTTTCAGGAGCTCGGCCGCAACCTCCGGCTGGATCTTCTTAAGCGCCCTGAATCTGTTCTCGTTGTAGATGTAATCCGCAACCGGGATGCTGGGCGCCTTGGAATCGAGCTGCAGCGGATTCTTCCCCTCGGCCCTCAAGGAAGGGTTGTATCTTATAAGAGGCCAGCAGCCCGAATTGACCGCTGCTTTTTGCTCGTCTAGCCCCCTCATCATATTGATCCCCTGGCCTATGCAATGAGAATAGGCGATTATCAGCGAAGGGCCGTCGTAGCTCTCGGCCTCGAGAAACGCCTTGATCGTCTGGCTCTCGTTCGCTCCCATCGCTATCCTGGCCACATATACGTACCCGTAGGTCATCGCCATCATCGCCAGATCCTTCTTTGGCGTTCTCTTTCCTCCGGCTGCGAATTTCGCGATCGCCC
>CAZPAH010000063.1:6108-16393 GCA_964584495.1 uncultured bacterium | reverse complement strand
TTCCCAGCACGGGAATCGACGCGACCTTCTTGCCTGCAAGATCCGGATCGTCGTCAAGAAAACCTATCACCTCGCCGTTGAGCTCCCCGTGGCATTCGATCTCGGCGGCCACCATCCGGCCCGCCTCGCCCGCTCCGACGACCAGGATTCTCCTGCATTTCTCATTTATCACCTGATAACCGCAACCTTTCTGATCTCCGTCGACTTCCCGTTCGTTATTCTCACCAGATAGATTCCGGACCTCGCCCGGTACCCGTTTATCGTAAGGATATCCCAGATATCCTCTCCATCGGAGACATTGCTCGCTTCGTGGACCAATTCCCCCTCGATATTGTAGACCCGGACATCTACCGTCCCCGATATCCTCGATATCCTGAGGGTCTCATCCCCCCTCGAGATATGCACGGGGTTGGGATACAGTATCATAGTCGAGAGGGGAATAACCTCCTCTGCGACGGGGGTCACATCCAGCCTGGCGGCTCCATTTTCCGTTCCGATCCACAAGAAGTCGCTTTCCGGGTCGTACTCCAGGGCGTTGCAGTGATGCGAGGGGAGAGGGGAAATAACCGAGCTAGGATATGTGAACTGGAATTCCTCCTGCCACAGAAGCGCTGTCGTGAAGGTCTCGAGGACGTTCCCGTCCGGATCGAGCTTGTTGATGCCCTTGTCCGTGGCCACCCAGACACTGCCGTAAGAATCTATCTCCAGGTCGGTTATAGAATTGCCGATCAAGCCGTCCCCGGTGTTGAGCGTCGTCGTAATACCCGAACTGTATCTGACGAGTCCTCCTGCGGTGCCTACCCAGAGGGTATTATCGTCACCGAGGGCGATACATGAGATGACCGTGTTCGTCAGATCCTGCTGATCGATGAGGGTGATCCAGTAATCGTCCGAGTCGTCGACCAGCGATGCCCAGTCGAAGCCCCCCGCGAACCACCGTTGAACCCCGTACCCCCTGATGGCGAGGTAGACTGAATTTCCCTGGAAAACGCAATCGAAAACGGAACCGCCCGTCATCTCCGGTTTCGTTATCGGGTTGATGCTCAACCATGATGATGCCCCGGCGTTTGCGATACTGACCCCGTATCCATGCGTTGATTGCTCGATATCATCCGCCATGAACCACCTGTTTCCGGCGGGATCTTCCTTCGCCTTGAAAAACCTGTCGGAACTTATCGTCGTCCCGTCATCCAGCGAGAAATGTCGCCAGATATCGTCTCCCTTATCGAAGGGATCGTTCACCTCGAGCATATCGAGATCGAAATTGGCAGAGTTGCACCAGAGGAATCCGTTCGAATCGAAGAGAACGGCGAAATTGAACGAACTTCGCGTGAGCGCATTGTCATCGCCCGTATCATCCCTCGTTTTCGTGTAGGCGGTCCATTCGCCTCCCGCCGACATATAGTCGACTCCGTAGTAACGGGTGCTTATCCAAATTCCGCCGTACCCGTCGGAGGACATCTCAATAACGGAATTTTGCGTGAGGACGTCGAGCTTCCTGTTCTGCCAGGAACCGGCGGCGAATCCCGAAATATATGTTCCCCTGTTCTCGCCGTCCACCCTCCCACCGATCCAGGGCGTACCGCTTCGATCGACGGCAAGGGTCTTCAGCGTATTCTCCCCCCAGCCGATCTTGTACACTCCCAGGAAGAGGTCCTTCATTTCCGAAGTATTGACCGAGGCCCAATAGGAGCCGTTCCACTGGTAAACCCTTTCGGGGGACGCGCAGAACAACTCTCCTCCCCCGGAAGAGACCGCGACCGGGGCCATGTGCAGGTTTGAACCGAACGGAGTCCACGAAGAGCCGTCGAAGATCTGAATACCGTTCCCGCATGTGCAGTAAAACGCTCCGTTATATTCGCAGATCGACCTGACCTCTCCGATAGGAAACAGCGTCAGGGTGAATGTCGCCCTGTCGAAGCTGTATATCCCCTCCCCGGATGCGACCCATAACCGGTCGTTCGGACCGTCGTAGAGAAGATCGTACACGACCTTGCCCTCGAGGTTTTCCGACAGCTGGACCTCGAGTGAATGGAGATTGTCGAAGAACTTGGCCACTCCGTTCCTCGATCCGTAATATATATCGCCGGCGGCGGGCGCCAGACAGGTCACGCTGTCGCTTACCAGGAAATCGAAGAGGGCCGTGTACGATTTTACTGACGGATCTCCCCCCGGATCGTCTATCCGGACGATCCCGGCCCCGCGGAAACCGGCCCAGATCGATCCTCCGCTACCGATCGTGACGGCCGTCACGTCGCTCGACCTGAATCCCAGTCCTTCGAAGTATCTGGTCATGGTCGAATCCGAGAGGTCGAAGAGGAGTATGCCCCCGTTCGTAGCGCACCAGAGGCTGTCTCCTATCGATGTGATTCTATTGACCGAACTCGCGTCAAGGTATACATTCCACTCCCCCGGATAGCCGGCCGCGACTACGGGGATCAGGATAAGGGTTATCAAAACCGATACAACGAGGCGCTTCAATTGTCTCCTCCCTCACCTATAAACCATAGCGGATATTCGCCGAAAATACATTTCTTTATCGATTTAAAAAGAATGAATAGATATTCCGAGACCGATCGATCCCTCGATTCGAGGAGCTCGTTTTCGAGGGCCCTTTTCCAGTCATTCGTCGGCGAGAACCTCCATTTCCCTGTAATTCCTGGCCTGTAGCTCCCGGGGACGAAATCCCCGCCGGCTTCCAATGAGGACGGAAGGGATGGCGGGCCCGCCAGGGCGACCTTACCGGCCAGAAGCATCGCGAAAATCTCTACCTTGAAAATATCTGGTATCTCCCGTCCCGATCCAAGCACTCCGCGTGGCCATGAGATGCTTTTTCGAGCGCCTGCCGTGCGCTTCTCCCGGAAAAAAGAGATATCCCCCGAAAACCGGCCGTATATTCTGATAACAGCGGATAGAATGGCGGAAACCGGTATTAGAACGAGGGCCGTCGCAATATCGATGAATCTGGAGAGGGCCCGCGAGAAGATATGTTGCGTCCCTCTCTCAATCGAGAACATTTCCACGCCGCCGAGTTGCTCCACCGTCACGCCCCTGGTCATTATCCGGGCCAGGGGAGAGACGATCCTGATCTTCACCGTCCCGTTTCCCGATCCTAGCAACAGCGGCATTATAGCCCTCCCCGAAGCGCAGGACGGGAATATTATCACTTCCTGTACCTTGAACCTTTCGATAATAAGCGGAAGGTCCTCGACGCCTCCGAGGGATCCCTCCTCCTCACCGATGACACCGACGATATCTATCCCCGCCTCGGGCCTGTACGAGATGGATTCGGAAAAAGCCCTCACCTCATCCCCGCAGCCGGCGAGCAGGACCCTCCTCAGGTCGAAGCTGGCTCTAACGAGGCGTGAATGAACCTTCCGCACCAGCCTTCTCATTCCGAAGACGGCGAAAATGCTGAAAACGGCATGCCCCACCAGAACGGCCCTCGAAAAGATCCTTATCCTCGTGAGGTAGGTCGATACCAGAAGGATGGCGAAAACGGTGAGAACCGCCCTCGTCACCTGGGCGAACTCCTCCGCCGCCGTGGTTTCCCTTTTGATACGGTATAGCCCCATGAAGAAGAACGTCAGGAAAAACACCATGTGGTAGAAGAGTATGAAATAATAGTACCAGCTGAGCGGATAGAGCCCGAAACGGAAGAAGGGTTGAAATAGCAGACGGAGGTAGTATGCGGCGAAGAACCCGGCATTTATGGCCAGCAGATCCACCAGGAAAAAGACACTTGTCTTGAAAGCGGAACGGTGCCGCCTGAAAAAATAGAAGAGGCGGTTCCATTTCTCGTAATACCGGAGAAGGCTCAATAAATGCATTAAGAAAGGCTTTCTCAGTATCGAACGGGCGCTCGAACGTTCGTAACTGTGAGTCATAACCGACCGGGGAACGTAATAAACATGCCAGCCGTGCTGCCTCATCCTGAAGCACCAATCGGTATCCTCGAAGTAGAGGAAAAACCGCTCATCCATCATTCCGACCTTCTCCATCGCTTCCCGCCTGACCATCATGCACCCGCCGAGCACCCAGTCGACCCTTCTCGATTTTTCATGATCGTAATCGAGCATCAGATGGTCCCGGATCGTCTTGGAACCGGGAAAGAGCTTGCCGAGAAAGGTCCTCCTGAATAAAAGGGTCTTGACGGTGTAGAACGCCCTGCAGGAATACTGAAGCGTTCCGTCGGGGTATAGGAGTTTCGATCCGGCGATTCCCGCGTCGGGATTCTCTTTCATGAAATCGATGAGCGCATCTATCGATCCGGACGTGATCTCAATATCGGGGTTCAGAATGAGAATCAGAGGACCCGTCGAGAACGATATCCCCTGATTCACACCCCTAGAATACCCCCTGTTATCGTTATTCGCCACGAGCTTGAATTCCCCGAAACGCGAGGCGATCATCGCGGGAGTGCCGTCGGAGCTGGCGTTGTCCACGATGATAGTCTCGAACATGCACGCGGGGGGATGCTCCCTGAGCGAAGCGAGACACCTCTCAACCGGCCTTAGGCTGTTGTGCGTAACGATAATTATTGATAAATCCATTTGAACCTGTACGAGGGGTTATTTCCACCGCCGGGGGCTCATGAATCTAAGGCGCCATACCATGAACGCCGCCTCCCAGATTATCTTCTTCGACATTTTCGAGATCCCCACCCTGCGATCGGTGAATATTATCGGTATCTCTCTTATTTTGAATTTCTTTTTCCAGCAGAAGAAATTCATCTCGATCTGGAAGGAATATCCGTCGCTCTTTATCGTATCGAGTGGAAGCTGCTCGAGAACTTCCCTCCTGAAACATTTGAATCCGCCGGTCGAATCCTTGAGTGGAAGCCCCGTCACGATCCTGGTGTAAATATTGGCGCCGCAGCTAAGTATAAGCCGGCTGAGCGGCCAATTCACCACCGTGATACCGTCAAGGTATCTTGAACCTATAACGAGGTCGTTCTCCTTGATCGCCTCAAGGAACTCCGGAATAGCTCCCGGATCATGAGAGAAATCGGCATCCATCTCGAAGATATACCTGGCATCGGTCGATTCCAGAGCCCACTTGAATCCCGCTATATAGGCGGACCCCAATCCCATCTTGCCCTTTCTCTTCAGCAGGTGCACTCGTCCATCCGCTGCGGCGAGCTCTCTGACAATCTCTCCGGTGCCGTCGGGGGAGTTGTCATCGACGACCAGAATGCCGATATCATCCCCCTGGGCTAGGACGGCCTCGATTATACCCCCGATATTCTCTTTCTCGTTGTAGGTCGGGACCACAATGAGGGCTTCCACTTATTAACTCCTCCTTTTGGGTACGAGGCCGAAGAAGACCGCCGCGATGAAAGCGACCGAGAAGAATGATACGGACGCGATCAACGATCCATGGAGCACCGAGGAATAGAACCACATCGAAATATCGTGCCGCCCCGGGCCGAGATACACGGCCCTGAGACAATAATCGGCCTGGAGTATTTCCCTCTCGACTCCATCGACGCTCATCCTCCAATCGGGGTAGAATATCTCGCTGATCACCATTATGCACGGTTTTTCGACGTACGCCTCGATCTTGAAGGAGTTCAGACCGTACTCTACGATCGAAGCCCGGCTCCCCTGCGCCGATTCTACCGGACCTGTCGGCTCTTTCTGCAGCAGGACCTGAGATGAAGGATCGAAATCGGGGGAAATCAGGTAACCGAGCGCTTCGTTTTCATCCATGACCTTGTAATCGCCCACAAAGAAAACCCTGTCCAGCGCTTCCTCGTTTCTATACACGTATGATTTCTCTCTCTGGAATACGAGGGGGAATCCCGAATCTTCCTTGAAGAGGGGATAGATCGAGACGAAATACTTCGCGTTGAGCATATCGAGTATCTGGCGGGGAACCCTTCGCCTGTTGAATGACGCGAACATGAGATCCATCAAGTTCTGGTAATTCTTCAGCTTCGCCGCGTGATAGCCGCCGAGCGAGAAGATCTTCGACATCATGAAACTGTTATCCGAGAAGGGGTACACGCTGTGCCCCCAGCGCCCGGGATTTGCCGCTGGAACGGGGAATATCCTGAAGAACGATTCGTCCTTCTTGAGGAACTCGATCTCATCGGTCGGCTGGCCGAAAGATTCTTTTTCCTCCTTGGGCTTTATCAAGGCATACCCTTTGGCGTTCCAGGCTTTGTCGGGATGCAGTATAGGATAATCGACCGAGTAGAGATCGATCACGGCTAGTAGGGCCAGCGCCAGTACCGCCGCGCCGCTGCGAATCCTGCTTCGCGACGACAGGAAGAGAACCGCCATGAATGCGGTGATGAAAAAGACCGTCCGTCCAAGGTCGCCCGCGTATGAACCGGCCGCCTTCCCGATCCACTCCTGCTGCACCTTCTGCCGCACGGCGGGGTTCCCGGCGATCCCGTTGCCGATCGCCTCGTGTCCCACCAGCACCAGGACCAAAAGGGCGCTCGAAGCGATGAGAAGGTATTTAATGTATTCGCGGCCGCGCCCCAACCCCGGTCCGCCACCCTCGCACCGCCGAAGGAATTCCTCGATCCCGAGCCCCGCTAGCGCCACCAGGGCAAGCTGCTGCACGATCAGTATCATCACCGGGACCCGGAACTTGTTGAAATATGGGAAATGCTCGAACATAAGGTTGTAGAGCACTGGAAAGAACCGTCCGAAGCTTAAAATGGTAGCGAGGACCGCTAAAGCGAAAAGGAACCATTTCCATCTCGACTTGACGATGAACAGTGCGGCGACCGAAAAAATGAAGGCGCAGACTCCGATGTAGTTAGGATAATCCGTGAACGGCATATCCCCCCAGTACGTAGCCTTGCCGTACCCCGATGCCCATGGAAAGATGAACGTCGCAATCTCCCGCGGATGCAGCGACCAGCTGGTCGCATAACCGTAATCCAGTCCGCCCGATCCCCCTCCTCCCCTTATCGAATAGGCGGCGTACTCCCTTACCGGCAGAAGAAGAACCGCCGAGATCCCGAAGGCGAAAATGAACGCGGCCGCCATCGGCACTAGTCCCACGACAACTTCACGCCGTTTGCCTTTACCGATCATGTAACCCGATTCAAGGATAAAAACGAAACCGACGAGCAACATCGTATAGAAAGAAATTTGTATATGCCCCCTCAACATCTGGAATCCCAGCGTGATCGCAAGCAGCGCGGCGCTCTGTATCCTGTTATTCCCCCCAAGTATCTTTCTCGTGAAGAGAAGCGCGAAGGGCATGTACGCGATAGCGCACGCCTGGGAACCGTGGCCGTTGGCGGCCGCCGCGATATAGTTCGGCATCATCATGAACATAGCTGCGGCGATAAGTGATACGGACGATCTCACGCTGAAAGACCGCATCAGCAAAAAAACTCCTATCCCGGCCATGAGGAAATGCACCAGCAACCAAGTCATTTCCGGGAAACCGGCCAGATGCAGGATGTATACGATAAAAGAGAGCGGATAGACGAGGGGCGTGTACGACAGGCTTGGGTAGCTCGGCATTCCACAGAACAGGTAGGGATTCCAGAGGGGATTGGTCCCCGATTCGTAAGATTCGCGGCCGATATACTTGAAACTGAGGGGAGCCTTCGTGTCGGGCGAAAGGAATATCTTGTCCTGGAAAACGAGCTCCGGCATCAGGACAGCCAGTACGAGAACGAGGAAGATTACAACAACCAGCCATTTCCGCCACCCGGTGGCGGTATCGAAACTGCCAACCGGGTCGAAAAGACCGGCCTGCCGCCCGGTCGCCCTTTTCTTCATCAACGGCCTGAACCTCCTGTAACTCCGCTACCGCAGCACTTTTATAATTTTAACACTTTACCTATCTCTAGTAAACCTGTAAAAAAAGCATGAATTAGAACGTTACCCACCCCGTGCCACCCTCGCAGCCCCCTTCAAGGCTCCACGAAGAAGCCGCCAGCGGCCCGTCACGAGGAGGGCCGCTAGAAGCAGGACAAATCCCGTGAGATGGACGGGAAAAAGCAGAACCCTCCATAATCTCGATCTGAACCGCCTGAATAGGATCCAGGTGCTGACGATCCTGTTCTCCAGCTTGAACGGGGTCAATCCTCCACCGCTGCTCGAGCTGACCTTGTGATACACCGTCGCCGACGGCTCGTATACGCATTTCCATCCGGCACGACGCGCCCTCAGGCACAGGTCGACATCCTCGCAATATATATTGTAGGAAGGATCGAGCATCCCAATGCCGTCGATGACCTCTTTCTTTACGAGAAGCGCGCAACCGGACACCCACTCCGTCTCGGCCCTCCCTTCGTCCACCTCCTCCGGAGCCTTCCTGATATTCATGTGCCGGGGTATCCATACGACGGGGTGAAACCCGCCTCCCCCGTACCATATCCTTCTGGGAAAACCGTGATAGAGTATCCTGGGACCGGCTATACCGGCCCCGGTCTCCTCGATAGCATCGAGCATCCTCCGAGCGAACGACGGTTCCACCTCGGTATCGTTGTTGAGCAGGAGAAAATGACTCCCCCCATTTTCCGAGGCCCATTTCAGCCCGACATTGTTGCCGGCCGCGAACAGCAGGTTTCGGCCGTTAAGGATGAGCTTTACCCCGGGATACCGTTCTCTGACGAGCTCTGCCGACGAATCCGTCGAGCCGTTGTCCACGACGATGACCCGAAGGGGAGGATCCTCGATCTTAAGGAGCGAATCGAGACATGGACCGATCAGTCCTTCCCCGTTCCAGTTCAGCACGATAACATCGAGATATCCGGAGCTCAACCTTACTCACCGCCGTCAAAGTTCGCCGGCCAGAGACAGGAACTTCTCCACCAGCACGGGCCAGGTAAAACGCGTCTTCTCCCCTGTAAAAAAAGGAGCCATCCTTTCCGCCCACCCCTCCCTGAAAAACCTTTCGACCGCTCCGGCAAGAGCTTCCGGATCGCCCGGTGGAACGATAAATCCGGTCCTGCCCTCCCTGACAACCTCGGGAAGCCCTCCCACCGCGGTAACCACCACCGGCCTGTCGAAGGAAAGCGCTATCTGGGCTATCCCGCTCTGCGTGGCCGAAATGTACGGAAGCACGACCAGATCGGACGCGCAGAAGAAACCGGCCACCTCCTCGTTGCCTACATACCTGTCGATAAAACTGACATAGCCCGAAAGACCCAGGGATGAAACCAGATCCCGGTATGGAGCTTCATCTTCGTAAAACTCTCCGACCACGAGAAGCCTGGCGCCGGTCGCATCCCTTATCCGAGGCATCGCCTCTATAAGGTGACGCAGTCCCTTGTACCTGCGGATGTAGCCGAAGAAAAGGATCAGGGGCCCCTCTTTTTCACCGAGCGCTTTTCTCGCATCCTCCCTCGAGAGTTCGCCGGCCTTGAAAAAATCAAATAGGGGAAGGGGGTGCGAAACGACCTTGGCCTTACTCCTGATCCGGAGCAGGTTCGTCTTGTCCTCTCCCGATTGAACCATGAAGCCGTGCGGCAGGGCGAAGGCCAGCCGGGAAAGAAGATTGTCGAGGATCGATTGCTCGTGCGGAACGACGTTGTGACATATCATCATTATCTTCCCCGCTCTTGCCGTTCTCAGGATACTGCAAATCTTGAATATGGCAGGCGCAAAGTAAGGGTGCCACCATTGAAAAACCGTGACATCGGGCTTCAGCCCGGCGATAAATATTCCGGTCCTTATCCAGCTGAAGGGATTGATAGAGTCTATCAACCTGTCGGATGAAACGTCGAAAGCCCTGCGGCTGTCGTCATACTGGGTCTTTCCCGGGAAAAGAAATCCGGGATAGAGCCTCTTGTAGTTGACGACCCGGACGTCGCACCGGCCCTCCAGCCGCCTGGCGAGCGATGTGTTGTAATGCGATATCCCGCCCCGGTAAGGGTAGGCGGGGCCGACGAGGACGGTTCGGAGCTTTCTTTTTCCGTTTTCCTCAATCATCGACCTGGTACTCGCGATAAGAAAACTTTCTTTCGATATTGGAGGAGAGGAGCTCCGCCAGGAGGCCGATCGATCCGATCTGGATCGCTATCACGATCATGATCAGTCCGAGCACCAAAAGAGGCCTAACGTGCAACCCCCTGCCTGAGACCCAAACCCCAAGGAAATAGAGGTTTATCAATCCACCGACGGCAAGGAAGAAAACCGCTATCCGGCCGAAGAGATGCAGCGGGGTCGTTGCCCTGCGCGTTATGAACATCACCGTCATCAGGTCGAAGAATCCGTTCAGATAGCGCCGGCTTCCATACTTGCTCTTGCCGAACCTGCGCCTGTAATGCTGGACCTCCTTCTCCCCCACCTTGAAACCTTCCCAC